>CAYNZC010000026.1:0-39213 GCA_964401575.1 uncultured Verrucomicrobiota bacterium
GCTGAGGGCTGAGAGCTGAGACCTGAAACCTGAAACCTGAAACCTGAAACCTGAGGGCTGATACCCGAAACCTGCGAGTCCGAACCAGCAGTTGCCGGGGCGGAAACCCAGAATGGGAAAATGGTGCCCACACCATCCGGCTGCGGCTCGAAGGGGTCTGTATCGAAAGTTGAGAGATCGTAGGAAACGTTCAGCTCGTGAATCCAATCGAGGTTGTGATGCATGAAGCCGGAACGGAACCCGGTGGCTCCCCATGCATGAAGGTATTTGTTGATGGTGGCCGCATGCCGCTGGAACCGGTCAAACGTGCGATAAAGCTTGCCGTCGTGGTAGAGGTCGTGGACGCCAACCTCACAGCCAGCCGCAACGATGTGCTGCCGGACGCTCTCGGGCGTTTTGTATGGGCCCTGGGGAATGAAATTGAACGAAGACACGAACCCGAGTTCGCGCTCCAGCGACATCAGGGCATCACATTTCGCCACTCCATCTCCGCTCTCGACGTCGTGTGTGATGACGAACGCGAATTGCTTTCCTCCAGGCCAGCCCGGCCAGCCCTCCGGCTGCCTGCACGCGGACTCGAGAATGGGCCACCGATCCTGTGAATCGCGCCGGATCCGGTTCGCCAATGCGCGCCGGAATGCCATGCGCAATCGCCATGGAATGTATGGCTTGGCGTCGTAATAGACGTCGTAGGGCATTCGAGGAGTCGTCCGGGTGGTGAAATGGGGCGCGCACGGGGCACGCCGGCTCAGAATCCGGGCATGAGCGGCGCAGCGCTTGTGCGAATTGCAGCGGTCAAGTCTGGTTCGGGTCAATACCGAGCCACTTCGGGGCCTGAGGCCTGACCTTGTTCATCACGGTGGCCACATTCGCCCGGGCATCCGCCAGAAGCTGCGATGCCTGCTTGAGGCCTTCCTTCGATGTTTTTTCAGCCTCGACAACGAGCAGCACCATGTCCATGTAGCCGGATAACCGCGGAGTCATGGTAATGGGGCTCACGGGCGGCATGTCGAAAATGATGTAATCAAAGTCGCTGGCTTTGAGCCGCGGAACAAGGCTGGTGAATCGCCGCGGCAAAACGCTGGGCAGCTTTTCGTGATGGGATGTGCCCTCGGCAACCACGAAGAGATTCTCCTGCACCTGCGCGCCATCGCGTTTCTCGGACTGCAGCGCGTCGTCAATGCCCAGGCCGGGCTTGCCCTTGTAGAAGGAATGGGCCGCACCTTCGCCCACGTTCATATCCACCAGCAGCACGCGTCCGTCACCCGTCTCCGAAAGCGTCGAGGCCAACCCGGCGGCAATGTTGCTCACACCCGCGCCCGAGTTGCAGGAGGTCACGGCCACCAGCTTCGGCTTACGGGTAAGCCCCTGGACGTCGAACCACGTCATCAGCCGATCACGAAGCCCTTCGTAGTACACCTGCATGGGGTTGTTCGGGGTCCAGTGGACGACGCCGGTGTCGGTCTTTTCGGCGTCCGGACCGGGAGGATTCAGAAGCGCGCGCGCCACGCCGTTGGACCGGGCGCCTTTCATGTTCGGTATGGAGATAAATACAGATCCCTTGAACCGGCGTTGCAAATCCCGGAGGCTGGTGATCGACGGGTTCAAATACATCTCCCAGCCAAATGCCAGGGCAAGGCCAAGCCCAATGCCCCCCGCCAACAGCATCCCAACAATCTTGAGCATTTCCCGCGATTCCCGGAACGGAGGCGACGGCGACTGCGCCACTCCGATATTCGAGGATTTTCCAGCACCGAGTTGGGCGTCGAACTGCGCTTCCTCGAGACTGCTGAAGAAGTGCCTGTACTGGTTTTCCTCGAGCTCTTTCTTTCGCTGAAGTCGCGTAATCTCCGGCTCGATCTCGTTGAGCCTCTTGATTTCGGTGGTGGCGCTTGCAAGCTGCGTATCCAGGATTTTCAGCTTGGCCTCGAGCGCCGCCAGTTGCGCATTCTCGGCTACCGGGTCCAGCGCCGGACGAACCTGCGGCACGGCGCTTGACTGCACGATAACCGGTGGCGCGGCGCCAAGCAGCGCGGGATAATCCTTCTCGAGCTTTGCCCGCTGCTTTTCAATTCCTGCGATCTGTTCCTGCATCGTCTTCACGAGAAAGTTCTCAGAGGTGAACTGGCGCAACAGTTCATCCTCACGCCGACGCATGGAATCCAATCGGGCGATCAGTCCGCGGTATTCACTCAGTTTTTCCTGCGGCGGGGGCTCCGGCAGAACAACCGCTGCATTGGTGGATTCCGGAGCAGCGGCAGCGGTCCCGGGAATGGATGCCAGGGTCGCCCTGCGCGCGGCAATTTCGGCCTGCGTGTCGTTCATTTCCTGGCGAATTCTCGACGCTTCCTGCGCATACGCGGTCTGGGCCTCGTCAATCGAGGCAACCCCCGCTCTTTCACGCAACTTCCTCAAGTCCTCCTCCGTCTGCGCCAACTGCGCGCGGATCGCATCCGTCCGCTGAGTGAGCATTTCGTCAAAAACACCCGATGCGCGGTGAATCTCGCCGTGTTTGCGCAAGTATCCGGCGATGAGTTGGGACAGAACAGGCTGAACGATCTCAGGATCTTTGTGCTGGAAAACAATCCGCACAACATCGCTGCGGGGCGGCACTTGAATCTTGATGCTCTTTCTGACGAGGTCGGCAGCTTCGTGCCGGTTCGCAACCCCGCCCGGCGGCGGAGGGAGAATCCTGGCCGCACCCACCGATTCCACGACCTCGAGGGCCAGGTCGAAACTCGATATCACCTCAACCTCGGAGTTGATGATGTTGGCGCCAGCCGCATCCGGCCGGCGAATGTGGGCTTCCTCGGCGCTGTCGGCAGGACCCGACTTTTCCAAAACGTAACGGATGAAGAGCTTCGCCTCTGAACTGTAGGTCGCCGGGATGAGAAAATAAAAGGCAGCCGATGCAATGACTCCCAACAGCGAGAACGTCAGGATCAGCCATTTCCTGCGGAACAATATCCGAATAATGTCGGCAGGCTTGATCCCTGGCGCTGTGTTCTTATCCTGAGTCTCCATATATCAATTAGCCTCGAAACTAACCCGCGTGTCTATACAATAAAGCCCCTGCCGCTTTAAACAAAGGTGTCGGCATGCATCGAAAAATCCGCCTGGAAAAGCTGCTGCACCCTCCCCGGTTCTGCGCAATAAACTCGCCGCGCTCCAAATCATACCTGCAGTAGCGGATGACACATTCAGCAGCGCCCCAGCCAAGCTTGAACCGCCGCAACCCCGCATTCTCCATATCCGTTCTCCCCAGATGCAACCCGGTAAAACCATTCTCCGCGTAGTATTGGACAGCGGACCAGAACGCAGCGTTCATACCGCGCGATTCCTGCGCGTGAACATCCGACGCGCCAAACTTGAACAGCGCCTTTCGACCGGAATGCAGAAACACGCACGCGGCAATGGCCTCTTTTCCGGCTCGCGCCACAGCGATGAGGCCCTTGCCCTGGCTGATCAAGTGCTCGTGAATCTTGAGCATGAACCGCCACGGCTGCGGCGGCACACCGTGCCTTCGGCGGGTCTGCACGTGCAAGGCCCAGAAATCCCGCAGGCTCTGAATATCCGTGCCGAGGCTCACAACGACACCCAGGCGCCCGGATTTTCGGATCGCCTGCCGCACTGAGCCCTCAAACCCGGCAAACACCCGCTCCGCGCCAAGCTGCAAATCCAGCTCGTGGCCGTAATACTCCTCCGACGCCATCACCCGATCCCCCAGCAGGCCAAGCCCGCCCCGCAGCTCGATATATTTCCAACCGCGCGTGCGGCCGATTTCCACGACGTTATCGAACCACGAACGGACCGATTCGGAATCCGGAGCAAGCGGCGCGCAAAAATCCGAGAATGGTAAACAAACGCCGCGCGGCCGCTGCGGCCAGCTTCGCGCCTCGATAAGCGGGAAAACGCCTTCCCCGAGGCGATGGTAGAAAGGCTGCCAACGATAGGTCTCCAGAAGGATTTGCGCCCACTCGGTCGTGTGAAACACCCAGGCATCAGGTCGCCCGCTAATCGCGTCATTCCAATCGGGGATGTTGAGAGGATTCAGGGCCTGGAGTCCGGCTTTGAGATGCTCTCCACAGGCGCAGCAACCCGGGGCTGCTTTCTGCCCGGCGCCTCGAATTTGGGCAAAGCTCCGCACGTGGTCATGCGCGCGTTACCCCGCGCAACCGTTGCTTTCTCCCCTCCGGAGCCCCTGCTCCGGCCCATATTTTATCGGGCGTTCGCATCAGAATCCCGCTTCAGCGGGACCTTGCTCCCCGATCGGCGCCATGCCTCATGCATGCAAGGCCAGTTCCGGAAGCATGGCTCCCAGCGACTTGCCTTCCACGGTCACGAGGCTTGAATCCACCTCCATGGGCGTCGGACGCCCAAGGATATCCAACAAAATCTGCACTCTCCGCCGGGCCGGCCACGAACGAAGCACAACCGCCTGCATCCCGAAAAACGCGCCCGTGGTGACATTCACCACTTCGCCCGGCAGGGGCTGGCGCTCAAATGAAATCGTCTCATCCTCGCCGAAGCATTCCATCAATTCCCCGATCACACCCTCGGGCACGACAGGGATTCTTCCGCCAAAATGAACCAGGCTGCTGATCCCGAACGTGTGCCGGAGTTTGTCCAGCGATTCCTGCAAGTTGCATCGCACGAAAATGTATCCGGGAAACAGCGGCTCGGTAACTTGCTTTACCACTCCGCTCCGGGTGGTCTGCTTGGACCGCAACCGGGGGTGAAAAACATCCAGGCGCTCAATGCGTCGAAGGTTCGCCGCTGCGATGTGCTCGTTCTTCGGCTTGGTGCGCGCACAATACCACTCCAGAGCGCTCTGAACCGCGCCCGCGCCTTCTGTCGTGATGTGCCGCGTTATCATTCCTTCTCAACCAACAGGGATTCTCGTGTTGCGCCTCTGATCGGTCAACATGTTGATCCAACAACGTTTACCTAAGCGATTCCGTATAGATACGGACCCCTGCTCAAATAGCCTTCTCACGCACCGTCCGATGCAATTTCCACCTCCCAAGACAGCAGACCTTATGCCGCTGAATCTCAGGTCTGTGTGCGCTTTCTAGAACCAGGCAAATTTTTCCGGAACGAACACGATATCGGATGCTTTCAGGTAAAAGGGTGTAGGATCTTTTCCATCGAGGGTGCGTTGCAGGTTGATCGTGATGTTTCGCACCTGTCCGCCCTCGTGGCGAATGATGCGCACGGCTTTTGTGTTCGCCCTGGACTGGTCAAAACCACCGGCTTCCATAATGGCCTGGAGCGCGGTGATCGGACGATCCGAGGTCACCCTCCCGGGCCGCAGAACCGCCCCGGATACGAATACCGGGAAATTGCCCGATTCCAGGGTCACGGTCACCTGCTTTGTCACAAGCTGGCTGCCGTAGGTCTTGAGAATCTCAGCCTCGACTTCCGCCGGCGAAAGGCCGGACGCCTTCACCTCGCCCAGGACCGGGATTGTAATTTTGCCGTCCCTCCGGATTTGTTGAACGGTGCTCAGATCTGCGGCGCCGGGGAACACGACACGAATGGAGTCGCCCTCCGTAAGGGTCAACTTCTCGGGTGGCGCCGGGGAAAAGGCACCCTCATCGGTTACCGTGCGGCATCCGGTGCCCAGCACCAAAACCGCCACCAGGCAAAACGCCCAGACAAGGAAAGGTTTCGTCGGAGACACATTGCAGCCGCGTTCAGAGTTTGAGCGGGAGAGCCCGCCTTTTGTCGCAATTTTGGTTGTCATTTTGAAAGTTCCTGCAGTCGAGGATCCGGTGTTTTCTTCAAAATGCGTGCCGGGTTGCCAGCCACGGTGGTGTCACTTGGAACATCCTTTGTGACCACACTGCCAGCCCCCACGATGGCGCGTTCGCCAATCGTTACACCGCACAAAATTGTCGCGCCAGAGCCAATCGAAGCGCTGCGGCAAACCCGCGTCGCCTCGCACTTCCAGTCAGCATCCGTCTGCATCGAGCCATCGGGATTCGTCGCTCGCGGCCGCTTGTCATTGATAAAGACCACGCCATGCCCCACAAAAACTTCGTCCTCGATAGTGACCCCTTCGCAAATAAATGTGTGGCTGGAAATCTTGCAGCGTTTTCCGATCCGGGCGCCTTTTTGAATCTCCACGAACGTGCCAATCTTCGAGCCCTCGCCAACCTCACACCCATAAAGGTTTGTGAAGGCGTAGATTTTTACGCCGGGCCCAAGTTTGACGTCCGGGGCTATACGCCGCAGCGCGTCATCACTCATAGCCTAGGCTGGCGCCGCGGCGGCGGTCGCTTGTTTGCCGTTCTTCTTGCCGTTTCGCGCGCCGGCGGTGGACCACGGCGTTCCGGCCTTGAGCATCACGGCTTCCCCGTTCCTCTGCAGGGACTCGTTGGAAGTTTCCAGGATGCGCACCACTTCCAAACCGAAGTGACCGTTGCTGACAGGTACGCTGTCCTCGCGGATAGCCTCGAGGAACTGCGCGCACTCCAGTTTCAACGGCTCGTCCTGCTTGATATAGGGAACATAGGAATCCCCGTAGTGATAAGAGTAGGTGAACTCGGCAAAGGTGTCATAATGCGGCGGCACTTCCACACGCGCATCGTAAATCTTGAGCTTCTCGAGCGGCTCGGTGTCATCGTAAATGATCATCCGCTGTGAGCCCACCACCGTCATCTGGCGAACTTTCTTGGGATCGAGCCAGCTATTGTGAATGAACGCGCACCGGTTCCTGCGGAAGTTCAGGTGCATCATGGTAACATCCTCAATCTTCGGATTTACATGGCTGCTGCCCATGCACGAAACGCTCACCGGCAATTCATCCAGCAGGTGCAGAATGATCGAGATATCGTGCGGCGCAAGGTCCCACGCCACGTTGATGTCCTTTTGGAACAACCCGAGGTTCAGACGCCGCGCCGAGATGTATTGCACTTCCCCGATGTCTCCGGCGTCAATAATGCTCTTCATCTTCCAAACAGCCGGGGAGAAGAGGAACGTGTGGCCAACCATCAGCACGAGGTTCCTGGTCTCGGCCATTTCCACCAGTTCTTCGGCTTCCGCAGCCGTTCGAGCCAGAGGCTTCTCGACAAATACATGCTTGCCCGCGCTCAGCGCCGCTTTGGCCATCGGATGATGAAACCGCACAGGCGTCGCGACAACGACGGCGTCAATTTCAGGATCACGCAACAAGTCCTCGTAATCCTCAGTAATCCGCATGTCCGGATAAAGCTTGGACATGTGCGAGAGCCGTTGCGCGGAGCTGTCGCAAAGGATCTTGAGACGGCAGTTAGCCATCTGCTTCAAGTTCCGAACCAGGTTAGGGCCCCAATACCCGCAGCCCACCACCCCGATATTCAGCGTTTTCATGATTTTTGAAGGTCGCAATCCGGCATAGTAGCAATTATGTTGCCGACAGCCGCTTTTTTGCGTTCTTGCAAATCCCTGCACTGATTGGCGAGCGCGCCGAAGGTCTTCGAAATGATCCAAAGATCCAGCCAAAGGGAGCGTTTTCTCGAATACTCGATGTCCAGCTCCACCATCCGATCGAAGGTCGTCCGGTTCTTCCCGCTCACCTGCCAAAGACCCGTCAGCCCGGGAACGGAATTGAGCCTTGCCCTGTGCTGCGGCTTATAGTTTTCATACTCATAAGGCACACACGGACGCGGCCCCACAAAGCTCATGTCCCCCTTGAGGATATTGAACACCTGCGGCAGCTCGTCCAGACCCGTAGCGCGAATCAGGGCGGCCATTGGAATAAGACGTGGATCGTTCCGGGAATCCAGCTTCACCATCGGTTTTTCGGAGTCGATCAGGCTCTTAACATAACTCTCGTGAGAGTGGGTCTCAGCTCCCGCGTGCATTGTGCGAAACTTGTAGATCCGGAAACGACGCCCCCTGTAACCCACACGTTCCTGTGTGAACAACAGCGGACCCCTCGAATTAATTTTTATAACTAACGCGGCGAGTCCCATGGCCAGTAGCAAGCCCGGCGACAGGAGCACAATCAGCAGGAAATCCAGAGCCCGTTTCCACAGGGGCATCGGCGAAAACCCAAACGAAGTGAAGAAACCGCGGCCGGTGATGCGGCCAATGGCTATATCAGACATTTGGAGCTCCTCCTTTCGGGGAGCAAACCACGATTACGGCCTTCTTTAAGAATTGTTTGTTCATCAAAACATCTAAAACCAACTGTGATACATATCGCGCAATAAATGCTTGAGGTGATGTTCGTTCCGCCATCTCATGTTCTCAACTCCGACCAATACGGACCTTTTTCGGGGTTTGTACGGAACATGATTGTCACCCGGTTGGGCACCTCTTTTCCCAACTGCTCTGTTTGGAGACATCCTCCATGCGCAAGGGCATGGAGGCGCACTCGCCGAAACCCGTGAATTCACTGCTGTTTTCGCGCCTCAGCACGGCTAATTCGCTCTGGGCGATACTTTGGCAAGCCTTATGCAATGGTGCCTGCCAGATTATGTTTCATCTAGAAGTGCTCCAAAGGGTGAGACACGCGGCTCACAAGTTGTTATTGATAGCAGGTCTCGTCCTGGCAGGCACTTACGCCTGTTCTGCGGCCAGCGTTACGCTCGCTTGGGACCCCAGCCCCGACACAAATGTGGTCGGGTATAATGTCTATGTTGGGACAGCCAGCAGGACATATACTCAGGTGCATGATGCCGGCAATGCCACCATGCTGACCATCGCCGACCTGGTGGAGGGTACCACGTATTATTTTGCCGCAACTGCCTACGACAGTTGGGGACTGGAGAGCGACTACTCGCCGGAAACTACGTACACCATTCCCCTGCCCGTAATTAACTACCCGCCCACGCTGAATGGGTTCGCCGCCATCACTCTTCCCGAGAATGCAGCCGAACAGACCGTCGCCCTCTCCGGAATTTCTTCGGGGTCTGCCGCCGAGGCTCAGACGCTGACTGTGACCGCAACATCCAGCAATCCCGCGCTCATTCCAACACCAGTGATTTCTTACGTTTCTCCAGCCACTACCGGCACATTGCGCTTCACCCCTGTCGCCTTCATGTCGGGCTCCTCAACGATCAGTGTCACCGTGAACGACGGCGGCCCCACAAACAGCATCGTCACAAAATCTTTTGTGGTCACGGTCACCTCCGTCAATCAGGCGCCGACGCTCACCGTGCCGTCCGACATCACCGTTGACGAGGATTCCGCGCCCTTCACCGCAAATCTTGCGGGCATCTCCTCCGGCGCTCCCAACGAGTCCCAAACGCTCACGGTCACCGCAAGCTCGAGCAACACCAGCCTGATTCCCGCGCCCACCGTGACCTACACCAGCCCGGCTGCAACCGGCACACTCACGCTCCGTCCGGTCGCGACAAAATTCGGCTCCGCAACCATCACCGTCACCGTGAGAGACAGCGGAACCTCGAACAATATCGTTACCAAAACATTCAACGTAACCGTAGCGGCTGTGAACGATCCACCGACGATCAACACTCCAGCCAACATCGCCATCAACGTCAATGCGGGAGTCCAAACCGTGTCGCTCACGGGAATTTCCACCGGCGCGACAAACGAAACGCAGACTCTTACGGTGACCGCAACATCGAGCAATCCTTCGCTCATTCCCTCTCCAACGGTCACCTACACCAGCCCGGCTGCAACAGGAACCCTGCGGTTCACTCCGAATGCAAACGCGACGGGCACCGCAACGATCACATTGACCGTGGCGGATAGTGGCGGCGCAACAAAGACGGCCCAATTCACGGTGCTGGTCAACAATCTGCCCTCCATTTCGGACATTCCACATCGCGCTGTGGCTCTCGGCTCGAATATGCCCCCGGTCGCCTTCACCATCAGCGACCCCGACACCGCAGCTTCCAGCCTCACCGTGACCGCCACGTCGTCCAACACGCAATTGGTGCCCAACTCCGCGATCATCCTGGCGGGCTCAGGTGCAAACCGCACCATCGCCATCAACCCTCTGGCAAACAGGACCGGTGTGGCTACAATCACCGTCACCGTGAGCGACGGCACCGGCTCGGCAAGCGACACTTTCCAGTTCTCCGTCCAGTTGAGGCCCACGCCTCCCGGAAACTTCCGCGTCGTCGTCGAAGGCGAGGGACAGGTTTTGGGCAGCCCGGCGGCCCTGGTCGTGGGGCAGACCTATTCAATCAGCGCCGTGGCAGGCCCTTCCCAGGAATTTGCGGGATGGAGCGGCACTTTCGAATCGAGCAATCCAAAGCTGACGTTTGTGGCAACCACCGACGTGCAACTCAAGGCCCGGTTCGTGCCAAGCCCGTACCTCGGCACGAAGGGTACTTACAAAGGCTTGTTCTACGAATCGGATGAGCTGAAGCAACATTCAACCGGATTCTTCTCGCTGCAAAGCAGCAGCCGCGGCAAGTACACCGGCTACCTGCAAATCGGCCTTCGCAAATACCCATTCTCGGGAAAGTTTAATCTCGATTGCATGGCAACGAACCTCATTGCGCGGCGGGGCACAAATCCCATCACGCTGCAGCTCGCTCTCGACACCAACGGGCTCGATAAAGTCTCGGGCTGGGTCTCGGAAGGCTCCTGGGTGGCCGATCTCTCTGGAGATCGCTCCACGTTCCACATCCGCACCAACCCGGCGCCCTGGAAGGGCCAATACACAATGGTGCTCGCAGGCCAGGATGGCGATCCACAACTGCCTGCCGGGGATTCCTATGGCACCGTCAAAGTGAGCGCCTCAGGCCTCAGCATCTGGGCGGGAAAACTCGCCGACGGCACAGCCATCAGCCGCTCAACGCCCATCTCGAAGAACGGTGTGATACCCCTCTACGTGCCTCTCTATCGCGGGCAGGGCTCGCTGCTGAGCTGGACCGCAATCGAAGACCGGCCCACAGACGATTTCACCGGCGAATCTCACTGGATCAAACCGTCCAACCTTGCCTCATCCAACTTCCCGTCCGGCTTCTCCTTCCGCTCCGCCATCGCTGGCTCCCGCTGGGTGCGGACCAATGGTGTCCCTATGATCGAGCTCGCAAACAGCGCCGTGCAGTTCAATGTGGACGGACGTGAGTTTGGCAACCCAATCGAGGTTGCATTGAATGGCAGGATCACGAACCTCGGCACCAATCGCATGTCCATGACTATTGTGCCCGGAACCGGCCAGTTCAAAGGCTCGATCATCGATCCCGGCACAGGCAAATCCATAGCCTTCGGCGGATCCCTGTTGCAGAAACAGAACGCAGGTTTCGGCTACTTCAAGTCCGGCTACGCATTCGGGCGCGTGACGGTTCATTAGAAAATGGCGCTCCGGGTTGCGCAAATGCCTACGCCTGGCCGCCTGCCCCGTCGCGATGATACCAATCGATTTTGCGGGTCAGGAAAAAGACCGCCGCGAGCGCAACGAACAGGCCTGCCGTGCCGATAAGCAGCGAGTAATCCTGCGATTGCAAAGTCACATACAGGAACGTGTAGGTGGCCACAAGCAAAGCGGCCAGGATCATCGCCCGCCGTCCGCTCTTCAGGGCCGCGACGCAATAGAACCAGATCAACCCGGACGTCAGCGCAGCCGAAACCAGGTACGCGTACCCAAAACGAACGAATTCAGAAAGCGAAAGCAGACCAAGGTAAAACAAGCACAGCGCAGCGCCCACCAACGCGTATTGAAACGGGTGAATCTGCAGGCCGGATAGCAACTCAAAGAGGAAGAAGACGACGAACACCAGCACCAGAAACAACACTCCATATTTAATCGCCCGCTCGACGTTCCGGTAGGAGTCTATGCCGGACAGAAAATACACTCCAAATAGGGATGTGGAGGCACACTGCCCGAGGCCGGACGAGCCGTCACGCTCCGCCCATTGCTGTGGGAAATTGCGTCCGTATTGAGATACCTGCCAGACCGCATCAAAACCATTTGAACCAACTTTTCGATCAGACGGCAGAAAAGCCCCCCGAAAACTGGGGTCCGGCCATGGCGAGGTGATTTTTACGGTGGTCTGCGCCGCCAGAGGAGCGAAGCGCATGCCGCCGCTCCCATTGAGGCTCAGATCGAGTTTCATCGGAATGGATTCACCGCGGCCTTTTAGACCGGACACCCGCGCGTGAACACCCGAGGCGTAATCCCTCAGCTTGCTGCCGGGTCCCAAAGCGACCCTTTCCCCGCCCCATTCAAGGAAGATGGTTTCTTTAACGCCCCGCAAATCCGGGATAGCCATCGTCACAATCGCCTCACCCCACAGGACATCCTGCTCGGCAATCCGCAGGCTCTCAAAATCGGGCGGCGCAAAATGCCCGCTCAGCGAAAGCTTGCCCGAATAGACAACCGCATCATAAATGCCCCGGCGAAGTTCCGAAGGCTTGATGTCGCCCGATATGTCAAGCCGGGCCGGCAGGAAACAGGCATGGCCAGTGGCTGTTTCCAAAACCTCCATCTTTTCAATCTTTCCGGAAGCCGTTGGCTGCTCTTTCCAGGATTTCACCGTATAGCGGAAGGGAACAATCAAAACGGGGCCGATGATTTCCTGCTCACGCCCCCACGAGGAAGTGATCTCGGTCACAGCGTCATTCCGGCGCTGCAATCGCTCCTTTAGGACAGAGTTGATCATACCCAGGGGGATCAACAGCAGCAGAATGAGGATGGCGACGCCGAACAATTTGAAGAGAGTGGCGCGACGTTGGAAAAAGCCCGGAATAGGTGGCGGGACAGAATTCATGGATTGATTCATATTTACTTTGTAATACAAAGCTTGGACCCTTATCAAGAACAACTGTTCAAGTTTTTTTCTTGGAATTGATCGGTTGCGTTTCCCTCAAGGTTCCATCCCCAACCAACACTTCCGCCGCACTCGCCTTCAAGACCAGTCGAGAACAGTTTCAAACCGTTCGAGTGCCGATCGCCCGGGGACCGTGATCACATCCTCATTAGGATTTTCCCCCTGCACCGGATTCCTTTTCCGTAACCGCCCTGAACGGTTTCAGACCGCCCCGGGTCGCTGCAATCTTCGGTCCTGCGCTCGTGCAAAAGGACAGAAAAATCTGTCATTCAGGGATTCTCCTCCTATGATTCATTGCACAATGCTATGAAGTCGAATGTGGTGCTGGAAACACTGTGCATTGCTGTAATGACTGCGGCAGCAACTGGGAATGCAGCAGCTTTGGTGGAGGACCCTTTTATTTGGCTGGAGGAAGTAACGGGCGAGCAGGCTCTGGATTGGGTGCGGGCACAAAACGCCGTCACGATAAAAGAGCTCGAAAAATCGCCGGCATTCGAGCCGATCCGCAGCCGTTTGCTGCAGATCCTGGATTCCAAAGACAAAATTCCCCACATCACAAAGCACGGCCCATGGTTTTACAATTTCTGGCGGGACGAGCAAAACCCGCGCGGGCTGTGGCGCAGAACCACCCTCGATGAATATCGAAACGCTCGGCCGAAATGGGAGACTGTTTTGGACCTCGACGCGCTCGGGGCTAAAGAGGAGGAGAATTGGGTCTGGAAAGGAGCGGATGTGCTTTTCCCTTCCTACGACCGCGCCATGCTGCATCTGTCCCGGGGCGGAGCGGATGCGGTCGTGGTGCGCGAGTTTGACCTGAACTCAAAACAGTTCGTAGATGCCGGTTTCTTTCTGAAGGAAGCCAAAACGCGAATCGCCTGGAAAGACAAAGACACTCTGTATGTGAGAACGGACTTTGGCGCTGGATCGCTAACCACTTCCGGCTACCCGCGCATCATCAAGGAGTGGAAGCGCAACACCCCCCTGGAAGCCGCCCGCCTCGTTCTTGAAGGAAAGACAGACGACGTTTGGGTGAGCGTGACGGTGACACACGATCAGGAGCACACGTATGAGTTCATTGGCAGGCACCCGAGCTTTTACACCAGCCTGATGCAGTTGCGGCAGGGACAGAAATGGGTGGAGGTTGAGAAACCCGACGACGCGGAAATCTCAACGTTCAAGGACCAACTGATTCTGTCGCTCCGGTCGGAGTGGACTGTGGATGGCAAAACCTTCCCGGCAGGATCTTTGCTGGCCTGCCCGCTCAAGGCGTATTTGGAGGGAAAGCGCGAAATGGCCGTCCTCTTTGCCCCCACCGAACGCAGCAGCCTCGCCGCAACCTCGAGGACAAAAAACTTCCTGCTGTTGAACGAGCTTCGGAACGTCCAAAGCCGTTTGTCTGTGCTCGATCCTGCTTCGGGCAAATGGATTCGGACCGAGTTGGACATGCCCGCTTACGGAAACCTGGGCGTCACAGGGGTGGACCATCACGAATCGGACGATTTCTTCCTCACAGTTTCAGGTTTTCTGACACCCGCGACACTGTACCTCGGCACAGTTGGAAAATCGGAGCGCGAGAATCTCAAATCCATGCCGGCGTTTTTCAGGACGAACGGACTGGAGATCACGCAGCATCAGGCGATCTCCAAAGATGGAACCCGCATCCCCTATTTTCAGGTTGCTCCGGCAGCCCTGAGAACGAATGGGCAGAACCCCACTTTGCTCTACGGCTACGGCGGTTTTGAGATACCGATGCTGCCATCTTACGCTCCCGGCACCGGAGTCGGCTGGCTCGAACGAGGCGGCGTTTACGTCCTGGCAAACATCAGAGGCGGCGGCGAGTTCGGTCCGAAATGGCACCAGGCCGCATTGAAGCAAAAACGCCAGCGCGCGTATGACGACTTCGCCGCGGTTGCGGAAGACCTCATCAAGCGCAAGCTCACCTCGCCGCAGCGCCTCGGGATTCAGGGCGGGTCCAACGGCGGTTTACTGACGGGAGTCATGCTGACACAACGCCCCGAGCTATTCGGGGCAGTTGTCTCGCAGGTGCCACTGCTGGACATGCGACGCTATAACCAATTACTGGCAGGAGCAAGCTGGATGGCGGAATACGGCAACCCGGACCTGCCCGAGGAATGGGCGTTCATTCGGCGCTATTCCCCCTATCAGAACCTGTCCAAAGAGAGGGAATATCCGCCAACATTGATCACCACCTCCACCCGCGATGACCGGGTGCATCCCGGCCATGCGCGAAAGATGACGGCGCGGATGCTGGAGCAGGGTCACAAGGTGCTCTACTACGAAAACATCGAGGGCGGCCATGGGGGCGCGGCTGACAACAAGCAGGCAGCCTACATGTCCGCGTTGGCCTACACCTTCCTGGGCAAAACACTGGGTATCGTGGAGAAAGCCGGCCCGTAGCCACAGCCCGTTATCCGCGCCGCCGTTCTTTTTGCTGATATTCTTTACATTCTTGCCGGAACCGGGCAACAAGGCAGGACATTAAATGTCGGCAAACGCTCAAAAATCTGACACTCTCATTCCGCTGTGCGTGGACCTGGACGGAACGTTGATCCACACGGATATGCTTTGGGAATCGCTCGTGCGGCTGCTGCAGAAGAACCCGCTTTACCTGTTTCCGGTGTTCGCATGGTGGGCACGCGGGCGCGCGCGCCTCAAAGCCGAAATCGCCTCCCGGGTAGCCGTGAATGTTTCCACACTGCCTTACAATGGGCCGCTAATCGAGTTCCTCAGAGCCGAGCGAACCAGGGGACGGCGCGTTCTGCTGGTCACCGCGTCGGATGCCGCGATGGGAAAGGCTGTGGCGAACCATCTGCCGATCTTCGATGGGGTGCTGGCCAGCAACGGCAAACTGAACCTGCGGGGCAGAAATAAAGGGGAAAAACTTGCGGAGCTGTTTGGCGAGCGCGGCTTTGATTACGCCGGCAATTCGACTGTGGACCTGCCGGTTTGGCAGCGGGCGCGCGCTGCGATTGTGGTCAACGGGTCCCCTGCCCTGTGCCGGCGAGCGTTCCAATGCGCCGAACACGGTCCGGTGTTTCCGTCCCCATCCGCGATGCTGCCGGAGTTGGCGAAGATTCTCATGTCCGCGTCCATTGCAGAGAACGCAGTGGTGCTGCTTCCGTGCCTCCTGATGATCCTGAGCGGCATAAAAGCTTCTCTTGCGGACGCGCTTGTAGCCGTTTCGGCATTCCTGTTTTGCCATTGGGGAGCGCTCATATTAGCGGAATGGTTCGCGCTCGACTCGGATCGCAGCAACCCTGCCCGCAAAAACCGCCCATTCGCCTCCGGCGCTTTGAAAGTGCAGACCGGCCCAACCCTCGGTCCGCTGTTGATCGTAACCGGCCTTGCTCTTGCCGTGTGGGCAGGGGTGCCAGCCGCCGCGACCGCTGCTTGCTTCACCATTCTGGCCGGCGTTGACTCGGCATCACGGAGCAAGGCGTCGCCTTTGGCTCGCGGCCTGACCCGGACAGCTCAAAACATGCTGCGATTGCTCGCCGGTTGGGCTGCCGCCGGTCTTTAAGCCTCACATATTGGATGTTGCCTCGGGTCCTTCTGACATTCGTCCGCTTGCAGCGGAGATACCGCCCCGCTGCCCAATGCGCTCGCTGTTCGGAGGAGGCGTGTTTTCGGATGTACCTGCGGTAGGGATTGCCGGAAAGGCCAGGCGCGCTTAATGTTTCCCGGTATGACGTTGCGTGAACAAATGGAAACTCTGGCACGCCAGGCGCGGCAGGCTTCCCGAGAAGTGGCGGCTCTGGGCACTGACGAAAAAAATCGCGCCCTGCTGGCCATGGCAAAGAGCCTCGAGGATCGCGCCGCCGAAATCCAAAAGGCCAATGCCGAAGACCTCAACACGGCCCGGGAAATGGGACTTTCCACGGCTATGCTCGACCGGTTGCGCCTGGACGCCAAACGCATCAAGGCCATGGCAGATGGATTGAGGGAAGTGGCGGCGCTGCCCGACCCGGTCGGCCGGGTTCTCGATGAGCGGGTGCGGCCCAACGGGCTGAAACTTCAAAAGTTAAGCACCCCGATCGGGGTTGTGGTCATTATTTACGAATCCCGCCCGAATGTCACAGCCGATGCCGCAAGCCTCTGCTTCAAGTCCGGAAACGCGGTGATTCTGCGCGGCGGAAAGGAGGCGCTGCACTCCAACCAGGTCATCGGAACGGTCATGACCGCCGCCGCCACGGCTGCATTGCCCTCCTTCCCCGCACACGCCATACAGGTCGTCAGCACGACCGATCGTGAAGCAATTCCAGCGCTTCTGTCGCTGACTCAATATGTTGATCTCTGCATGCCGCGCGGGGGCGAAGCGCTGATCCGCGCAGTGGCAGAATGCTCGAAAGTGCCCGTCATCAAACATTACAAGGGCGTGTGCCATGTTTACGTGGACAGCGAAGCCGATCTCGACATGGCCGAGTCCATTGTGATGAACGCCAAGGTGCAGCGCCCGGCTGTTTGCAACGCCATGGAAACGCTGCTCATCGATCGCAGAATTGCCCCGGAGTTTCTGCCCAGGGTCGCCAGGCAGCTCGTATCGAAGAAGGTGGAACTGCGTGCCGATGACGCTAGCCTCGACATCCTGAAGAAAGACACCGGTGGCATTACCGAGAGCGGATTGCTGAAAAAGGCCGCAGATGAGGATTTCTTCAAGGAATACAACGACTACATCCTGAACGTGCGGCTGGTGGACACATTGCCGCAGGCAATCGAGCACATCAACCACTATGGATCCGCGCATTCGGACAGCATCGTGACCCGCAACGAGGCGCATGCCCGGGAGTTTCTCAAGCGCGTTGATTCCGCAGCCGTATATTGGAACGCCTCCACCCGCTTCACAGACGGCGGCGAATTTGGCATGGGCGCCGAAATCGGAATCAGCACCGACAAAGTTGGCGCGCGCGGTCCAATGGGGCTTGAAGAGCTGACAAGTTACAAATGGCTGGGGTTCGGCCAGGGACAGGTACGGGTTTGAGCACTCCCGAGCAAGACCGACAGCACGTATCTGAACGCGAACAGGCGAAACGCGCCTTGTTCGTGCGCAACAACATGCCCACAGGCGGACTCTTTGCCGGCCATGACTGGCGCGTCGCCACCGCCCCGTTTGCGCTTGGGAAAAAGCTGGCCAACGATATCGAGCAACTCGGACGGGTGCTCCTGCAGTTCTACAAGGCCGCCAACCTCCTCTACCGCAAAAGCGTTGAAGGCGCTCAACCCCAATGGGTCGCCCGTTGGCTTGAGCTTGGCAAACCGCCCCGTATCGTCGAACTTCAGCGCTCCGCAACCTTCAAGACCGCCGTGCCACGCGTGATCCGGCCGGATTTGCTCCTGACCCACGACGGGCTCAGTGTCACGGAGTTGGATTCTGTGCCCGGAGGAATTGGCCTCACAGCGTGGCTCAACAGGATCTACGCCAATGCCGGTTGCACAGTTGTCGGAGGCGCCGACGGCATGGTCCGGGGATTCAATTCCATTTTCGGCGATGCACCCAAAGTGCACATCGTGGTATCCGAGGAAGCAGCAACGTACCGCCCGGAAATGCAGTGGCTCGCAGCTCAACTCGGCCCGCGCTTCAATGTTGTCCGACCGGAAGATCTGAAGATCGGCGCAGACGAGGCAGTCTATCGCTTCTTCGAACTTTTTGATTTGCCCAACATCCCCTCTTCGAGCCTGCTTTTCCAAAAGGCGGTTGAAAAGCAAATCACGATAACTCCACCGCCAAAGGCGTTTCTCGAGGAAAAAATGCTGCTGGCACTCCTTTGGAATCGAAATCTCGATGAGTTCTGGCGTCAAAATCTCGGTGAAAATTTCTTCAGGCGTATGCGTGCCCTGACGCCGCGAACATGGATCGTGGATCCGGCGCCGCTGCCGCCGCACGGCGCCATCCCGGGCCTGGATGTGACCAACTGGGCGCAGCTCGAAAAACTTTCACAAAAGGAACGCGACCTCATCCTGAAAGTGTCCGGGTTTTCAGCCCATGCCTGGGGCGCGCGCGGGGTCTTTCTTGGCAGCGATCTTCCAGGCTCCGAGTGGGCGGCAGCGCTGGCAGATGCCCTTCGCGATTTCGAACAATCACCACGCGTGCTCCAAAAGTATCATCATCCGGCACTCGTTGACACCGCGTGGTACGATTTCGAACATGCAAAGGTTCAGCCCATGAAGGGGCGCGCGCGGTTGTGCCCATACTACTTTGTGTCCGGCGAGGGCGACGCGGCGCGCGCCACGATTGGCGGCGTGCTGGCCACCATCTGCCCCGCCGACAAGAAGATCATTCATGGCATGACCGAAGCGGTATTCGCTCCCTGCTCCGCTTGACGAACGTTTCACGGGGGCGGCTTTAACAAACCCAAGATCGTCCGGAGATGCGGACGGCGGATTTTTTTGGAGCCAGGGTCTTTTTCGGTTCTTTTCGGATCTTTTCGGCTTGCTCGAATTGCGTACTTCAATCAAGCATAGTGGTATGAATGAGGTTTCACGCCGACAGTTTTTATCCAGGACCGCAACAGCAGCTGCCATTGCCCCTTTTGCCCTGAGTATGGCCGGGCCTTTCGTGCGCTCCGCACGCGCCCAGGAGGCGGGCGCCAACAGCAAAGTGCGCATCGCACTCATCGGCTCGGGCGGCATGGGACGGGGTGATCTCGCCTGCTTCCTCCGCAATCCCGAAGTCGAGTGCCCGATCATCTGCGATGTGGATGACGCCATGACCGCGCAGGGCTTGAAAATTGTTGAGAAGCAGCGCGGCTACACTCCTGAAACCACCCGGGATTTTCGCCGTGTTCTCGACAGGAAGGACGTTGACGCGGTCATCGTAGCCACGCCGGATCACTGGCACGCGCTGCCAACAGTCATGGCATGCCAGGCTGGCAAGGATGTTTATGTGGAGAAACCGCTCGCCACCACCATCGCCGAGGGCCGGGCTATGCTGCGCGCGGCGGAGCGTCACAAAACTGTGGTGCAGATGGGTTCGCAATGGCGCAGTTCGCAGCACATCCAGGAAGCCACGGATATGATCCGCTCGGGCAAGCTGGGCCGCATCAGCGTGGCGCGCGCCTGGGCATACCTGGACTGGCTGCCCACCATCGGGAATCCGCCGAACGGCACTCCACCCGACACAGCCGATTATAACTTCTGGCTCGGGCCCGCCCCGAAGCGGCCTTTCAACCCGAACCGCTTTCACTTCAACTTCCGCTGGTTCTGGGATTACGCCGGCGGTCTGATGACCGACTGGGGCGTGCATTTGTTGAATATGGCCCTGATGGGCATGGGCCCGGAACCCCCCAAGTCCGCCTCCTCCAGCGGCGGCAAGTTCGTTTTTGATGACAACTCGGAAACGCCCGACTCGCAAATCACCGTTTATGAGTTCCCCTCTTACATGCTGGTTTGGGAGCACATCGCCGGTTTGAACAATGGCCTGAATGGCCGCTCTTGGGGCGTGGAATGGAACGGGACGGAAGGCACCATCATCCTCAACGACTCAGGATGGGAAATCATCACCGAGCGCAAGCAGGCGAACCTCGATTCTCAGAAAAAGCCCGGCAGCCCCGACCCGCGCCCGGCGCACGTTCGCGACTTCCTGGACTGCATGAAAACCCGGCAGAAACCCGTGCTCAATCTCGAGAAGGCGCACCATGTCTCATCGGTGGCTCACCTGGGCAACATCTCCTACAGAGTCAAACGCAAGATCCACTGGGACGCCACCAAGGAACGGATCATCGACGACAGGGAGGCCAACAAAATGCTGACCGTGAAGTATCGCAAGCCCTGGTCACTGCCTTACATGAGCTAATCAGACCGGCTTTCAAACCGGTAATCACCGGAACCGCACAGGACCACGGCATAATTCTCCGTGCGCTTCAGCAGCTTGAGCCCTCGGGCACTCCCGAGGGCTCTGCCATTTTCAGTCACGTTGTCACCGGCAGACGCCGGCACCCAGACTTCGGCCGTGACGCCCACGGGGACTCCCACGCGCATGCTAAAGCTCTTTGAATTGCGCATCCATTGGCTGGACACCGGGCCGCGGATGGACTGGTAAGTCGCCTTCACCCAATCCAGCCCCGCAAATGCCGGCGGGCGAATCGTGATCCGATCAAAACCCTCCGCGTCGTCGGCCGCCTCGATGCCCGCCAACCCTTTGTAGAACCACTCACTCACCGACCCGAACATCGGATGATTATGCGAGTAGGTGTTGTCACTGAACTCCCAATGCTCCCAAAGAGTCGTGGCGCCGTTCTCAAGCATGTGTCCCCATCCTGGAAAGGTCTTTTGACTGGCAATTTGCCAAGCAACATCAGCGCGCCCAAGATCCGTGAGGCAATTCAGCATGAACTTCGTCCCGAAGATCCCGGTCGTCAGATGACCGTTGTTCTTCTGGACGATATCGGCCACCAGCCAGTCCAGCACACGTGACCTCTGCTCGTCCGGCGCCAGGCCAAGGTAGAGGGCAAACGCCTGGCTCGCTTGCGTCCCTTCGCCATACCGACCGGTCTGCGCATCCAGGAATTTTCTGTTAAATGCGACCCGGATCTGTTCCGCAAGTTCCTCCGCCCGTCGGGCATCGCTATCCTTGCCGAGTGCCCGGGCCAGTCGCGCCGCCAGTCGCGCGTTCATGTAGTAGAATCCCGTTCCCGTAAGCGCCCTGGGTTTGGGCGCAATGCTCTCGTGATCGCTAATGCCATTATCCAGAATGCCCTCCCGCGCCTGCGACTTGAGCAGTTCGAGCCAGCGCATGGTCCTGTCATACTGCTCGGCAATGATGCGCTTATCCCCGTAGTATTGGAGCAACTGGGCCTGCAATAAGGGATGGGCGGTGCCCCAACCGATCGGACCGGACTTCTCGCCCAGACCCTCATCGCTGATGCCAACGAATGGAGCCGTCTCCGTAAAGCCGCCGTTCGGCCTCACGGAATCCGCAAGGTCCAGAACCGCTTTCGTGTAAAAAGCCGCCATGTCGAAATTGAATATCCCCATCTCACTGGCAGCCACGATATCGCCCCCATAGCCAAACTTCTCCCGGTGCGGGCAGTCAGATTGCACACTGAAGAGATTGCTTAACTCTGTCCACAGAACCATTTCCTGAATCCTGTTCATCGTCTCATTCGAGCACGCGAACGTGCCGGCGGATGGAACATCCGAGTTAAGCCGCAACCCGGTGATGGCGTCCAGCGCTGGCCTGCCGGGGAAGCCTTTCACCTCAACATAACGGAAACCGTGAAATGTGAATCGCGGACTCCACTCTTCGCCCTGCGGATCGCCCTTGAGGATGTAGGTGTCCTGTTGCCATGCGGTTTTGGGATACCCCTCGCCGGGGTATTCATAGTCGCGCCCGCCGCCCTTGATCTGCCCGCAAACGGCAGTCATCCCGTTCAGCGTGCCGTCTCCATAGAGCAGTTCACCGTAGCGCAGCTTCACAACCGTGCCGGCAGCGCCTTTCACACGCAACCGCACCCAACCCGCAAAGTTCTGGCCAAGATCAAATATGAAAACACCCGGCTTGGGCTCAGTCACGGTCCTGGCCTTCAACTCGCGTGTCACGCGGATCGGCGGCGCTTCCTGCGCTTTCAGCGGCCCGAGATTCCCGAATGCCAGGCGCGCGGCCCGCCAACCGGAGTCGTCGAATCCCGGCTGGTCCCAGCCGGCGATCTCTTTGCGGGCATCATACGTCTCGCCAAGGTACAGGTTGTTCCTGAGCACCGGCCCCTCGGCCGTGCGCCAGGTTGCATCTGTCGCCACAATGCTTTCGCGACCGTCTGCGTCAATCACGTGCAGTTGAGCAATCAGCCGCGGCTGCCCGATGGTCAGGTGCTCGCGCACGTTCAGGTGCCCCCAAAAACGCAACGGCAGGGGGTTATACCAGCCGTTTCCAAGCATCGCGCCAATGGCGTTGGTGCCCCCGCGCAGAAGGCCGGTCACATCGTATGTCGAAAACAACACGCGTTTGGAGTACTTGGTCCATCCAGGCTCCAGCACGTGGTCTCCCACGCGTTTGCCGTTGATGTTCATTTCATAGCAACCCAGGCCGGAAACGTAGAGCCGCGCACGCTGAATCTTCTTATCAAGCACGAACTCCTTTCGCAGCAACGGCGCCGGAAGGGTCGAAAACGGGTCCGCCGGTTCGTTCTCCCGGTGGTCAGTGATCCATTCAGCTTTCCAATCGGCCTGCGAGAGCAGCGTTGTTTCATACCACGCGGGCGCGGCAAACCTGCTCACACGTCCCCGCTGGTCCCATGCGCGAACCGTCCAGTAAACCCTCGTGCCGCTTCGAAGGCTCTTTCCCTGATATTCCACCTGGATGGATACCGGTGTCATCACCTTGCCGGAATCCCAAAAATCCGCTTTGCCCGGTTTTAGCCGGTCCGGAGAAGAGGCGGCCAGGACCTGGTACGCCGTTTGAACGTCACCACGCAAATTGGACTTAAGCACCCAGAATAAACGCGGACTGGCAGTGCCAATCCCAAGCGGGTTGGTGACGTACTCACATTTAAGATCGGTCACCTGAATGGCTGCCGCCGGAAAGCAAACAGCCAGCAGCGCGTACGTCCAAACCCGAAACATCGGCAAGATCATGACAAACTTTTACCGGCCCGCGCGCAAATGCCAAGCAGGTTTCGCGGATGACGCATCCGGGACGGCCGGCGAACAACGGGTTCGACCCGCCTCGCGCATGACTTCTCCCCGCTCTCGACGGCGCACGCGGAAGTTTATATTGTGACATGCGATGCGGTTGGAATCGCGAGACGAGATCAGGCTGTTGACGTTGAAAAAGCGTCTCCGGTTTGGCGTCTTGTCGGGTGGCGTGTGTCCATGAATCCTTCTTATTACATTGGCTGGAAGTGCTTCCGGGCGTTTTACAGGTTCTACCTCAGGTGGAGCGTGTACAACCCGGAACGCGTGCCCTTGAGTGGCCCGGCCATCCTGGCCTCAAATCACGCCAGTTTCCTGGATCCCCCGCTCGTAGGCGCCGGCCTGCGCCGGGACATCAATTACCTGGCCCGCGATACCCTGTTCCGGTTTCCCGTCGTGGGCGCCATTCTCCGGAGCTGGAACACCGTGCCGGTGGACAGAGACGGAGGCGGCGCAACGGGGCTTCGCGCCATTCTGGACCGCCTTCTGAACGGCGGCGCCATTATCCTGTTCCCTGAAGGCACCCGCACTCCTACGGGCAAGCTGCAACCAGCGCGCTCCGGCATCGGCCTCACTGTCATCAAATCCACCGCCCCGGTCATCCCGGTCCGTGTCTTCGGCACTTATGAGGCCTTTGGCCGCCACATGAAATTTCCCCACCCGAAAAAAGTGGCGGTCAAGTACGGCAAGCCACTGAGTTTTTCCAATCTGCGACAGGAGGCAAAGACCTGCTCCAAAGCGCGATTGAAGGAAATCTACCAGCAAACAGCCGATGAGATTATGCGGCAAATAGCCTTGCTGCAGCCCTGCACGGACAAGGAACGCTTCCCTTAAACGCGCATGACGCGCGCGCAACGTTCGTGCGACAGAACGGACGCCCCTACTCGCCGCGCACGGCGGCTGCTTTGCCTTTCTTCTTTTTCTTCTTTTTTGCCGGATCTTCCGAAGGCACGGAGTCCGCATTCACCTTCGGCAGAAAGCCGGCCAACTCTTTCTTGACCGAGGCAAGCTCCGCTTTGGCCGCGAGGTTCGTCCATTCAAGAGGGTCTGCCTTGCGATTGTACAATTCCTCGGAGCCATCCGCATAGCGAATGTAGCGCCAGTCCGCCGTGACCAGGGTGTGGTTGTCCTTGTACATCGTCGAGATACCTGGCTGGGCCCACTTGGCGGCAGGGTTCTCGATTAACGGCTTGATGGAGATCCCTTCGACATGTTTGGGGAGTGGCACACCCGCAAACTCGCATACGGTGGGATAAATGCACATAAGGTCAACACCGTGCTCACACAGGCTGCCCCTGGTCATTCCCGGCACCGCCCAGATCATTGGAACAGACGCGCCGTTGGCCCAAAGCGTGGTCTTGCCCCAATGCTCCTTTTGCCCCAGATGCCAGCCGTTGTCGCCCACAAACACCACTATGGTGTTGTCCCGATGCGCTGAATTGTCCAAAGCCTCGATCAACCGGCCCACCTGCGCATCCATGTACGATACTGCGGCCAGATAAGCCCGCACTCGATCCTGCCACACTCCAGCCTGCAGAACACGCGGATGCGCCCCGGTCGGATTCGCCATCGCAACCCCAGCCGGCGGCACATCCGAAAGGTCGTTCGTCAGCAGCTTCGGCAGCGCCACGCTCCCGGCGGGGTATAGATCAAAATACTTTTTCGGCACGTCCCACGGCGTGTGGGGCCGGTGGATGCCGCAGGTCATAAAGAAACGGTTTGTGGTCTTGAGCTTGTCAATGCACCACGAAACGCTCTTCGCATCCACCAATGCCGACTCGGCACGCTGCTCCTGGTAGGGGCCCTGCGGGGCGCCATCCGTGAACATGCGGTAGCCATGCGGTCCGGGGCAACGGTCCGCAACGGATCTGGGCAGCGTGTCGTCCGATACGTAAAACACCTCGTCCCACTCATCCGCTCGGTAGTTGCGGTAGTGATAAATCTTGCCCGCTCCATAGGATTTAAACCCGTGCTGCCGGATGTAATCGTTAATGCAGAGCCCCCTGGGTATGTATTTCATCCACGTCTGCTGATTATGGTAAATGCCGGTGGTTGAAGGCCGTTTCCCGCTCATGAAGGCTGTGCGCGATGGATTGCACAGCGGAGCCGGACTCTGGGCATTCACAAACGTCACACCGCGCGCGGCTAATGTCTCCAGGGCGGGCGTCTTTGCCTCTGGATGGCCCTTCATGGGGGTAATCCAGTCGTTCAGATCATCCGAAATGATGAGGAGAAAGTTCGGCCTGGCAGGAACGCTGCCCTGGTTCTTCACGGCTGCCGAAGCTGCAAACCCCGAGACAACACACACAAGCCCAACGATGGCAATCAGACATGGGAAACGATCTTTCATAGCCAGACTTTAGCGAACTGCCGGACGCCACGCCAAGGGCGAAAAATACCCCGATGAACCGAGGCATACGCGCAAAACGCCCAGGGCAGCGACAGCACATTGGCCTTCCTTGCCTCGCCCGCCTCCTCGCAATCTCTGCTCCTGCCCAAATTTTACCTTTGAGCAACGGGCTTTTTGAGGCTAGCGTTTCAGCACAATATGCCGCGCATTCCGATCATTATGCCGCAACTGGGCGAATCCATCGCCGAGGCAACGGTGGTGAACCTTCTGGTGAAGGTGGGCGATGAAGTCCGCTCCGACCAGGACGTCATCGAAGTGGAAACGAATAAGGCGACCATGAATGTGGCTTCGCCTTGTCCCGGGCGGATCGAGAGCATTCTCGCCAGGTTGAACGAAAGTTATCCGGTAGGAGCCGTTCTTGGCTACGTCGAAGCCACGTCCGAGGACGAGAAGAAATTCGGACTTCAGCCTCAGCCGGCGCAACCATCCAGCAACGAGGAATCGGAACCGCAAACCAACCCGGCCACAGGGGTCGCTTTCGAGCCGCGCACAAAGGTCGAGCCCACCGTCCGAGGCCTGCCCGTCCCCGTCAATGCCCAGGGAGCCAGCTACATGTCGCCCCGAATGAAAGCCCGCATGCTGGAACTGGGCCTTCACGCGGCAGACCTCGCCGGCCTGCCCGGGAGCGGCGCGGGCGGAAGGGTCACCATTCAGGATTTCGAGAAGTTCATTGCCAGCCTCGAAAAGCACAGGCTCACGCGCGCCTCGAGCATGCGTGTCGCCGTTGCGGACGCTATGAGACGGAGTTGGACCCGCCCGCTGGCAACCGTGGCGCTGCCGGTGTGTTTCGATGCACTGCTGCAGCACCGCAAGATCTGCACGCCCAAACCCGGCCCCGCCCTTTACGCCCTGCGCGCGCTTGCCATCGCCCTCGCCGAAAACCGAGCGCCAGCCGGACGCCTCATCGGCAACAACATCGTTCATCCCGATGCGATTGATATCGGCTTCGCCGTCGAAGCCCCGGACGGCGTTCTGGTCCCGGTCATACGCGAGGCCCACAACAAAAGGCTGTCGGACTGCGTCGAACGTTACGACGAATTGATCCAACTGGCGCATGCAAGGCGCCTGCCGCCGGATGCGACCGGCGGCTCAATTGCCACCGTCACCAACTTTGGCACCTTCGGCCTGACCTGGGCGACCCCGATTCCCCTTCCGGAGCAGACGCTGGTGCTGGGCATGGGCGCGGCCAAGCGCATGCCGAGCTGGAGCGAGGAGAAGGGCCAGTTTGTGCCCGTAATGGAAGCAAACGTGACCCTGAGTTTTGATCACCGGGTGCTGGATGGCGGCGCTGCCGGCCGCTTGCTGGCAAGGATAGCGCAACTGCTCCAGAAACCCGAGGAGCTCTGAAAAACACCTACTGCTTTCGAGTCGCTCTGAAGCGTTCCTGCGGGAGTTTCGCCGCAGTGCTAAGGTTCAACTTCTCCCTCAGCCAGCCGGCGAATTGTTTCTTGTTCTTGTCTGACCAAATCTAGAGAACTCCAGCGCCTCTTACAAGTGTTCGACGCCCTCAATTGCTTCCAGGAAACAGGCGGGATGAACGGGCAAGGCCTCAGCAGAGTGGGACGTTGCGGCGGTTCTGAATGGGGACCATAAATGCAGAGCGCAGCGCGGCTGCATCGGAGAGGCGGTGGCCCCACCGCCATTCGTGCCGCATTGTGCGCTTCATGCATACGCACCGGGAAGGAACAGGGAATTGGACAACATTCTTCAATGCCGTTACGCTGACTCCATGATTTTCGGCGCACACTGTTCCACTTCGGGCGGGTTTTTCCGTGCCATCGAGCGCGGATGCCAGGCCGGGTGCCAGGTGGTGCAGCTCTTCGTCAAGAATAACATGCGGTGGCTCGGTAAAGTGCCTGAACCGAAGGAGGTCGAGCGGTTCCAGCAGTTGCGCGCCGCAGAGAAACGCCAGATCCATCTTGTCTTCGGCCATACGGGCTACCTGATCAACATTGCCGCGCCGGAAGGCGTGAACCGCCAGAACTCGATCCAGTCGCTGGTGCAGGAACTGGAATTCGCGGGCCTGCTGGGCCTGCCCTTCCTCGTGCTGCATCCGGGAGCGCACCTGGGCAAAGGAGAGGTCGCAGGCCTGAAGCTCGCGGCAAAGGCTCTCGATGAGGTTTTCGAAGCGACCGGGAAGTCAAAGGTCCGGATAGCCCTTGAAAACACAGCCGGACAGGGAAGCTGCCTCGGGTCGCGCCTCGAGCATTTGGCGGAGCTCTTTTCGCTCGTCAAAAAGCCGGAACGGCTGGGCGTGTGCATCGACACGGCTCACCTGTTTGCGGCCGGGTTCGATATACGCACGCCCAAAGGCTGGGATAATGTCACAAAACAGATGAAGAAATGGATTGGACTCGAACAAATCCTCGCCTTTCATCTCAACGATTCCAAAACCGGCCTGGGTTCAAGGGTGGATCGCCACGAGCACATTGGAAAAGGTCACATCGGCGTGGCGGGCTTTCGTGCAATCGTCCGCGATCCGCGCTTCGCCAGGCACCCCGGCTGTCTCGAGACCCCGAAGTCCGAGGATTTGCACGAGGACATCGTCAACCTGAAAACACTTCGCGCCCTTGCGGGAAAAGGCGGGAAAGCAAACTGATGCGGCTCCGCGCGCGTAATTACGAATTTAAGTTCCCTTCACCCGTCTTGATGATGGGCATTTTAAACGCAACGCCGGATTCGTTCTCCGACGGCGGCCGATTCCTGGACTTCGAGGCAGCCATCGCCCACGCACAGCGCATGGTGCGGGAAGGAGCTCGAATCATTGACGTCGGCGGCGAGTCCACCCGACCCAACGCCACGCCCGTAAGCGAGCAGGAGGAACTGCGCAGGGTCATACCCCTCATCCGCAAGCTGGCCGGCGAGCTGACCGTGCCCATCTCCATCGACACCATGAAGGAGGCTGTAGCCCGGGAGGCCGTGGCCGCGGGGGCATCCATCATCAACGACGTCGCCGGTCACCAGCACAAGCCCGGGATGTGGAGGATCGCGGCTGAAACCGGCTGCGCCTACGTGGTCATGCACATGCGCGGCACGCCTCAAACCATGCAGAAAGAGACGAACTACCTGGATGTCGTGGGGGAGGTGCGGGCGTTTCTCGCCGCCAAAGTCGAGGAACTCGGCGGTTGCGGAATCCCCCATGAGCAAATTATAATCGATCCAGGATTCGGCTTTGCCAAGACTGCGGCCCAGAATGTGGAGTTGCTCTCGAGGCTTGAAGCGTTTTTGGACATTGGCAGGCCTGTGTTGGTGGGAGTCTCCAGGAAGTCCTTTCTTGGCGGCGCCGAGGCCTTGCCCGCTGGTGATCGTTTGCCGGCGGGAATCGCGTGCGCGTGCCGGGCCGTCGAGGCCGGGGCGCAGATCATACGAACGCACGACGTGGCCGAAACGCTGCGAGCCGTGCAAATGGCCGAACAGATCCTGAACGAAAAACGAAAAACGCGGACCTGATGAACATGGGCGACATGCTGCAACCGGAAGGTGGTTTTCTCACAGCGGTGAGAGCCTTTCTGAACACGGCATGGCGTCCGTCGCTCGAGGTCCTCATTCTTGCGATCGGAATCTACTACGTCTTCCGCTTCATCCGCGGCACTCGCGGAGCGCCCGTAGTAACCGGCTTTCTGTTCGTCCTCCTGGCATTCGTGCTCGTCAGCTTCCTCCTGCAACTGAACGTCCTCAAGTACCTGCTGGGCGCTTTCTCCGCGTTCTTTATCCTGGCAGTGCTGGTAATCTTTCAGCCCGAACTGCGGCGAATGCTCGCAGAGGTCGGTAATCTTCCTTTGTTCGCCACGGCACACGAGCAGCGGGAAAATATCGAAGTGATCATCCAGGCTGTCGAACGCCTCTCGGAAGTAAAAATCGGCGCGCTCATCGCAATCGAACAGTCCATTCATTTGCAGGAGGCCGTCGAGTCCGGCATTCTGGTCGATTGCGAGGCCACCCCGGAAATGCTGGAAACGATCTTCTTCCCCAATAACGCCATGCACGATGGAGGTGTCGTAATCCGGGGCGACCGGATCGCCTACGCTTCCTGCATCTTCCCGCTCACCCAACGGCAGGATCTCCACCGCTCCCTGGGAACAAGACATCGCGCCGGTATCGGCCTTAGCGAAGAGACCGATGCCGTAATCGTCATCGTGTCCGAGGAAACCGGCCAGGCTTCCTACGCCTACCGGGGGCAGTTCGTGCGCGGCGTGACCGCCGAGGAACTGCGCGCCTTCCTGACATCAGTGCTTCTGAGACCCGCTGACCGTCCCAAAGGATGGATCGGCTTCCTGAGAAAACGCCTGGCCGAGCCGCACAAACCCGAACCCGTCGCTGTCACAAAGACCGGGGAAAACCCGGCCAGCAAACCGGACACCGCCACATGATCAGCACGTTGCGGAATATTCTGCTCAAAGACTTCTGGCTGAAATTGTTCTCAGCGGTGCTCGCAATGCTCGTCTGGCTCGCCGTCAACTTCTCCATCCGTCGCGATTCCTCCCCGTCCACACCGCTCACCCTGATCCCGAGTGAGCAGCGCGTTTTCGCCAATGTCCCGGTAGTCATCTTATCCTCCGCACAGGATGTGCGAAGCGTCCGGGTCCACCCGAAGGAAGTCGAGCTCACCGTCCAGGGCAATGCGCGCGACCTGAAACAACTGCAGGCGCGGGACCTGCGGGTGCTGGTGGATCTGACCGGCATCGAAGCCGCGCAGGGGCTCCGGAAACGTCTCGAGGTGTCCACGCCTCCCGGGATCACTTACGTGCGCGTTTTTCCCGAAGAAGTTCAGGTCATTTTTCCCGCCAAAGACGAAGGCGCTTCCGGCCAGCCGCCCACGCCCGAGGGCGAACAAACGTCACTGGAGCGCCAGGCGCTTGGCGTTGCCAAGTGACGGCTGGAGACGCTTTTGCAACCCGGACGCGGGGACCTTTTGTTTAGAAAAAGTTCAGAGCCGGTTCGAAGACGGGCGACGGATAGATGCGGCCGCCTCGCGCAAGTGCGGCACGTCCGCGAAATCCGCCGGAAATCGGCTCGCGGCAATAGATCAGATGTTTGGTATCCAAATCAACGCATGAACCTGTTCAGAAGAAGGCGTGTCTCGGATCTCCAGGCCGAAGTGCTGAAGGACTTCAGCCTGAAACGCGCGCTCGGCCGGTGGAACCTCACCGCCCTCGGAGTCGGGGCTGTCATCGGCGCAGGCATCTTCGTGCTCACGGGACAGGCAGCCGCGCGCTATGCCGGTCCGGCCATCGTCTTTTCCTTCATCCTCGCCGGATTGGCCTGCGCCTTTGCCGCCCTGTGCTACGCCGAATTCTCGGCTATGATCCCCGTCTCAGGATCGGCTTACACCTACAGCTACGCAACCCTCGGCGAGTTCGTCGCCTGGATCATCGGGTGGGATTTGATCCTGGAATACCTCTTCGCCGCTTCGACGGTCGCTGTCGGCTGGTCCGAATACGTCGTCTCTTTCCTCAATAATGTCATTGGCATTCACATTCCGGAAAAGCTCACCTCGGCTCCGTTCGACCACATCACCCCCGCGGACGCCGGCTGGAACGTGTGGAGATTGTTCACGGAAGGCTGGACCAGCACCGGCGCGGTGCTGAACGTGCCAGCAATGGTTATCGTCGCGGTCATCACGGTCCTGCTTGTGCTCGGCATCAAGGAGTCCGCCACGTTCAACAACATCATCGTTGTCACCAAGGTGGTGGTGATCCTCGCGTTTATCGCCATTGGCGCCGCCTACGTGAACAGTGCCAACTGGGTGCCGTTCGTGCCCGAAGCGGCCGGCCCGGGGCACTATGGCTGGTCCGGCATCCTCAGGGGCGCAAGTGTGATTTTCTTTGCATACATCGGGTTCGACGCCGTATCCACCGCCGCACAGGAGGCTCGAAATCCGCAGCGAGACATGCCCATCGGCATTCTCGCGTCCCTTGCGGTCTGCACCGTCCTCTACATCGCCGTGGCCCTGGTTCTCACGGGCATCGTGAAGTACGATCAACTCGACGTGAAGGCGCCCATTTCGGTGGCCATCAATTCCCTGGGCGCCGGCTGGGCCCGCTATGTAAGACCCATCATCGAAATCGGCGCCATCGCGGGAATCTCCTCCGTCATCCTCGTCATGATGATGGGCCAGCCGCGCATCTTTTACGCCATGTCCAAGGACGGCCTGCTGCCGCCTGTTTTCAGCCGTGTGCACCGGCGTTTTCAGACACCGTGGCTGGCCACAATCCTCACAGGCACGACCGCCACATTCATCGCGGGCCTGTTTCCCATCCGCCTGCTGGGCGAGTTGGTGTCTATCGGGACGTTGCTCGCCTTCGCCATCGTTTGCGCCGGCACACTCGTCCTGCGCATCACCGATCCCGGCATTCATCGCCCCTTCCGCACACCCGCTATATGGCTCATAGCTCCGCTGGGCGTGGGCGCCTGCGGCTATCTGATGTACGGACTCCCCAAAGACACCTGGTCGCGCCTGATCGTCTGGATGGCGCTCGGCTTTGTCATCTATTTCACCTACGGCCAAAGGCATTCCAAACTCGCGAAACCCGGCGCCGCCGCGCCACCTCACAAGCTCGATTAATCCTAATGAACAAAATCTCACGCGCCCTGCTCTCGGTATCCGATAAAACCGGCCTCGTCCCGTTCGCCAAAAACCTCGCAACTGCCGGCGTCGAACTCATCTCCACCGGCGGCACGGCAAAAGCCCTTGCCGAAGCGGGGCTGAATGTGAAAGAACTCAGCGCCCACACGGGCTTCCCCGAAATGCTCGATGGCCGCGTAAAAACGCTGCACCCGAAGGTTCACGGAGGCTTGCTGTTCATTCGCGACAACGACGCTCACTGCGCCGCCGTCCGCGAGCACGGCATTGACCCGATAGACCTCGTCGTAGTGAACCTTTACCCTTTCGAGCAGACGGTGGCCCGCGCCAATGCCACGCTGCACGATGCCATCGAGAATATTGATATCGGCGGACCCTCAATGCTCCGCAGCGCCGCGAAGAATCACCCGTTTGTAACGGTGATTTGCGACCCGGCAGATTACGAAACGGTTGCAAAGCAAATCACCGAATCCGGCGGCACCACCCTCGAACTGCGCCGTTCCCTCGCCGCAAAGGTTTACGCCCGGACAGCAGCCTACGACGCCGCCATTGCTTCCTATCTCGGCAACGCTTTTCAAAGCAACCCGTCAGCACTGCCCCCGGCACTGAGCGTTTCCGCGCCCCTGGCCCAGCCTCTTCGCTACGGCGAAAATCCGCACCAGGCGGCCGCGCTCTACGGCTCCTTCCACAACCACTACAAACAACTTCACGGAAAGGAGCTGTCTTATAACAACATCCTGGACCTCACCGCCGCCGCGAACCTGATCTCGGAATTTCTCGAGGACGGCCCGACGGTTGCGATTCTCAAGCACACCAATCCCTGCGGCGTCGGCCAGGGACTGGCCCTGTGCGAGGCGTGGGACAAAGCGTTCGCAACAGACAAGCAGGCGCCGTTCGGCGGCATCATTGCCGTAAACGCCACGCTCGACGAGTCCTGCGCAAAAGCGATTTCTGAAATCTTCAGCGAAGTCATCGTGGCACCGGCATTTTCTCCCGAAGCGCTAACCCTGCTGACAAAGAAAAAGAATCTGCGCCTCATCGAGGCAAAACTGGAAGGCATTCACCCGGCCATGGATATCCGGAGTGTCGGCGCGGGATCATTCCTCTGCCAGCAGTCGGATACAAGCACTTCCAGCCCGGATGGCCTGCGGCAGGTTACCCGGCGCACCGCGACACGAGACGAGCTGAAAGCAATGCTCTTCGGCTGGCGGGTGGTTAAGCACGTGAAATCCAACGCGATCGTTTACGCAGCATCCGACCGCACGCTCGGCATCGGCGCCGGACAGATGAGCCGTGTGGACTCCAGCCGCATCGCCGTGTGGAAGGCAAACGAAGCCGGCCTATCGCTGAAGGGCAGCGTGGTTTGCAGCGACGCTTTCTTCCCATTCCCGGACGGTCTCATCGCCGCTGCGGAAGCCGGTGCTACCGCCGCCATTCAACCCGGCGGCTCCGTCCGCGATCCCGAAGTGATCGCCGCGGCGGACGAACGTCAGATGGCAATGGTGTTCACCGGCATGCGCCACTTCCGGCATTAGATGGACCGACCAGGGCGCGGCGAGGGGGATTAAAGGCAGCAGAAACGCAGGATCAAGGGAACGCTGATTCACGCTCGCAGTCGCTCACCGTGTAATCCCGGTGGAATGCGCCCCTGCCTTTCACTTCACAATGTCGATTCCCGAGATGTTCAAAAAGCGATTCCTGGACTTGGGGTTCGCTTCCGGCAACAGCGTGATTCGGACGTTGTGCTTTCCCATCGGCAGATCGCTCCATGTCTTGGCAAAGGAGTGTCCGCGCCGGGGCCCATACTGGTCAGCCGTTCCCGCCAATCGGCCGTCAATCTCCACGCTGGCTCTCCCGGCGTCGTCGTAATAGTTGCCGATCCAGCGGAAGCCTTTGCCTTCGAACTCGAACTCCACGGACGCGCCCGGTTCGGTGGTGACATGGTGAGGGCCGTTGTTATTCCACTTGCCCGAGTATGCGAGGTCCGTATGGTGAATGCGCGAGCCCATGCCGGGGTCCAGGTGCATGTAATAACGCGTGCCCTCGCCAACCGCGTAAAACGGCCGCACAACCGCATCCGGCAGGCAAGCCGCTGTGAAGTGCAACGGCTTTTGCTCGACTGCGCGCAGATCTCCAAGAATGTTCGGCAAGGCTACGCCGGCGAGCGCGGCAGGCTCCACATTCTCAAAGACCAGAACGGTCGGCCCAACAAGCAGGGCAAAGGGGGACTTGGAAATCCTGTTGATTGGCCGGACCCAGGGGGACATCGGCAGCAAAAGCCGCACCCGGTCTCCATCCTTCCACACCCTCGAGATGGACGCCCAGTGTCTTGCGTCCGGCTCCAAACCCGCGGGCTCGCCATTCACTTGTGCAGTCATCGGAGCCGCAAGCCATCCCGGGACCCTCACGTGCAGGTCGAATGCTCCCGGCTTCTGAAGGCTAATGCGCAAATCCACTGTCGCTCTTTCCGGAAAATCAGTGGTTGTCCGCAGCGTGACGAGCTGCCCATCGAGATTCCACCGGACGGTCGATGGAGTGAAAAGGTTCATGTATATGCCGCGCGCGTCATGAAACCAGGCGAGGTTCGCCAATTCAGCCACGGCTTGAGGCCGCGTGCCTGTGCAGCACGACCAGGGCGCGGGATGCTGACGCTTCTCCCCGCCGTGAACGTTGTAGTCACTGTAGTAAATGACCCGCCCGTCCACAGTCATCGGGATGGTGCTTCCAATGCCGTTGATCGAAAGCCGTTCGGCCCAATCGCCATAACGCGCATCCCCGGTCAGGGCAATGAGATCCCGGGTGAGCTTGAAACATGCCCACGAGCCGCATTGCGTTTCAAATGACTTGTGTGTCGCGAAAACTCGCCCGGCAAGTTCATCCATCGGCAGCAGTTGCTCATCCGGACCATAACCGCCGGTCGCATAGAGTTGACTGGATTCGAGAAAATCAAATGCCGCAGTCGCGGCAGCAAGGTATTTCGGCTCACCGCGCGCGCGGTAACCGGCCACGGCGCCGCCCAGGCAGTTCACGTGACTGTAGGCATGGTAGTGCGTCCGGCGCCCGTCCCCGCCAACCGCCTGGAAAATGTCGCCCTGCCCGGCAAGCACCTCCCAGTATTGGGGGTACTCCCAGACTTGTGCGAAGTCTTTGTAACGTTCCTCCCCGGTAACCAGGTAGGCACGATACAGGTTCTCGCTGAGCGTGTACCACTCCTCGGGCGAAGGGGCAAATGGCCGGGACCGGCCCAGGTTCTTCTCGGCCCAATCCGTGATTTTCGCCAGGTGCTGCAGGGAAGTCTTGTTGCCGCAATAATCATGGGTGTCCAGAAGCCCCCATGCGAATTTGTCATAGATGTAGTGTGGCGCGTGCGGCGCCGGCGCCGCGAAGAAATAGCCGTCATCCGCGATGCATTTGGCCCATTCGGCAACCAGGTGATTGGCCTTCTGTGCGCAGTTCGGGTCTCCAGTGGCCGCATGAAGCCGGGCGAGACCCGAAACGATCTGCCCGAAGACGTTAAACCGATTCTCCTTATACCAACCCCCGAGCACCCCCCCAGGCGCAGGCAGACCGGCCCGCTCCCGATATGGCTTCAGCAAATCATCATCCGGAATGGCAAGGTAGTATCTTCGGGCATCCTCAATCTGGTTTCGCAGAAAGCCTTCCTCGAGGGTGACCCCCTGAAAATCAAATGGCTGCAGGACGTCCTGAACCGCGGGCTCAACCGCAGGCAGCACCAGTGACAAGCTCAAAATGAAAGCGCACCCGCAACGAAGGGAAAAACCCCAATCCCGCATCATTGTCGCAACCGCATCAAGTCGCAACGGTGGCAAAACGCTTTTCATGCTTCAGGTATAAGTCATTGTGAGAACGCAGTTCTCGATCTGCAAACCTTTTTCGCGCGCCACTTCCCTCGCCAGTTGCGCAGCCTCCTCTCGTGAGCGTTTGTGCGGCTGCTAAAGGTCACCAGTCAGAAGATCGAAGCGGAGCTGCTTGCCGTTGCGCTTCGCCACAGGGGCGGGACCGTCCTCGCTTCCGCAGAGCCGTCCCTAAGCAAATCAGTCGCCCAATCTCCCTCAGCCGTGAAGCCGGCAGAGTTGCTTCAACCTTCTTTGCCTGCTTTTTTATCTCGAATTCAGGCCGCAAAAGCCTACCTTTCAGTTAAATGGGAATTACTCTGCGTCCAGGGTTAGGATGCCATTTGCTAATAGTTTGCCTGGCGTGCGGCTTCGCTTTGGCTTCCCATGCGGGTTCTCTGGTTGGTAACCGGGAGGCAAACGCTTTCTTCAATACCGTCGCCGGCGAACTGCTACGGGTTGAGTTGAGCGCAGACTTGAATCGCATCCAACTATACCCCACGAACGAATACACACCACAACTTCATCGGTATTTGAAGCTGGCGGCCAACATCTACGAATGCACGACCAACCGCACGGAAACAGGCTATCCGCATCTGCCCACCCTTTTTCGTCCATTGTTCACCAATGACTCAGGCAGCGTTTTCATCTGTGGCTACACTGCGGTGTCTGGCACGAATGTCCTCGCAGCGCCCCTTCGCGATCTTACCGAATCCGCGGACCGGGCAGCCTTGGAACTCGAGGACCGGGTGCTCGGGGTGCCGTTCATCATTGGTGTAAGGAAAGGCTATCCGAATTTCAACGAAGCAGCTTGCGAAACGAAGCTGAGAATTGCGCGCAGGCTTGAGTTCCGCCGCCTCCCGTGGAGCGGGCCTATCGACAGGACAAACGTCATGTACACCGCGGAAATTTCCAACCAATTCGGCGTCGAGTGCTGGAATCCCTATACCAATTCCTTTCCTCGCGACCTCAAGATGCTGACCTCGGCGACGGTAAGTTTTCGGATGACGAACGAACATGGGAGCTTGCTGGTAACAAATGTTGCGGAGCTTCGGGATGTCCGGATGATTCCGGCGGGACAGTGGCCGGCTTATCTCGCAGGGCTGACATCACCCTCCTTTCTCCTGCCGCTGACGACTAACTGGGTGACCTTGCCGTTATCAGCGTATTCTTCTTCTCTGGAGCAATTTGTTTCCGCCACTGACTCGTTTGAGCAACTTCCCTCCTTGCCGGCTCCTTCATGGTGGGTGCAGGTGCGGGTTTCGGTGAATCATGCCCTGGTAGATGCCATCGCAGGGGAAATTGTGGATTATGTGTCACTGGATTCCACCACGCCTCCCTATGATTTGACTTCAATGCTGATGCTCAACGCTTCCATGCAAATAGATCCTTGCGGTCCGCTCTATCTTCCTTCCGGCTCGCCCGGCAGTCTTTGGTGCACAAATCGGTTCAATCCTTATGACCAGTCTCTGCCCACTTTTGGCATGCTGAACCAGATTCAGGTCGGTCTTGCAAACCTGCCCAGTTCAGTGTGGCCGATGCAAACCAATATAGCTGCAATCAACTTCTTTCGCGCCCAGTTTGATTTGTCTCCTCTTTCTCCATATCAGTTCTTCCCCAAAACCAACCTGTTCTATTGTCCGTTTTCTCCAGTGCAAGATGTATTCCTGTCCACTTGGTGGTCCGCAGCGGATCCGCTCGTCCATCACACGCCTCAGGAGTTAAGCCTGGATGTGCATCCCTGGACCTTCCAGTTCATGGATCTGAACCTTGGACGCGTGAACGTGAATTATGAGCCTTGGAGCCTCAACTATTCATCCACCAGGAACAATCTCACATTGAAGGATCCTGCGGTCTTCTCTGCGGAGACTTGGGATTTCCCGGAGAATCAAGTTCCCGACCTGAGCTGGATTTCCCGCGTTCACCGGGGCACGCCCTGGCAAACGGTTTACTGGAAATCCGGAGCGGTTTCGCCGGATCAGTGGGCTGACTGGCTGCGCATGCCCCCGTGGGACGCCATTTCCTTGATGCCAACCAATGATTGGCGACTGGTGGAAATCCTGGCGCCGTTGTTCAATGCGAATTACCTCCACTTCCTAACCTCAATTAACCAACCCGACGCTGCCGGGTTCGCAGACTTGATCGATGGCATCCAGGTTTACACAAATTCCACAGCCAACCAACTCGACTCGATGACTCTCCAGGCGGGCTCCCCGCAGGGAGAGGCGATCGCCGCGGCAATGCTCGCGGGTCGGGCGCAACAGCCGAACGGATTTTTCCAAAGTGTGGGTGATTGCTTCGCCGTGCCCCAATTGAGCTTGGCTTCGCCATTCATCCGCCCGCGGCTAGCTTCAGCCCCGGCAGACCGCGCTTTCGAGGCGATTCCGTCGCAACTGGCCGTACGTGCGCGCCCGGATTCCATTGGCCGCGCGACAGGTTCTCCGCTTCGCATTCGATTTAGCGGGTTGGATGACTATACCTACAGGGTGGAAGAATCCACCGACCTGGTGCATTGGATTACCGTGAGTACCAACCGGCCAGCGAAAGGTTGGTTCGACTACCTGCCGGGCAATTCCGGTGCGCGAAGGTTCTACAGATCTGTCCTCCTGCCCGAGTCACCTCCCCTCTAGCGATGATTGGGCGACTGATTTGCTTAACATCCACATTCGTATGGGTGTCCCGCCCTCGCCCGGCCCTCCAACCGTTTCAACAGTTTTCCCCTTGTGCAGAATATTGTTCTCCCTCTCCTCCGCCGCGGAGGAGAGGGCCGGGGAGAGGGGGTCAGCACGAACCAAACCCGCCAGCAGGCTATCTCATCGGTGAAGGGTGAAGGGGGTGCAGGGGTCGGTCCTATAATTGTGACAGCTTTTGTTTTCATGCAGGTTCCAGCTCTCGTTCCAACCGCCTCCAGAGTTGCGCAAGGCCCTTTGCCGGTTTCCAAACAACCATCGAGACCACTTCTCGATGGAGTCCTGTGGCAAACCC
>CAYNZC010000027.1:0-38543 GCA_964401575.1 uncultured Verrucomicrobiota bacterium
GAAGGGGACATTTTCGCCTGAGTTATTAAGGGGACATTTTAAACGAGTTTTGACAAGAGATCTTTTAAAAACTTGGAAACTTAGGAAAGTCCTGGGCCTCCGCCGATGGCGGTCGATGTTGCCCCTGTTTTCAGCAAGCCTTCTCTTAAAGCCTGCCAACGACCCAACCTCGGAGTCAGTCGTAGCAAGCCTCCTGATATCGTTGTTTTGTCACCCCCGTTTGTCACCCCCGGCAGAAAAATTTGGCCCTATTTGGTGGAGTTTGGTTCTGCTTGGGTATGGACCAAATTTTCCGGAATTGCCTGTGGTTCCGCTTGGTTCGATGGATTAGAAATTAGTTACACAAATATAAGTCTTTGTGTAAACGAGACGCGCTAGCCACTGCGCCAAGCGCCCAACCTTTGATCTGTGAGCCGATGATACTCGAGAACGCCGCAAACCCGCCCGTCCCGCGTGGGCACAGAATCAACAATGATTACTATGAAAGAAAAAACTGCGGCGGCAAGGATAAAGGCTATGCCGCGCGTAACCTGTTTGTGCTGAGCAGCGTCCTTGGGGGATGGCAATGACAGATTTTAAGCGGTTTACCGGATGCCTGGCAGGCTTGGTTGTTCTTTTGGCAGTGCACTCGGGTGCGGCGGATGCGGCCCGTATCGCCTTTCTCACCGACCTGCACGTGAACCTGAAAACCAACGGGGCGGGCAGCCTGTTCAACAAGAACCTCGACAAGATGATCGGCGCGGTGAACGCGGCCAGGGTGGATCTTGTGCTGTTGGGTGGCGACCTTACCGACCAGGGCACACCGGAGCAGATGGACCTGTTCCTTGCGCGCATCGCCAATTTTTCCGCGCCGGTGTTTTTGGTGCCGGGGAACCACGATGTGGGCCGGATGCGGACGAAGGCCGGCTTGAACACGCTTACACAGGGGCGGTTGACTGCTTTTGAGGATCGGTTGGGGCCGCTGTTCTTTGCGCGCCAGCAGGCCGGTGTCCGGGTTATTGGCATCACGTCTCCTCTCCTTTGCAGCGGGTTGGAGGCAGAGCGGGCGCAGTGGGATTTCCTGGAGAAAGCCCTGGCGGTGTCCAATGCGGCGCCGACGTTGCTGCTGACGCACTATCCGGTTTTTTACAAGCATCCGGGGGAGTCGCCGAATGACTACTGGATCACGCGTCCTTCGGAGCGGGCCCGGTTTCTGGGCCTTTTGAAAAAGGGGGGTGTCAGAGCTGTGCTGAGCGGCCACATCCACCGTAAGTTGGTGCTGGAGCACGATGGGATATCTTTCATCACGACAGGCGCTATTGCCAACCGCGCCCCCCGGCCTGAGAAGGACCACCGATTCTTTTGGGTGCTGCTGACTGTTTCGCCAGGCGGGAAAGTGACTCACGAGTTCAAGCAGCTCAAATAGGCTGAGGTCGCAGCGGTCATTAGCCGGGGAGTGACTTCGCGTGTAGATGCCGGGGCGCTCAGAATACTTTATGCCGGCTTGTTGTTTCATGAGTAAATGAGCAAATCGCGTGATAAGCGCGTGATAAGTTACGTTGACAGGAACCCTCGGGATTTGGCACCTTCCTGCTGACAATCCAATCCATGTTACGACCGGCAACATAATACCCATGAAAACCCGTACCATACCCCTGGTCAGTTCGTTCCTGAGTTGCACTCTGCTTTTAGGCCCTACCGGCCTTTCAGCGGCCGATTCGAAGCCGATTAAGATAGGGGCCTTGTTTTCGATAACAGGTCCGGCGTCATTCCTTGGGGCGCCTGAAGAGAAAACGAGCCGCATGTTCGTTGAGAAGCTCAACGCTTCCGGCGGGATCGGCGGCCGGAAGGTGGAACTGATCGTCCGGGACACAGGCGGCAATCCGGAAAAGGCGGTTTCCTTTGCAAGACAGCTTATCGAGGAGCACCAGGTTTGTGGCATTATTGGACCCTCGACCAGCGGCGAAACGATGCAGATCAAGGGTCTGTGCGAGGAGAATAAGACGGTGCTGGTGTCCTGTGCTGCCGCGGAAGTGATTGTCAACCCCGTCGCGCGTTATGTATTCAAATCCCCTCAAAAGGACAGCCAGGCGATCCTATGGATTTTTAAAACGGCGCGGGGAAAAGGGATTAAACGATTTGCTGTGCTCAGCAGCAACGACGGCTTCGGGTCCGCCGGCAAGAAGCAGGTTGAGGAACTCGCAAAAACGGAGGGGATGGAAATCCTTGTAAACGAAGTGTATGACAAGGCTGCGACGGACCTTACGGACATACTGACCAAGGTAAAGAGCAAGGCCGGGGTGCAGGCGGTGGTGAACTGGTCCATCGTGCCCGCGCAGTCGATTCTTGCGAAGAACATGCGTCAGATTGGCCTCGACATTCCGTTATTCCAGAGTCATGGGTTTGGCAATCCTCGCTATGTGAAAGAGGCGGGAAGCGCGGCAGAGGGGATTTTGTTCCCTGCGGGCCGATTACTTGTGGTGGATGAGCTACCGGACGGCCACCCGCAGAAGGCCTTGCTCGCGGCCTACAAAAAGGAATACGAGAGCCGTTACAAAGAGGATGCCAGCACATTTGGCGGTCATGCTTACGATGCCATTCTGGTATTGACCGAAGCCTTGAAGAAGGCGGGCAGCACCGAACCGGAGAAGTTGCGCGCGGCACTCGAGAATCTCCGCAACGTCCCCGGCACTGCGGGCATATTCAACTTTTCGCCGACGGATCACACCGGTTTGGACATGAGCGCCTTTGAGATGCTCACAGTAAAGAACGGGAAGTTCACCATCTACAAGCCATAGCGAGCGCGGGAATTCTTGCGCAAACTTGCTGATGGAAAGCGGCGCCTTAACGCTCCAGTACCTGCTCTCCGGCATAACCAAGGGCAGCATTTATGGTGTTGTCGCCATTGGTTTCAACCTGATCTACAGCGCCACGGGGGTGTTGAATCTTGCGCAGGGGGAGTTTGTCATGCTGGGCGGGATGCTGGCGGTGACACTGGCATACTACACCCCGCTGCCCGTCGCAATTGTGGGTGCGGTGCTGCTGGTGGCCATGATCGGCTGCCTCCTCGAGTGGTCGTTGTTCCGCAGGCTGCCGAGGCATTCGGTTCTCCAACTGATCGTGGTAACCATTGGGGTATCCATCGTCATACAGGAAGCGGCCCTGCACATCTGGGATGAAAAGGTGCGATCGCTTCCTTATTTTACGGGTAACGAGGTTTCTTCGGTCCGGATCATGGGCGCCGTGATATCGCCGCAGGTGCTTTGGGTCCTGGGCACGATTACCGTCGCGGTGGCGGCGCTGCATGTCTTCCTGAAATACACACTCACCGGACGTGCGATGCGCGCCTGTTCGGCGAATCCGGAAGCGGCGATGCTTGCGGGCATCAACATTCGAAACATCCGCACCCTGTCGTTTGGGCTGAGCGCGGGTCTGGGTGCGCTGGCAGGTTGCGTGATCTCTCCGATTACGATGACCCATTATGAGATGGGTGGTGGATTGGCGATCAAGGGTTTTGCCGCGGCAATTCTTGGCGGTTTAGGAAATCCGATTGGAGCTGTGTTGGGTGGTTTATTGGTTGGGGTACTGGAGGCTGGCAGTGTCCGTTACCTTCCTGCTGCGTATAACGATGTCACTGCCTTTGCCATTCTGTTGCTGGTGTTATTTGTGCGCCCGCATGGGTTGTTTGGCCGGCCAACCGGGGAGGCGGTGCGGGAGCACTAACAGGCATGAAAACCGCACCTGAACTGCCACGCCGGGTCCGCACGCTGGGTCCGTTTGTGCTGCTGGCGCTTGCCGCTCCGGCGCTCCACCTGGCGTTGCGCGCAGCCGGCAAGGAATACTGTCTCACACAGCTTACCATGGCGGCTTATTACGCGATTGTGGTGACAGGATTGGCGCTGCTGATGGGCTATGCCGGACAGGTTTCTCTGGGTCACGGTGCTTTCTTTGCGCTGGGGGGCTACACCAGCGCGGTGCTGACTACATATGACTTCAGCCGATGGAGCACCGCACTGGAGTGGGCTCGGGATGCGCGACTTCTTGTGGTGAGGGAGGATCTCTATGGCGGCCATTTGTTGACAGCAAACCCGTGGGCTGGGTTTTTTGCGGCGATGGTTGTCACGTTAAGCGCTGCCGCTCTGATTGGTTATCCTGCGCTGCGTCTGAGAGGCCATTACCTGGCGATGGCGACACTAGGTTTCGGCCTGATTGTGGCGAAGCTTTTGACGGGGAGTAACCTAACTGGCGCAGCGGACGGCATTAACGGGGTGCCGGAGTGGAATTTTGCTCCTGGCCTGGTTGTGTCTGGCAAGTCAGCGGTGCGCGGCGAAAATTATTATTTAGCTTTCGGGCTATTGATTGCTGTTCTCCTTCTGCTGCGCAACATCGTTCATTCAAGAGTCGGCCGCGCCCTAAAGTCCATCCACGACGGGGAAAAGGCGGCGAATGCAATGGGGATCAACACGGCACGTTACAAGCTTAAGGTATTCCTCCTGAGCGCGCTTCTGGCTGCTGCAAGCGGCGTCTTTTTTACGCACTATACTGGTGGTATTGGGCCGTCCGAGGCCGGTGCACTGAAGTCTTTGCGATATGTGGCGCTGGCGGCTGCTGGGGGGATGTCTAATTTGTGGGGAGTAGCCATAGTGAGCCTGGCCTTGAATTATTTCTCATTGCGCGGGTGGTTTGGATCCTACGACAACGCGGTGTTCGGGACACTGCTGATGTTGATCATAGCCCTTGCGCCGTCGGGTCCGCTGCAACCGGCGGCGGCATGGCTGCGGCGGATTGGATTACTGCCTCGAACCCGGGACCCTTCGCATCATGGCGCTCCTTGAAACAGATCATTTGAGGAAAAGCTTCGGCGGACTGCTCGCGGTGGATGAAGTGTCATTCAGCGTGAACGCAGGGGAAATAAAATCCCTGATTGGACCGAACGGTGCTGGAAAGACCACCCTGTTCAACCTTGTCACTGGACTGCTGACGCCTGACCGCGGAGCGGTTCGGTTCAAGGGGCATGTTGTCACGGGCTGGAGACCACATCGGGTTGCCGGTATGGGAGTTTCAAGAACATTTCAAAACCCCAGTCTTTTCGGCCGGATGAACGTGCTGGAGAACGTGATGGTAGGCGGACATCGAAGTAGCCGAAGCGAGTTTTTAAGTTGCGCGTTGCGGCTGCCCGGGCAGAGAGACGAGGAGGCGCGTCTTCGCAACGTGGCGCTCCAGGAACTTGAATTTGTTGGCCTGCAGCACTTGGCCGGCTTTTCAGCGGCGGCTCTCACGTTCGGCCAGCGGCGAATGACGGAACTGGCCAGGTCGCTGGCAACGGAGCCTGAGATGCTGCTGCTGGACGAACCGGCGAGCGGGCTCAACACCGGCGAAAAGCGCGAACTTGCGGCGCTGATCCAGCGAATCCGGCAGCGGGGCATAACCATTCTGCTGGTCGAGCATGATATGTCCATGGTCATGAAACTATCGGACAGCGTGGTCGTGCTGCACAACGGAGCGAAAATTGCGGAGGGCACACCCGGCGAAGTCCAAAGTAACGAGAAGGTCATTCGAGTGTATCTCGGTGGAGAGACAGACAATGTTGCTGCAGGTTAGAAATCTCAGATGCGGCTATGGCAGTTTGGAGGCGGTGCGAGGCGTGAGCCTGCACGTGCGCGCCGGGGAGATCGTGGGGCTGCTGGGAGCGAACGGGGCGGGAAAGTCGTCCTTGCTGAAGGGGCTTGTGGGGTTGTTGCCGCCCTGGAGCGGAACCGTTCGAATCGCGCAGCGCGAAACGATCGGCTGCCCCGCGTGGAGAAGCGTCAGCAATTCGACGGTGCTTGTCCCTGAAGGGAGAATGCTTTTTGCGGAGATGACTGTTAAGGAGAACCTGCTGATTGGAGGCTACCACAATCCCGATCGCGTCATGCAGATGGACATTGTATTCGATCGATTCCCGCGTTTGCGTGAACGCTCCGGGCAGATGGCTGGTACCTTATCCGGCGGCGAGCAGCAAATGCTGGCGATTGGCCGGGCCCTGATGGCACGGCCGCGGCTCCTCCTTTTAGACGAACCATCCATGGGTCTGGCTCCCCTGATGGTGAAGGAAGTGTTTGCGGAGATCGTTCGCATGAGAGAAGCGGGGGTGACAGTTTTGCTGGTAGAACAAAACGTCACCGCGACCCTCGGCATCGCCGACCGCGCCTACGTCATGGAGACAGGCGAGATTGTGCTGGAAGGCAGTGCCGCCGACTTGTCTCATCATCCGCTGGTGAAGCGCGCGTACTTGGGTCAACGGGATGAGTCTCCCGCCCCGGTCCCATCAACTCCCTAGAGACTATGCAGATGTTTGATAGAAAGAACGAGACCCTGCCCCCGGCGGAGTTGGAGCAGTTGCAACTTGAACGGCTTCAGGCAATGGTGGCGCGGCTGAGGCGCAATGTGCGCCGTTACCGCGAACGCCTGGCCGATGTCCGAATTGAAACCCTCGCCGAGGTAAAAAACCTTCCGTTTACCACTCCGGAAGACATGGTGGACAGCTTTCCCTACGGCATGTTCGCGTTTCCCTTGAGGGAAATTATTCGTTTATACTCGGCGCTTGGTCCCGGGGGCAGGCCGCTGGTTGTGGGCCATACAAGAAACGATCTGGTTCAGTGGGGGCGATTGGCGGCCCGGCAACTTGCCGCGGCGGGTGTTACAGCAAACGATGTGCTCCAAGTGTCTCTCGGCCGGGTGCCGGAATCCTGCGGCGCCGGGTATCTGCTGGGCGCCGAACTCCTGGAAGCCTCAATTATCGCGGAAGATCCGATCCACATGGATGATCAATTCGAGGTCCTTAAGAACTATCGTCCGACGTTCCTCATTACCACGCCTTCCCATGCGCTGGAACTGGCCCGAACAGTTGAAAAGCGTCGTATGGATGCCCAGTCCCTGCAACTTCGCGCCATTATTCTGTCCAGGCCTGTGCCGAGGGAGACGCGGGAGCAGATTGCCTCCGGCCTGTTCTCGAGCGTGCGCTGCAACTTCGGTGTGCCGGAGATGCTGGATCCCGGAATCGCGCTGGAATGCAGCGCCGGACGCATGCACGTGCAGGAAGACCATTTCCTGCCCGAGATTTGCGATGACGAACTGGTGGTAACCTCTCTGGCGAGGGAAGCGGTGCCGTTATTGCGGTTCCGAACACGGATTTCCGCCCGGCTTGAACGGATGAAGTGTGCCTGCGGCCGCACGGGAGCGGTCTTAACGCCCGGCGCGCGGCTTGACCAGCGCTACCTTGTCAATGAGACGGAGTTTTATGAAACACAGGTGGCTGAAGTGCTCCGGCAGACCCGCGCAGCCGGAAACGCTTTCCAGCTCGAGGCAGGGGAGCGCCGTCTGATCGTGCTGATTGCCATGTCCGAAGAACTCTTTGCATCCACGCTTCCCTCGCCCGTGGAAGCCAAGCGCGAGATAGAATCCGAGATCCTGGGTCGGCTTGGGGTGGAATCGGAAGTTCAGTTCGTGCAGCGGGAGCGGAGGCTTTCCGCTGCTCTCGGTGAGAGCTAAAAACGGAGGGCTTCTTCCTGTGAGAGCAGCCGGAATCCCTGTCCTTCGAGAGTTGCTTTGGCGGCAGTGATATTCGCCACCTCCACAAGCAGGATGGCGTGATCTCCGGCCACAAAACCAGAGCAGTTATCCAGGTTGATGTTCTGGCTTCTGAGCGAGTCGGTCACTCTGAGCAAGGCTCCCGGGCGGTTATCCGTTTCGATGGCGAGGACCGGGAGCAGAGATACCATGAACCCTTGCTGGCGGAGTGCCTTAACGGCCAGGTCGCACTTGTCCACGAGAAACTTCATCACACCGAAACTTCCGCTGTTTGTCGTCGTCAGCCAGTACAAGTTGATACCGGCATCCGCGAGGATTCCCGATACCAGGGCAGCCTGACCGGGTCTGTTTTCCAGGAACACAGCGATTAAATGGGTTTCTTTGGTCATAGCTCGCTTCTTTCGTTCACCGCAGGGTTGCACTTTTCCTGGAGACCTTAGAGGCGAAGATCGAGAGATGTCAATTCATCCTGTTGATCAGAACCAGGGGATGTATGGCTCGATGCCCCGGTCTCTCGACGGTGCGTTTGGGACCAGCCACCGTCCTGACGCGTTGTTATTTCGCAGCGGGTTTTGCCAGCACAGAGATTTCGACGAGGCGGTTGGTTATGTCTGACGTGAAGGGCAGCGTGAGCACGATGCGCCCTTCCTGATCGGATGCGCGGCCGTCCTTACGGTAGGGATTGTGCGGCAGCAAGGGCCACTGCACCCTGCACCCGGCCGGCACCTGCACGCGCCAACCGTTGTGTTCGAACCACCCGCCGCATTGCACCGCAGTCAGGTCGAGAGGTTTCGAGAGCGTGCCGGCGCGGCCGGAACCGGTGCGCCACGCGCCCTTGTGGGAGGGAATCAGAGTCATGTGGGCCTGCGTTTTTGGCGTTCCGGGAGATTTAGCGGCGGAATAAGAGATTTGGACCTTGTTTTCGCTTTGTATTTTGGCTGTGACACTGCACGGCACCGTTCCATAGGCAAAGTCGATCGAGTCATCTCCGCGCAAGGCGGCATTCGAGGGCACATGGACCAGGCCCGGGGGTGGAAGGAAGTTGGGAGTTTCGGAACCGTTATGTTTAAACGTTGTGGGGTCTCCGACCGTGAATGTGCTCCAGAACGGTTGCAGCTTGGTGTTGCCGCCACCGACGATCAGCCCGGTGTTTGTATGATAAACACTGATGAAATTCTGGCGGTCCTGGATCCACCGGTTTGCATAAACCGGGCAGCAATAAGCGGAGAGGGCGATGGTCCATGCGCCCTGGCGCGTGACAGCAGCTTTGCCATCCGTGGTGGTGAAGGTCTTTGCACCGGCATTTTGGCTGTAGATATCCGCGATGGGTCCGTCCTGGCCGTAGAGGAGGAAACAGGCGATATCATCGGCGTCACTGATCGTCTTTCTGTTTTTGCAGAGTTCCCATTGATGCCTGATGTAGGCCCTTCCTTCGGCGGAGAAAGTGAAGCCAACGTTCGGGAATGTAACGTTGCCATGATAGGGGTTGCGTTCGTCAATCGTCTCGATGGGTGTGCCGTCCGGGTAAATAAAGGCCGAGTGGAACCTGGCGGAGCGATTCAGAGCGTTCAGGACAGAGGGATCGCGGGAGACGGAGTAGTAGATGCCGATGGCCTCGACGTACACCCGGTTGTAATTCACCACGGGTCCGTAGTGTTCGCTCCAGAAGCCGTTCGGGTCCTGGGCGGCGACAACTCGTGTCATGAATGCGGCTGCGGCAGTGCTCCATGGTTTTTGTCCGAGGGCCTGCCCGGCGATGAAGGTGCCCATTGCGTGGTGGGTTGGGATGTTGTGCACCGTGCGAAACGATGCGCGGGCGATGCCGCCGTATCCGAGCCTCAGGCCTTTTTCCCAAGTATTCCGGCTTTCCCGCGGCATGGCGTCCTTGATCAGAGAGTAAGCGCGAATCCAGCGCGAATAGACCCACGGATTGTAATGGTTTCCCCATTCCGAATTATCCTTTTTGCGGAAGACCCACTGACCCTTTTTGTCCTGCGTTTCGGTGAGGAGTTCGCCTCCGCGGATGGCGGCCTTGAGCACCTGGGGGTCGTGATGCCATTTGTTTGCCGGGTCATCAATGGACCAGGCTGCGGCGAGGGCGAAGATTGGCTGTTGATCGCTTGCGATGGGGATGCCTGTGCCAAACCTGCCTGTCTTGGGATCGTGTGAGGCGAGGATTTTCGGGATGATCTCCACAAACACGGGGAGCATTTCCTTCTTGTAATCCCACTCCTCCAGGGTGGATGCGGCGACACATTTGAAAGCCAGAACAACGATGAGGAGCGTGAGCAGGGAACGAATCAGCATAGATTAGTAAATTGCGTTGGGAGAAGGCTTTTGGGGGGCGCACAGCCCATCCCGAAGCAGGTAAAACAGGTAAAGGAAGTTGTATTTGAAATAACGGGGGCCAAGCCGGCGCGGTTCGGAGCAGAGACGGAATACCCAGGTCAGTCCGAGGCGCTGCATCCACATGGGCGCGTCCGGCTTCATGCCGGCGTTCACGTCGAACGCAAAGCCGACCGTGAGAAGGACGCCACGGCGCACCCGTGCCCTGTGCCGTTTGACCCAGGCCTGCTGCTTTGGCGTGCCGAATCCCACCCAGATGAAATCCGGGCTGAGCCGTTCGAGGTCATTGATGACTGTCTGCTCATCCGCCGGGGAGAGGCTGCCGTCCGGGTTGCACCGCCCGTGGAAGCTGCCGACGAAATTCACGCCCGGGTTGAGGCTTTGGAATCGTTGCCTGAGACGACGACCGCATTCTTCGGAGCCGCCCAGGAGGTAATGAGAATGGCCTGCGGGAACGGTGCGGAGAAAGTGGTCCATGAAGGATGGTCCGTAAACGCGGTCGTGGAGGCCCGCCCCAGCACGATTCAGGCGCCAGATCAGCGGCATGCCGTCCGGGGCGAAAGCTTCGAAAGAAGAGGTCAGTTCCCTGAAGGCAGGATCGTGGCGACGCATCGTCACGATCTGTGTGTTTGCAAATTCCACGGCCAGCGTCCGGCCGCTTCGCGCCCACTCCAGGCACGCCGCGCTTAGCCCCGCGTAGTCGGTGACCAGCAGCGGCGTGCCCAAAACGGGGAGCGTCTTCATTCGTCAGCTCAGACGGGTTTGGGCATGGGGGTCCATGCGCCCCGCTTCTTGCTGCTTCTCACACAAGTTTCAATGAAGGCAATGCCTGTCCAACCGTCCTCGACTGTTGCGTATTTCGAGCCGTCGGCCTGGAAGGATTTGCCTGCCTTCCACTTGCGGACGTCGGCTTCGAAGCAGCGATGGAGGCGGGCAAAGGCGTCGTGGAACGCCTCGCCGTGGCCTGAGGGGATGGTGGGCTCGGCCATGAGATCTGCGGGAAGGTTCTTTGGCAGGAAACCGTCGCCGGCGGTGACGGCGTTGCGCCAATAGACGCGGTCGGGCTGGTTTGGCAGGTGAATCGTGACGCACTCGGGCTCTTCCTGCCGCCAGCGGAGAGTGCCTTTTGTTCCGGCGACCTCGATGCCGAGGTCGTTTTTGTGGCCGATGCACACTTGTGAGGCGCGCACGAGAGCCTTTGCGCCATTATTCAGCTTGCAATAGATCGTGAAATGATCGTCGAGCATGCGGCCTTCGACGAAAGTTTCGAGTTGAGCGCTGAGTTGGGCGACCTCCAGGCCGGTGACATACCGGAGCTGCATGAGGGCGTGAGTGCCGATATCTCCGCCGCAGCCGGAACCGCCGGCGCGTTTGGGGTCCACTCGCCAGGAAGCCTGTTGCGAACTGGTCTCGACCTTTGTGGCGAGCCAGCCCTGGATGTAGTAGCTGTCCACCCAGCGAATGTCGCCCAGCAAACCGCTGCGTACGATGTAGCGGCTGAAACGCGTTGTCCAGTGGCCGAGGTAAGTGTGCGCCACGGCAAACGGCACATTGAGCTTGCGCGCGGTCTTGACCAGTTCGTCGGCCTCCTTGAGGTTCAGGCAAAGAGGTTTTTCGCAGAACACCGCGATGCCCGCCTTCATGGCTTTCATGGCCGGGTCGAAGTGCACAAAGTTGGGGGTGACAATCAGGATATAATCGAGCTTCTCGTCATCCGGCAGGGTGGCGTTTGCGGCGATCATCTCGTCATAAGAACCGTAACCTTTGATTGGGTAAGGCCAATTCTTGGCCTCCTCCAGGGCCACTCTTGGCTCCGGGAACAGCGCCCCCGCTACCACGCGACGCGTGCCGTCAAAATGAATGGCTTTTTGATGCGGATGAACAATGAATGCTCCTTTGCCACCGCCCACGAGACCCACATTTAAAGGCTTTTGAGACATAATTTTTTTCTCCTGAATTGCTGTTTTTGTTTCTAACCGATATCAGGACGCAGAATAGGAGGGTAGAATCCAGGTTTCAAGTTAAACGCATAGCAGAAGCACGGGCGGTCGGCCGGGGGCGTAAAACACGCGATGGGCCGGAGGCACGACCGGACGGTGCGCTTAATCCGTCCTGGGCTCGCGATGAGCGATTATTTCAGCATATCCGCCAGTTTCTTAACAAGAAGCTTGTTGTCACCTGAGGGATCTTCAACCGCGGATTTCACCAACGGCAGGTTGTCCGCCCAGCAATGCGACAGTGGCGGTTTAATGACATCCTCGACATCGGACGGGCAGGGGAGGCGGCGCTCGATTGCGAGGGCGCAGGCGAGGGCGCGCAAACCATCGAGCAGCGGAGGCCGGGCTTCGGCGTCGAACCCCGAGGCGCTGAGGATTTCAGTCATTTTGAGCTTTCGAGCGGCGGCTTCGCGGTGCGCCTTGGCTTTGGCGAGTTCCTGCGGTGAAAGCGGCGCAGCCTCTGGAGAATCCGAGGGCGACAAGGGGCGCGTGGCCCGTGTTGCCCTGGCGATCAAGCCAGCCTGGATCATGCGCTCGATTGCCTCATCCGTGGCGCGGTCCAGGATCTCGAGTTGCACGGGGGCCGAGGGATCGGTTTTGCCGGGGCCGAACAGATTTGCGTGAAGGGAGGCGAGTTGCTCACGGAACTGCGGGGCGTCGCGCTCGACAACGACGACCAGAACGGAGTGAGCTCCGGAGGATGGGTAACGTTCCTCACAGCGCACCAGGGCGCCGTTAATCTTCTCGGAGGCGAGTTGAGCGAAAGCGATGGCGGGATCGGACGGCAGTCTGCGGGTGGTTGCATCCCCGGCCTGTGCCGGCACGTGCGGTCGCGGGCCAGCGGGTGTGACGAGTTGCTGAAGGCGCTCGACGAATGCCTGGCGTCCGCTGCGGAGCTTGATTTCCTTGATCTCGCCGGCGCGGTCCAGGACGCTCGCCGCGATGGATTGTTTCAGGGCGAGCGTATCAAGCATGCGATGCTCGATGCTGTTTTCACAGACGAGGTTAACGACCGTGACGGCGCGGGTTTGATTTTTCCGCCAGGCGCGGGCGATGCGCTGTTCGAGCCTGGCCGGGTTCCAGGGCAAATCGCAATTGATGACGACGCTTGCGTTTTGGAGGTTCAGCCCGGTGGCGCCGGCATCCGTGCTGAGGAGGACCCGGCAACTGGCGTCGTTTTTGAAGGCGTTTATTTCCGCGCGCCGACGCAATTGGGGCACGCTGCCGGTGTGCCAGGCGTAACCGGTGCCGCGCTTGTCGCAGAGTTCGCGCACCAGTTCCAGCATGCGCTCCCATTCGGAAAAGACGATCACCTTGGCGTCGTTTTCCGCACAGTCGTCGAGGAGCCGGGCCAGTTCCGAGAGTTTGGGACACGTGCGGTCCTCCGGATCCAGGATGTAGTTGGTGTCGCAGATCATGCGCATCATTGCCAACTCGCGTTGCAGCCGCTCCTGCTCCTGCTTGAGGAGCGGGCGGCGCTGGGCGATGCTCACGAGCCTCATGACATGCTGCTCGTGGGCGGCGTAGTTCTCCTTCTGCAGGTCGGTCATCTGCACGAAGCGGTTCTCATCAGTGCGTTCCGGCAGCTCCGTTTCCACCTCGGCTTTGCGGCGGCGGAGCATGAACGGTTTAATACGCTGGTGCAGCAGGTCCAGGTTCCGATAGCCGGTCGGCCGGCCGCGCTCGTCGAGTTCATAGAAATCGCGGTTGAACCGGAACAGCGGACCCAGTGCAGAGGGCTGGAGGAAGTCCATGAGCGATTGCAGCTCATCAATGCGGTTTTCGATAGGGGTGCCCGTTAGCACGAAAGCGTATCGGCTGCGAAGCCGTTTAATTGCCTGGGCGGTTTTGGTATTCCAGTTTTTGATTCTTTGCGCTTCGTCCAGCACCACAATGTCCGGGGCGAGCCGGGCATTCACGTCCAGCGCGTCCGGCACCATCTGCTCGTAATTGACGATGGTGAAGAACGGGGTGTCCGGAGATTTTCTATAGGCCTGGAGGCGGCGCGACTTGCCGCCGAACACCAGTTGATAATTCAAGGTGGTAAATTTGCGGATTTGCTCCTCCCACTCGGTCTTTAGCGAGGCGGGGGTGACGACGAGCGCGCGGCGGGCCTGGCCGAGGCGGTGCAGCAGGGCGCAGGCGGCGATAGCTTGTATGGTTTTTCCGAGGCCCATTTCGTCGGCGAGCAGGGCGCGTTCGGTGAAAGCCAGGTGCAGCATACCTTCACGCTGATAAGGAAACAAGGGGACCAGGGTTTCGTGAAGCGGCCATTCGCCGCTTTGGACTTTCACCTCGTATTCGCGCCGGAGCTGCTTGCGCTCCTCGATGTGGCGCCTGTTTTCGAACCACGGCTCAAGCTCCTGAGAGATCCGTATCTCCGGCAGATCCCGTTTGCGCAACAGTTGAAGGGCCTCGACTGCGTCTTCGGGCGTGCCATGTGCCAACCGGCCATCTTCTCCGAACCATTTGGCCACCACCTTGGGAACAGGCGCGGCGGTGTGCAGGATGCGGACCGTGTCCGCCGCGCGATCCAGCGTGATTTCGATCCGGTCCGAACTCGAGGATTTGGCGGCTTGAAAGAGCCGTTTATGACGCGCCTGGAGGTTCAGGAGAACGGCCTCGACATGTTTGCAGGTTCCGAGCCCGTTGATGCGAAAATCGACGCATTCACAGGCGAACTGCTTCCCCCGGAGGTCGCGGATTTCGACCGAGTAGCTCAGGCCGCTGCCGGACTGCACTTGGAAGTTCGAAAAGATCGGATGTTCGGGAGTGGTGTTTGAAATGCGAAAGCTCTCGGCACGGGCGCGTTCCTGGCGCTTGGCGATTTCGTCCGCGTCAGTCGTTCGCCAATCCATTGCCGTCGGCAGCTTGGTCTTGCCCGTGGTTTTGCTCTTTGAAGCCATTTGCACAGGATGGGGAAGTATGGAGTTCAGGCAAGAGAGAGTTATTCACGTATCAAGGAAAGTGCTTGTCCTGGTGGGGCAAAAGAAGTAGGCAGTAATGAAAAGACATGGATGGGGTGATGGCACCACCGGCACAACGGCTTAAGCGGGCGGCTGCACATGGCAGTTTCACCTTGAAAGATTTGCTTGTTGTGTTTGGGGTCACGGCTTTGCTTGTGTTTGTGGTGTTTGTGCAATATCCGCGGGCGCGAGACGGGGCCTGGTTTATCCGGTGCACGAGTCATCTGAAACAGATCGGACTCTCCTTCAAGACATTCGCGATTGATAATAACGAGAAATACCCCTTCGAGTTGTCAGTGACGAATTGGGGCACCATGGAGCTGATTACAAACAAGGCGGTTTGGCCTCATTACGCTGTAATGTCCAACGAATTGAGCACCCCCAAGATTCTGGTTTGTCCGGCGGACAGGCGGCGATCGCCTGCGGATTCGTTTTTGAATGTCCTGCCAGACTCCGCGAAGCACGCCGTTCCGTTCGATGACACGCATCTGAGTTACTTTGTCGGAGTGGATAGCACACAGGAGTTTCCGAACAGCCTGTTGTCAGGAGACCGGTTCCTCGGCATGAACGGGGAGCGGCTGTCGCCCGGTCTGCGATTTGTATCAACAAATCAAGTGTTGCGATGGGTCAAGTCCTGGCATTACCAGGGGCGAGGCAATCTGTTGTTGGGCGATGGAAGTGTTCAGCAGGCAAGTTCTTCGAGAATGCAGGAGCTGTTCATTGCAGGCGGAATAGAGACCAATCGTTTTCTGATTCCGTAAGCGTTGCCTTCGAGACAGGGGTGCTCGTCCGGTAATTGGGGGTTACTTATTCCAAAGCGGCACGAAGTGGTACCATTGGTCGGCATGCTTGAGGACAATCGGCTCGAAGCGGCTCATGATTTCGCGGGTGAGATTGTCGCGATGATCGGGATGGCGCAAAGAGGCCCGCTCATAAGGAATTTCCGGCAGCACGTGGGCGCTGTAGCATCCGTTCTCCAGGAGGATGCAGACCGGCAGGAGCGCACAGCCGCTGGCGCGGGCCAATTCGGCCGCGGAGACCGAGGCGGCAAAAGGCTGGTGGAAGAAATGGACCTTCAGGCTGGTTGTGGGTGGCGGGCGGTCCATGAGCAGTGCGAAGACCGCGCCATCCTCGAGTTCCCGGATCACCTGCACGAAAGCGAACGGGTCCCGGCCCACGACGACCGTGCGGATATTCCATGATTTGCGGGCGGCCTGGCGCAGTTCGGTGAGACCTTTGCCAGGCTCCTCCTGGGTGAGCACGTTCAGTTTTACTTTTTCGCGGGCGAGCCATAGCGCGCCAAACTCCCAATTGCCGAGGTGAAACGTCAGCAGCAGCACACCCCGGCCGGTTTTTAACAACGGAGCCAGGTGCTCCTCGAAGCCCTGCGCGCCGGCGAGCAGACGCGCGACATCCTGGCCGGATTCGTAATGGAGAAGGTCCGCGACTTTGAGGCCGAAGTTTCTGAACAGCGAGCGGGTGGCGCGCCTGGCCTGAACGCGGTCGCCGCCATAGACCGGCAGCAGATTGGATTCGACAATTCTGCGCCGCCGGTAATGGAATGTGTAATAGAGTGCCGTGACGGTGGTGGCGAGCCGGCGGGTCCAGCTCGCGGGCAGGACACGCACCAGCCATATGCCAAAGATCCACAGCTTCGCATTGTAGAGGCTGGATGGGCCGGAGATGTTCAGCGCATCGGCGCGGCTATCCGGGCTGTTTACCGTCCGGGTTGGACCGGCCTGGTTTCTGTGCCGCCAACATGCCAGCCACCAGATCGGCAGCAGCGCGACCGCGACGACAACGTTGAACGCGATGCCCGCGGCGCACACCCGTCCGAGACTTGATAAACCGGCATTTGAGGAAAATGCCAGCGACCCGAATCCGGCGATGGCCGTGCCGGCGCAGAGCAGGAGGGCGCGGCCGGTGGAGCGCAGGACCACGCGAAGATTTCCCATGTGCCGCCGCAGGGCCATTTGAATGAAAATGCCGTAGTCCACGCCTGTTCCGAGGATCAACGGGATTGCCATTAGATTCATAAGATCCCACGACCACCCGGTGATGCGCATGAACGCAATCAGGCAGAGCCCGGATAAAGACAGGCTGGCGAGGCTTAGCAGCACTTCGGACACCCTGCGAAACGCCAGCACGAGCGATCCCAGGACAAGAATGAGCATGGGGGCGACGACAAGCCAGAGCCGATGCTGAACGCGGTGCAACACGGACTCGCCCAGCAACCCCCAGGAGGTGATGACCGCTCCTTCAGGGACATCGCGGCTCAGTTCCGCCAGACTGGCGCGCGCGTTCCCGGATGGGTGGAGAAGGCCGAGAGCGAACACGTTTGTGGGGGTGCGCGTGATTGTCTTACTTAGAATCCACTGGCTGAGCTGATTTGTGGGCCATGCGTTCTCGGGATTCAGGGCGGTGCGGTTCCACGCGGACAGGACAGCTTCCGCAAGCCCGAGCGCAGATTGCTCGAACCCGGCCCGGGCCGCAGTTGTGCGCAGTGAATTCGTCATGGCCGAAAGTTGCAGTGCGGCATCGAGGTTGGCGCGCAGGTTGTCGGGATTGTGGAGGAGAATGTTTGGCAATGTGAATTCCGCGATGCGGCCGCTTGCCTTTGCGCGGGCGGCCCAGGCCTGGACGGCGTCTGTTCTTTGCAGGAGTTCGCGATCATCGCTGCCTGAAACGATGAGCCACAGTGGTTCCGCCGTGCTGGCAAATTGTCTTTGGACTTCCGCGAGGGTTGCATAGGCCATGCTGTTGCGCGGACGCAGGGCGTTTGCAGAAGTATCCAGCCCGGGCAGTGCGGTGGCGAGCACCGCGAGAATCAGCGCCAGCAGGACCAGAGTGGCTGCCAGGCCGAGGCGAATGCCGGGCGGGCGTGAAGAGTCCGAGGCCTCCCGTTCTTTGGACAGTGGCGGTGGCGGATTTGGCGTCCCGGTTTTGTCCGCTGGTTGCGTGCCTGGTCGGACGGCTCGTTCCGGAAAGAGCGGGGGCAGGTATTCGAACACGATGACCAGTGCGCCGAAGGCCACGCCGATGCCGACCATGGACCCGAGTTCCGCAAGCCCGGGCATGCCGCCGAGGTTTAGCGAAAGAAAGGCCATAATTGTTGTCATGGCCGCCCATGCCACGCCGGGGGCGATGACGCGCCGGATCTCGGGAACGGTCAGGTGCGGATGGCTAACGGCCTCCTGGTAATGAAGCAGCGCGTAATCCACCGACAGCCCGAGCAGGATGGCCGCGAAACCCATGCTCACGACATTAATTGAACCGAAGGCGAAGCCGCCCAGCCCCAGCGTGCCCGCCAGGATCACCCCGAGAAGCACCAGCAACCACAAGAGCGGTTTAAGCGTGCGATGCGCGATCCAGAACAACACCGCGATGATCAGCGCCGTGCCGATGACAGACCATTTCATGTCCCGCTGCATGCCGCGTCCGATTTCGGCGACGAATGCCGGCCGGCCTGTGAAGCCGATTTCGAGGCCGGGAGGGGTGTCTGCGCCCGGAACGGTGGAGAGGAGTTTCCTTATTCCGGTTAACCATGCGTCACACTGTTTGTAGGAAACCAGTTCCTGGTTTGCCTGGACAAACATCAGCCTGAACGTGCCTTCCTGATTTGAAAACGCCTGCTGTTTGTCACCGGAAAACATGTCCAGCCCGGCGGCTTCCGGCAGGCGTGTGAAACCGAGAGGATCATAACTGAGCCGGGCGATTTCGTCCGGGGAAAGGGAGGTTGCGAGTTGCTCGCGCGCGGCGGCGAGCTGGTCCGTGGCCCGGGTGATGCGGATGGAAAGGCCGGTAAAAGATGGCTGTGGCTGGTTTAGCCAGATCCATCCAAGAAGTTCGGCGAGGTCGCCCGGGTGCTCCTGCCAGGGTGGTTTCCACGCGGCCGAGGCGACCAGGTTCGTTTTCTGGCGCAGCCTCCCGCCCGCAGCGCTGATGTAGCGTTCCAGCGCCTCCGGGTCTTCCGACCGGAAGGCGAGGACCAGTTCGCGGGCGCTGGTGAAGTGCTCCTGGTAAATCTTTAAGCCACGCACGGATGGATTGTCCTGCGGCAGGAGATTCAGCACGTCGAAATCGAGCCTGAGCCGGACGAACCCGATGAGGATGGGCGCCAGCAAGAGGAGCCAGAGCCATCGTCCGGGATGCTTCAAGCCTGGCAAACTCATTCCGAGAAGACCCCCTCGATGACGTCGCGGCGGCTTTCGAACTTCCAGGAGTTTTCCGAGCGGCTCCAGGAAAAGCCTTTTGGCAGCGGCCGGCCTGCCACGGCGTCCGCAAGATGGAGCCAGGGCAGAGCTTTCGGCGGGCGGCCCCGGCCTGAATATCGGCGTTTCTGGGCTGGAAATTGAATTTCCCAGGCGGTTCCTTCGCGGCGCGCGGAGACGATTTCAATCGGCCCTTTTGAGAACTGGACAAGAGAACGCTCCAGGCCTGCCGCCAGGAGGACCTCTCCCGCCAGTTCGAGTTTGTCGCCGTGGCGCCAGAGAGCTTCCCCGCGCGAGATGGTCCATCCGGCCTCATCCAGGCTCACCGGAGGCAGGGCGGGGCCGGTTCGGCAGCCCGTGAGCGCGGCCAGGAGGAGAAAGACAACGCCCGGAGGGCCGAAAACAGAACGCTTTACATTAGAGAAAAAATGTCTCAACGCCCCGCAAAGGTAATGTTTTCGGGATGGGTTTGAACAGAAAACGTTCAAGGGGGATTGGATCCAGTATGCGAAGCTTGCGGACTGTGCGCGGGTGGTTTTTGTTTATGGCAGCTCAGCAGCAGGCCGACGAGGAGAATGACGAGAGTGCCGATGACGATCACCATGAAATTGTGGAACGGGCTGCGCCATGCGGCCCACTGGTCAGAGAGCTTTGGCGAGAGGCTCATCCAAAGAATGGCCATCACACCGGCGGCGACACCTGTGGCGGCGGCTGCGTTCTTTGCGTGTCGCGAGATCAGACCCAGGAGGAAAAGGCCGAGCATGCCGCCGCTGAAGATGCTGGCCAGTTCCCACCAGGCATCGAGCGCGCTCTTGACCTGGATCATCGCGATGGCGACGAGCGTGCCCGCGATACCAAAACCAAGAGTTGCGAGGCGCAGAACCGTCATAGACTCTCTGCCATCCGCCTTTGGGCGGAAATAGCGCCGGTAGATGTCGCAGAGCAACAGGGTGGCGGAGCAATTGATGGAGCTGGCCAGGGTGGATTGAGCTGCGGCAAAAACTGCGGCAATGACCAGCCCGGTGACACCCGCGGGCAAAGCCGAATTGATGAAGTGCGGAAAAATCGCGTCGGATTTTGATTTCAGATCGAGCCCGGCCGGCAGAAGCTCCGGTTGGGCTGTGTAGTAGGCAAACAACGCCGTGCCGATGAAGAGGAAGACTGCGGACACCGGCAGATACAGCAACCCGCCCAGCCAGACACTCTTTCGGGCGGCGGAATCGCTGCGGGCCGTTGCGTAGCGTTGCACGTAGCTCTGGTCAATGCCCAGGTTTTGCAGGTTGATGAACAGCCCGTAGATCAGCACCACCCAGAAGGTCGGTTGGGCGAGACTCGGGCCAAAGCTGCCCAGGCTGAATTTGTCGTTCCGGGCGGCGATCTCGAACAACTGTCCAGGACCCCGTGGCATGCCAATGATGAGGAGAACCATGCAGGCGAGCGCGCCGCCAATGAGAACAAAACTCTGCACAACATCCGCCCAGATTACGGCCTCGATTCCGCCGATAAGCGTGTAGAGGATGGTGATAACGCCGGTGACGAGAATGAGGGTCGTCAGGCTCCAGCCGGTCAGGGGCGCCATTGCGAGTGCGAGGAGGTACATAATGGCGCCCATGCGCGCCAACTGGGTGAGCAGATAGCAGAGCACGGCGTAAGTTCGTGCCCAGGGACCAAAACGTTCCTCGAGGTGGTGGTAGGCGGAGACCTCGCCGCTGCGGCGGTAGAACGGAACGAACCAGCGCACCGCGATCCAGGCGGCCAGTGGAATTCCGAGGCTGAACACAAACGGATTCCAGTTTCCCCCGGCGGATTTTCCGGGCAGGGCGAGGAAACTGATGCTGCTGACGTAAGTTCCAAAGATGGAGATGCCGACGGCCCAGCCGGGAATGGAACCTCCGGCTCTCATGTAATGGTCCGGCGTCTGGCCTTTGCGTCCGAGGTAAAAGCCCATGGCAACCATTGCGGCGAGGTAAACGATGACCACTGCGAAATCGAGGATAGGAAGTGTCATGATTTGTTTAACTCCAGGACAAACAATTGATTGGACCATTGTCCGTCCTCGGCGACCCGGCGGACATAGGCAATTCTTTTGCCATCTGGAGAAAATACGCAAGCTTCCGGTCGCGGCGCCTCGGCGGCTGGATAACGCCGCGTCAACGGGATTGTTTGGCCGGTGGCGGCGACAGTGAGGCAAACGGAAGAGTCCATTACGTGGGCAAGGTGTTTGCCATCCGGGCTCCATGTGAACGAACTGGCGATGGATTCGTTGTTGGACGTGAGTTGGGTTGTCGGGCCGCCGTTTGGAGAAACCGTGTGGATCTGAACGATGCCGCGGACATCCTTCATGAGAAAAGCGATGCGAGAACCGTCGGGGGCGCTGCGAAGCCAATGCCTGGGACCCTGCAAACCCGGGTATTTGCATGAGGCGGTGAATGTCAGGCGCCGTTGGGCTGTGCCGGCGGGTGGCGCGGGGCGGCGGGTCTCCGTGCCGCAAAGCGGACCCTCTCCCTCCCGGGTGGGATTTGCGGGCAAGTCCACAATGAACACCTCTGAGATAGTTTTGCCGTCATGAGTCACGACTTGTCCCTGAAAAGCCAGGGCGCGGCGCTGTCTCGAGCCGTCCGGGCGCACGTAGCCGTTGGTGCCCACCCAACCCTCCTCGTATGCCCGGGAGATGTCGTCGGAGCCGGGCCGTGGGTGAGCCACCGTTTTTGTCACCAGCACCGAGAAATAAAGCCCGTCATGGTTCCTTGGATGATCTGTGCCGACCCGCACACCGCAAACCGGCGCGCTCACTCCGATGTTGCGCTGGTTGATGTCGCGGTCCTGACCCGTGCCAGGGCTTGCCAGGACGTGATCCTCGTAGGTGAAACTTATCCACTCCCCGCTGGCTTCCCAGACATGGACGTGGGAACCGCCCCGCAAAGCTCCCGGGGTGAACGGGTAAGAAACGTCACGCGCATCGAGGTTTGCCGCCAGACCCGGCCGTGAGCAATCCACGATGACCCCCCTGCGATGCCAGGCGTTGTAAGACCATTCCGGGGTGGGATGCTCCGGTCCGAGAATGAACGCAACCTTCTGCTGGCGGGGGTGAAACGTGACCACCGCGCAATTAGCCCCGTTCGTTGAACGGTAGAGTTCCCGGACTTCTCCGGTGCGCATGTGAACCATCTCGATCGTGCGAGCATCAAAGCAGTCCCCCGCAGGGTCGCTGCGTGTGTCGTAGGCGAGCCAGTTGCCGTCGGGGGACCATACCCCGATGTTGGTGAGGATGCGTCCGCCACGGCCGTGCGTGACCTGCTTTTCCGCTGCGAGGGCGGGTGCGGAGCCATCCGCACCACTGCCGTTTACAGCTGCGATGAGCATCGCACAGGTCATCAAGAACATGCTGAGCATCTTTAGGTTGCGGGGAGTTTACCGATAATTGCCTCGACGTCCAGAGTTGCGCTGCAGTGTTTTTGGAACGGAAATGTTAGAGCCCGGTCCACTGGGCCGGGTGGGGTTGGACTGGATATGTGAGCTTTGAAAGGCGGCTCTGCGGAGGCTTGCGGCAGTGATTGTTTGCAAAAATACCGGGGCCTGCCGGCTCGGGGAGTGGATAAAAAATGAACTCACGGGCCGATTTTTTTTGAACACAAGCAGGTCTTAAGCATCAAAATCGTCTGAAGAAAGCCTGCCGGGCTTGTGGCAGGGCTTTGCCTAATGTGATGGCATAGCAGAATCAGGGTTTACAACAGGCGTAAAAGCGAGTATGAGACAAACTCGTTTTCGTTCGGAAACGAGGATTTTACTATGATCAATGTTCATAACCTGGCAAAGGTTTTCGGCACGAAACGCGCCGTGGATGGCGTTTCGTTCTCGGTTGAACGGGGAGAGGTTCTGGGCTTCCTGGGGCCGAACGGCGCCGGAAAATCCACCACCATGCGGATGATCACCGGCTTTATCCCTCCCACAGCGGGAACGGTGAGCGTGGGTGGCTTCGACATTGTGGCAAACCCGATTCAGGCCAAGAGACTGGTTGGGTACCTGCCGGAGAATGCCCCCGCTTACACGGACATGACCGTTTACGGGTTTTTGAAGTTTGCGGCGGAGATTCGCGGACTCAAGGGGGATGCGCGCAATGCGGCAGTGAACCGCGTGGTGGAGATGTGTTTCCTGGAATCCGTGCTGCATCAAAGTGTCGAGACCCTTTCGAAGGGTTACCGGCACCGGACGTGTTTTGCGCAGTCGATCATTCACGACCCGGACGTGCTTGTGCTGGATGAGCCGACCGACGGGCTTGATCCGAACCAGAAGCACGAGGTGCGGCAGTTGATCCGGCGCATGGGACAAAAGAAAGCGATTATATTCTCGACGCACATCCTTGAGGAGGTTGATGCGGTTTGTTCGAGGGCGATCATTATTGATCGCGGGCGGATTGTAGCGAACGGCACACCGCAGGAACTGCGGCAGAAATCGGATTATGCCGGGGCGGTGACCTTGCGCGTTTCGGGTGTGGATGCGGCGGGTGTCACCCAGAGGCTTTCGCAGCTTCCCGGTGTGAAGCGAACGGCGATCATCCGGGAGGACGCTGCTGGGGTGACGGCTCGTGTATTTCCGAAAGGGACTGCGAATGGCGAACTTGCGAGCCGTGTGGGTGAGGCTGCCCAGGGCTGGAAGATCGAGGAACTGCACACCGAGGAGGGGCGATTGGACGAAGTATTCCGGGGCATCACCATGCCGGACACGGCTGTCGATAAGAAGGTAGAGGAGAAGCAATGAACACCACCTGGGCCAACATAAAGACAATTACCAAGCGCGAGCTGGCGGCTTATTTTTCTTCGCCGCTCGCGTATGTTTTCATCGTCATATTCCTGCTGCTGTGCGGGTTTTTCACGTTCATGGTGGGCGGGTTTTTCGAGCGGGGCGAGGCCTCGCTGGTGCGTCCGTTCTTCGATTGGCACCCGTGGTTTTACCTGTTCCTTGTTCCGGCTGTGGGGATGCGGCTGTGGGCCGAGGAGAGGCGGGTGGGCACCATCGAGCTGTTGCTGACGATGCCGATAACCGCGTGGCAGGCGATTGTGGGGAAGTTTCTGGCCTCGTGGCTGTTTCTGGCCCTGGCCCTGGTGCTGACCTTTCCGGTGGTGCTGACAGTGAACTACCTCGGGAGCCCGGACAACGGCGTTATTCTGTGCGGGTATGTCGGGAGCTGGCTGATGGCCGGCGCATACCTGGCCATCAGTTGCATGACGTCGGCCATGACGCGGACGCAGGTGGTGAGCTTCATCATCGCGGTGGTGCTCTGCCTGTTCCTGATCCTTGCGGGCTTCCCGCCGGTGATCAACCTGCTGGAGAGCTGGGCCAGCCCCTGGCTGGTGGACATCATCTCGTCCTTCAGCGTGATCACTCACTTTGATGGTTTCCAGAAAGGCGTGCTCGATCTGCGGGACGTGGTCTTCTTCGGCTCGATCATTGGTTTTTCGTTGTTCGTCACAGGAGTCATCATCCGCGGGCATCGCGCGGGATAAAAGGATTTTCCATGAAGAAAAAAGGTCTTGAAACAATGCTGTATTCGGCGGGCGGAGTGCTCGCCATGGCGGTGATCCTGATTGCCGTCAACGTCATCACCGGCCCGGTCAAGGCGCGTGTGGATCTCACCGATGAAAAAGTGTTCACATTGTCAAAGGGCACGCGTGAGATTCTGAAGAACCTGGATACGCCGGTAAAAATCCGCTTTTACTTCAGCCAGGCGGAAACGGCCAGTCCCGAGACGGTGTTCCTGAAGACGTACGCCAAACGCGTTGAGGATCTGCTATCCGAATACAAGAAGGCTGGTGGCGGCAAAATCGTGATCGAGAAATATGATCCACAGCCGGATTCCGACGCGGAAGACCGCGCGCGTCTGGATGGGATCGAGGGCGAGATGTTGCAGTCCGGCGAGCGGATGTACCTTGGGCTTTCGGTGAACATGCTGGACGAGCGGCAGACCATCCCGTTTTTGCAGCCGAGCCGGGAGGCGCAGCTTGAATATGACATTTCGCGGGCCATCTCGCGCGTTGCCGATCCTGAGAAGCCGGTGGTCGGGATTATGAGCGCCATGCCTGTGTTTGGCATGCCGGGCAACCCGATGATGCGGCAGATGGGCCAGCAGGGGCAGCAGCCCTGGGTGCTCGTGAACGAGTTGAAGAACGATTTCGAGGTCAAGCGCGTGGAGATGACCGCCGAGAAGATTGACGACGACATCAAAGTGCTCTTCGTGATTCACCCGCGCGAGATCACGGACAAGGCGCAGTTTGCCATTGACCAGTTCATCATGCGCGGCGGCAAGCTTGTCGCATTTCTGGATCCGCTGCCGCTGATTGACAGCCGGGAGCAAAACCAGATGTTCGGAAGCATTCCGAACTCGGGGTCGAACATCGAGAAGCTGATGAAGGCGTGGGGCCTTTCGCTGGACACGAGCAAAGTCGTGGCCGACCTGAACCTGAAAATGCAGATACGCGGCCAGAACAACCAGCCGCAAGAGGCGCCTTCGTTCCTGTCCCTCAGCGCTGAGAACCTGGACAAGGACGACATTATCACCAGCCAGATCAACAGCATTTGGATGCCCTTCGCGGGCGCGATTATCGGCACGCCGGCAGCCGGCCTGACCCGGACGGTGCTGGCGAAGAGCACGAAGGATTCGCAACTGGTGGATGGCTTCATGGCAAACCTCTCCGGTGAAAACGTTATCAAGGAGTTCAAGGCTTCCGGCACGGAGTATGCCCTGGCAGTGAGGCTGACCGGCAAATTCAAGACGGCGTTTCCGGACGGCCCCCCGTCCGAGCCGAAGACCGATGAAGAGAAGAAAGACGAGAAGAAGGACGAAAAACCGGCCGGGGACTGGCTCAAGGAAACCAAGCAGGAGAACACAGTGATCGTGGTGGCGGATGCCGACATGCTTTTCGACGCCTTCTCGCTGCGCCAGATGCAAACGCCCTTCGGGAATCTTGCAATGCCGATGAACGGGAATCTGAGCTTTGCGCAGAACACCGCCGAACAGCTCACCGGCGACAACAACCTCATCACGGTCCGCAGCCGGGCGGTTCAGAGCCGGCCATTCACCGTGGTGCGCAAGATGCAGACCGAGGCGGAAGCGAACTACCGCAACCGGATCAAGGAACTCGAAGACAGCCTTGCGGAGACACAGAGGCAGTTGAACGAGCTGCAGCAAAAGAAGGAATCGGGCCAGCAGAGATTCATCCTGTCACCCGAGCAGCAGCAGGCGCTGGAGAACTTTCGCAAGAAAGAGGCTGAAGTGAAGGTGCAGCTTAAAGAGGAGCGCAAGAAGCTGCGGCGCGATATCGATTCCCTTGAGGGCAGGCTCAAATGGCTGAACATAGCGGCCATGCCCATCATCGTGAGCCTATCAGGAATCACCCTGGCATACTTTAAACGCAAACGCACATCTGCAAAATGAACCGGAAACAACTCTTAACACTCCTGGTTTTGGTCCTCGTCATTGGCGGGGCGGGTCTGCTTGTTTACAAGAACCAGCTTGCCAGCCGGCGGCAGGGCAATCTCAGCCTTGGCCAGAAGCTGCTGCCGAAATTGCCGGCGAACGACGTGGCGCGCATTAGCATCCGGCAGGGCACCAACGAGGTGAACTTGGTGAAGAAGGAAGATGTCTGGAGCGTGCGCGAGCGGGGCGATTATCCTGCGGATTTCGGCGAGATCAGGGGCTTTCTGCTCAAGGCAACGGACCTGAAGATCCTCGAGGCGGAGCCAGTGGGTTCCAGTCAGTTGGCGCGTTTTGGCCTGGATGCGGCCAAGGGAACAAACCAGCCGGTCAAGGTGGAACTGCGCGGATCCGGGGACAAAGAAATTGCGGCGCTGATGCTCGGAAAGATGCACATGCGCAAGCCTTCCAGGCCATCGCCAATGGGCGAGTTTGAAGACCAGGGCTGGCCGGACGGACGGTACGTGAAGCTCGGGGAAAAGAACGACAAGGTGATGCTCATTTCCGAGCCGCTCGAAAACATCGAGCCGAAACCTGAACGATGGCTTGCCAAAGACTTCTTCAAGGTCGAGAAAGTAAAATCCCTGGCGGTGACACACCTGGCCTCCACAAACTCGTGGAAGCTGGTGCGCGAGAAAGAAAACGGCGAGTGGAAGCTGGCTGACGCCAGGGCTGACGAGCAACTGGATCCCGCGAAGGCATCGAGCGCGGGCAATCAGCTTCTGTCGCCATCTTTTGTGGACGTGGTCGCGGATGCGAAGCCTGAATCGCTGGGGCTGGACAAGCCGGTGTTGCTCAAGATAGAGACCTTCGACGACTTCGCCTACACCATCAAGGCAGGGGTGAAGACCAACGACAGCTATCCGCTGACCGTGGCGGTCGAGGCGAACCTGCCCGCCGAGCGGCCTGCTGTCAAAGACGAGAAGCCCGAAGACAAGGCGAAGAAGGACAAGGAATTCCAGGATGCCCGGAAGAAGCTCCAGGAAAAACTGGCCAACGAGAAAAAACTGGAGAAGTGGACCTACATGGTTGCGGGGTGGACGCTGGATTCCGTTTTGAAAAGCCGGTCGGACCTCCTCGCGGAAAAGAAGAAGGAAGAGGAAACATCCGCGACGACCGCTCCGGCGACGGATGAGCCGGCGTTGCCGCACACAGCCGTTCCTGTTCCGTAGGCTTCCGCGTCCGGGAACTGACAGGGGCGGGGGCAGGGCGTCCGGGACTATTCGAGGAGGCGGAAGGTGAGAAAGCTTTGCGACCCTGTATGCGGATGCCGGGCTCTCAGAATTTCACCTTGAAGCTGAGGGAGCCGTAGCTGTTGTTCTCCTGCTGGCCTGAAAACTCGCGAGTGCGATAGACGTAGCTCATGGCAAACTCGCCGTAGCGCATGCCCAGCGCGACGCCGCCTTTGCACTCGAGCACTCCCCATTCCCGGTCAACGCTGTGGCTGCTGTGGTACATGTTTCCATCCAGGAATGTGGAGTAGGCGACAAGCCAGCCCTCCACCGTGGCAAAGATGTAGGCCGAGATGCGATTGTTTCCGGCTGAAGCCCCGCCCTCAGTGGTGAGCAGCGAACTGACCGTCTGCACCCCGAAGTCATCGGGGACGTTGAACCCGGCCCTGATAGCAAGACCGGTTCTGAGCGAGGTTTCGACGTTGCCGAGGCAAATTCCGGCGTGCGGTGTGAAATCCAGGTTGCGCTCGAGGTTTTTCGGGGCGAAACGAATCGAGCGCTGGTATTTCAGCGCCAGGCCCGGCTCCGTTTCGATTTGGTTGTCCCATCCCTCTGGCAGTTCGAATCCGCGCACCTCGTGCACCCAGATCTGAGCGTCTTCAGCCAGAGAATCCTCACCAACGATGCCGAGGTCCAACTGGAGGCTTTCCAGGGTTATCCAACGATCGTTTGCGAGGCCGCGCCGCTGCAAGGGCAAGCCGACGTAGAGCCAGCCCGAGTAAGGCCGGTCGTTCGGGATGAGTTCACGGACCTGGGTGTCGGCCGGGGTGTAGATGTTCTGGCCGATGACGATGCCCGTCCGCACGGCTGCCGGTTCGTAGCCCGGGTGCGGGAGGGCCTCCGAGAGGCTCTTGACGAATCCCGGCGCCTTGTTGTCGCCGGTGAGGAAAGAGACGCGAATGCCCTGTGTGTAGTGCCGGTCGGTATTGACGACCAGGTCATTCTCCTCGATCACGGTAAAGACGGGCCCCTGGTTGAAGTCCTGCGGGAGGGCATTGGCTCCCCAGATGCAAAGGCCGGCCGCAATTGCGGTTTTAGCGGTGTGTTTCACGGAAGTCCCTGACCGGCGCCGTCAGCCCCTCCGCCGTCCAGGTCGATCAGAATATCTCGCGGCTCAGCGCCCTTGCTGGGGCCGACGATGCCGCGGTTTTCGAGCTCGTCCATGATGCGCGCGGCGCGCCCGTAACCGAGGCGCAAGCGGCGTTGCAGGAGGGACACGCTGGCCTTCTGCTCGCTGCGGATGACTTCGATGCATTGCTGGATGATCTCTTCGTCCTCGTTAATGCCGTTGTCATCGCCGATGGAGCTGGCAGGCTTTGAAAGCTGCTGATGGATTTCCAGTTCGTAGCTGGGCTTGGCCTGGCTGGCGATGAATTCGACAACCGCGTTCAGTTCCGGGTCCGTGATCAAAGCGCCCTGCGCGCGGATCAACTTTGCCGAGCCGGGCGGGAGATAAAGCATGTCGCCTTTGCCAAGGAGTTTGTCCGCCCCCATGGCGTCCAGAATGGTGCGGGAATCCACCTTGGCTGCGACCTGGAACGCGATACGGGCCGGGATATTGGCCTTGATAACGCCGGTAATGACATCAACGCTTGGGCGCTGAGTGGCGATGATGCAATGGATGCCTGCCGCGCGCGCCATTTGTGTGATTCGCGCGATAGCCATCTCGACGTCCGCAGGGGCGACGAGCATGAGGTCGGCGAGCTCATCGATGATGACCACGATATAGCTGAGCTTTTCGGGGATGACGATATCATCGTCGCGTGGCACCACGATTTCCTCATCGACTTCGACAGCGAAACCGTCGGCGCCGGCCTCGACCTTTTCCTTTCGGGCGGTGAGGGGGAGTTCCGGCTCCTGTTTGGGGAGCGGCTTGTTTTTTGGCCTTGAGTTGAAGCTGCCGATGTTGCGCACGCCCACGCGCGCGAAGATCTGGTAGCGTTTTTCCATTTCGCTGATGACCCACTTGAGGGCGAGGATCACCTTCTTGGGATCGGTGACCACGGGCACCACCAGGTGGGGCAGAATGTTGTACTGTTGGAGTTCGACGACCTTCGGATCGATCATCACGAAGCGGAGCTGGTCCGGCGAAAAACGGTAGAGCAGTGAAGCCACGACCGAGTTAATGCAAACAGACTTTCCGGAACCCGTGGCGCCGGCAATCAGGAGGTGCGGCATCTCGGTGAGGTCCGCAATGATCGGGTGGCCATAGACGTCCTTGCCCAGTGCCAGCGGGATTTTGGCCTTTGTATTGCGCCATTCCTCGGATTCGAGGAGATCCCGCATCATCACCTTTGTTTTTATGGCGTTTGGAACCTCGACGCCGACGGAGCTCTTGCCGGGGACGGGAGCGAGGATGTTGATGCGCTCGGCCTTGAGTGCGGCGGCAATGTTGCTGCTGAGGCTGGTGATTTTCTCGAGTTTCACGCCCGGCGAAGGATGAAGCTCGTAGCGTGTGATGGTGGGGCCTTTGGTGATATCACCGAGGGACACCTCGATAGCGAACTGGGCGAGGGTCTGCTGCATGAGCCTGGCGTTGGCCATGAGTTCCTCCTTTGACTCCGTGGGTTTCAATGAAGGATCGGGCAGTTGGAGGAAATCGATCAACGGCAACGAGTAGTCTCCGATCAAGGGGGTGGATGCCACGGTGATCGGTTTGGGCTTCCTGGGCGCGGGCCTGGGCTTTGGCACGGGCGCAGTCGGTGGCGGAGTCTCCCTGGCTTCCTCGTCGGCGGCGCCATCTGCAGCCGCGCCTTCTTTCCCGTCGGGTTTCGGGGAATCAGAGTCCGTGGCTGAAACCTGTTGTCCGGCGGCTTTGGCCACTTCGATTGCGGGAATGACCTCGCCTTCGGGAGAGGGCTCCTGCGGGGTGGCCGTCTTTTTCTGGCGGCCATTTTTTGCGGAGGGAACGCTCAAGTCGCGGACAGTGGGTTCGGGGACGGGTTGAAGATCCGCTCCGAGGGATTGGCCGGCGCCGCGCGCGATAGCGAGCTCGAGCTCCCTGGATTTCTTCTTCAGCTCGAGTTCACGGCGCTGGAGTTCCTGCTCCTCAATAGTTCCGGTGAACGCGGGTTCGCGGCGGCGATCCCAAACAGAGCGCACCCATTCACCGAGTTGGAAGTTGGTCAGAAAAAGGAGGCTGATGAGATCGAGCGCGCCGTACACAATTCCGGCGCCAACGGCTCCGAGAGTCCAGAACAGGTAATTCCAAAGCGTCATGCCGATGACTCCTCCGATGCTTGGGGCGCTGATGGCGTTCCGGGCCCTGGTGAATACCGAAGAGCTGTCTTCGATGTGCGGCAAGTCAATCAGGTGAAGCAAACCCATGCAGGAAAGAATCAACAGGACTCCCCAGATCCAGCGGCGTTTGAGGTAGGAGAGAGTGTCCAGCCAGCAGGCGAGGCCGAAAAAAGCCAGCAGCATGGGAAGCATGTAACCGGCAAAACCGAATGTGAAAAAGGTGGCGTGCGCCATTTGAGCGCCGATGGGTCCGATCCAGTTGTGGGCCGGTCGGTTGGGTGGATCACGGTTGATCGCGAGATCATAGCGGTCAAACGAGAGCATGGCGACCAGCAAGAGGGCCGCGATCCCGAGCAGCACAATGCCCAGAATGTCGTTCGAGCCTTCCTTCTCAGATGCAGATTTCCTCGCCATGCCGGAAGATTAGCAATCGGCATGCCGGTCGAACAAGAATTGTTACGTTGCGACGTGAGCGGCGCGGGCAAGGCGGTCGTGGGCGGCCTGCCACTTCGGACCTTCGGGTGGAGTCTCTACGATAATCAAGTTCGCGCCGCAGGTGTCGCATTCGTGCAATTCCAGGTAAAGACCTCGCGCGTAGGCTCCTGCATCTTTTGGGAGGATGGAAACGCGCCTGAAGCTCGCGGCGCCGGGGACGATGGTGTGGGCGAGGACGGCGACAGTGTTTGATGGTTGTCCAAGGCTTGCGGCCAGTTGGAGCAGGTCGTGGTCGTCGCGCCAGGAGCGAACCACGAGCCCGGCCTTTGGCGAGTAGTGCTTCGAGAGCATGCCGGGACTTCTTAGGGGTTCGGCGCCTGCAGGGCCTTGGCCGAGCCGCCCGGTGATGGGCAGCAGTGCGGGTTCGTGGATCATGCCCGGGCGGAGGATGCGAGCCGGCTGTGCGCTGATGTCCAGCACCGTGGATTCGATGCCGACGTTGCATTGGCCGCCGTCGAGAACGAGGGGGATCCTGCCGCCGAGCTGGTCAAAGACATGGCGGGCGTTTGTGGGGGAGAGGCGGGTGGATAGATTGGCGCTGGGTGCTGCGAGAGGGAATCCGCAGGCGCGGATGACCGCCTGGATGATCGGGTGTGCGGGTTGGCGGATGCCGACGGTGCGGCCGCCGGCAGTCACGATATCCGGTATGATGCCGGACCGGCGGAGCACCAGCGTGAGAGGTCCCGGCCAGAAGGCCGAGGCAAGCCGGTCTGCGACCACCGGCCATTCTGCCACACATTGGCGGGCCATTTCGACGTCCGAGACGTGAACGATGATAGGGTTGTTTGAAGGACGTCCTTTGACGCGGAAGATTTCCGCTACCGCATCGGGATTGAGAGCGTTGCAGGCCAGGCCGTAAACCGTTTCGGTGGGAAGCGCGACGAGACCGCCCCGGCGCAATACCGCTGCGGCGGCGGCCACTGCCCGATCGAACAACTCGGGTGTGTGCGTGGCAACAAGTTCAGTTTTGAATGACGGCTCTGGCGCCATGTGTAAAACAGAACCGCCGGAGGCTGGTTGTTCCAGCGCTCCGGCGGGTTTTGCCCACAAATCAACTAGCCGCAAACCGGGCAGGTTTTGCCGCTCTGGGCCGGGCCTTTGCCGGCGGGCGCCTGGGAGGCGTGCTTCGCATCCCATTCCTTCACCTTGCTGACGACGTAATCCACTTCGTCCTCGCGCAGTTCGGGGAACATCGGGAGGCTGACGCAGCAGGCGGCATTTGCTTCCGCGTTGGCCACGCTGCCGACGATGCGGGCGCCTTTGCCCCACGGATAACCGGCCTGCTTATGGATCGCGATAGAGTAGTGCGTCTTGGCATCAACGCCTTCCTTGACGAGGAAGTTGACGAGATCATCGCGCCACTCGGGCTTCTTGGTTTCGATGACGTAGAGGTGAAACACGTGCCTGTAGCCGGGCAGTTCAACCGGCAGGTCGAAGGTTGTGCAGCCCTTCAGTCCGGCAGTGTAGCGGGCGGCCCATTTGCGGCGCAGATCGTTCCATGCATCAATGTGTTTGAGCTTGGCGCTGATCACGCCGGCGTGCAGATCGTCCAGGCGGCTGTTGAAGCCGTAGCTGTGCACGTTGCGGGCGTTGGAGCCGTGGTTACGCAACTTGCGCACTTTGGCGTCAATATCGGCGTTGTTGGTAACCAGCGCGCCGCCGTCGCCGAATGTGCCGAGGTTTTTCTGAATGATGAAGCTGGTGGTGGCCGCGTCGCTCAGCTGGCCGACCTTGAAGTTGGGGCCGCTGGCGCCGATGGCCTGGGCGTTGTCTTCGATCAGCTTGAGGTTGTGCTTATCGGCGATCTTCTTGATGGCCACCATGTCGGCGCATTGTCCATAGAGGTGCACCGGGATGATCGCTTTCGTTTTCGGGGTGATGGCCGCCTCAATGGCGTCCGGGCAGATGCATTTCGTCTTCGGGCAGCAGTCCACAAACACGGCCGTGGCCCCCGCGATCCAGATGGCCTCGGCGGTTGCGAAAAAGGTGTTCGGATGAGTGATCACTTCGTCTCCGGGTCCGATCCCGAGAGCCATCAGGGCGAGCCAGATGGCATCCGTTCCGTTGCCGAGGCCTATGGCGAACTTGGTGCCGTGGTAGGCGGCAAGCTCTGCCTCGAAGCGCTTGAGCATTGGTCCCTGAACATAATTGCCGCTCATCAGGACTTCCTGCATGTTGCGGTCGATTTCACTCTGGATGTTTTTGTATTGGCGTACGTGGCCGTAAAATTCAACTTTCATAAGCCCGCAACGCTACTCGAGATGAGCCGGATGACAAGTGAAAACTTCATGGAAATCTCCGCTTATTTCGAGCTGGCACTTGTTGCCGAGAGCCTATTCAGGGGCGTCGAGGCCGGTTGGATGCAAACCTTGGAAGGGCGCGAAGGCCCCCTGGCGATGCGGCAGGATCGCGCGTTCCGGTGGCGCAGCGCGCGCCTGATGCGGCCCGTCCTGCTGTTCAGCCGGCGGGCCGGCTTGTCGGTTTACTCGCGGATTGTGGCTTCGAGTTTTTGCCTCAGGGCTTCGACGACGGATGCGTGGGTGGCGTTGACCTCGGCATCGGTGAGCGTGCGTTCCGGGCTTCGGTAGATGAACGCGTAGGCCATGCTCTTGCGGCCTTCGGGGACGTTCTTGCCCCGGAACACGTCGAACAACTCGACGGATTCGAGGAAAGCGGCCTTTGCCTGTCTGACCGTTTGCAGCACCGCGTCGTGAGTCGCGGACTCGGGAGCCAGCATGGCGACGTCTCTGCGGATGGACGGAAACGCGGGCAGGGCTTTGAAGTTTTTGCCGGCGCTGCGGCGCCGCAGAATGAGATCCAGGTCCAGGTCCGCGAGCCAGACCGGGTCCCGCAAATCATATTCCTTGAGGAGCGCGGGTGAGAGCTGGCCCATTTCGCCGATGCGGAGCTTGCCGAGTTGGATGTCGGCCGCTTCAAGGAAGATCCGTCCGGCGTCCTGCCGTCCGCTCATCGAGCAACCTTTCAGTCCTGCGTGATCGAAAAATTCCTCGAGGATGCCTTTGAGGTCCCATGCATCGAACAGCGCATCGCGGTCTGCGCCGGACCAGAACAACGGGTCTCTCCTGCCGGTGATGGCGATGGCGAGCCGGCGTTGTTCCGAGATTTTCGCGCCTTCGCGGGTGAAGGCCCGGCCGATTTCGAACAGCGTCATGCTGTCGTTGCGACGGCTCACGTTATGGCGGAGGGTATCGAGCAGACCCGGCAGCAGGCCCGGACGCAAGACGTTCATGTCACTGCTGAGCGGGTTTGCCAGTGCCACAATCTTCTCACCGACCGCGAGCCGCGCCGCTTTTTCGGAGATCAAGGTCTGTCCCTGCGCTTCAAAGAGGCCGAGGCCCGTCAGGATGCGGCGGACGTCCGCGTATTCGTCGTGCCGGGTGTCGAACTCGTTCGAGCCGAGGGCGCCGCGCGGCGGCGTGGAAGGGATGCGGTCCACGCCGTAGAGGCGTCCGACCTCCTCGATGAGATCCACCTCGCGTTTTAGATCCACGCGGAAGGTTGGGATCTTGAACGTAACTGGTTCGCTCGGGCCGGATTCGCCGACGGGGCGCGGTTTTCGCACTGCAAGCCGCAATTCGAGTTTTTCGAGGTACGCTTCGATTTGCTCCGGGGCCAGGTTCAGGCCGAGCAGTTCATTCACCTTTTCGTGGCGGAGCGTGATTTGCTTTTGCGGCGCCGGGACGGGATAGGCGTCCACAGCCGGGCTGGGCAGAGTTCCACCGGATGTCTCGATGATCAGCCTCGCGGCGCGGCGGCTTGCCCAGTCGCAAATGCCCACGTCGCCGCCGCGTTCGAAACGGTAGGAAGACTCTGTGCGAAGATCGAGCCGTTTGGAAGTGGCGCGAATGTTCTGGGGCTTGAAATAGGCGCTTTCGAGGAGCACATCTACGGTGTCGTTCCTGATTTCGCTGTTCTGGCCGCCCATGATTCCGGCCAGAGCCACGCCTTTGGTCTCATCGGCGATGAGGAGCATGTCGGCTTTGAGCTGGCGCTCCTGTCCGTCCAGAGTGACAAATTTTTCCGCTTCGGCGGCGCGGCGGACCACGATGGCCGGAGGGTTGCTGTTTTTGTCGAGGAGGTGGTAGTCGAAGGCGTGCAGCGGCTGGCCTGTTTCCAGCATGACGTAATTTGTGACGTCCACGATGTTGCTAATGCTGCGGATGCCGACTTTTTCCAGCATGGATCTGAGCCATTCCGGGCTGGGGCCGACCTTAACGCCGCGGATGACTCGCGCGGTGTAGCGTGGGCAGAGTTCCTTGTCATCGAGGCGGATCTGAACCAGCGGCTGGCCCTGGGGGGGCTCGCTGACGTTGTTGTCCGGGAGTCGCAGCGGCTTTCCTGCGAGCGTGGAGATTTCGCGCGCAATCCCGATGACGCTGTTGAGGTCGGGCCGGTTCGGCGTGATTTCCAGGTCGTAAACGACGTCCGGTTTGTCTCCCCCCATGTACTCCGCGAAAGGTTGTCCGGGGTGCGCATCCGGTTTGAGGATGAGGAGACCGTCCACATTGTCGGGCAGGCCCAGTTCCTGTGGCGAGCAGAGCATGCCGTGGGATTCCACGCCGCGGATTTTGCCGATCTTGATGGTGAACGGCTCCTTTCCGCTGCCGGGCAGGGTGGATCCGGGCAGAACGAGAGGAACTTTGTCTCCGGCCTTGAAATTGTGCGCGCCACAAACGATCTGCCGCTGGCCTTTGCCATCATTGACGGTGCAGACGGAGAGCTTGTCCGCGTTGGGATGCTTCTCTTTCGTGAGGACTTCGGCCACGACCACGCCCGGAAAGTTTGCGCCGGTCTTCACCACGCCTTCCACTTCGATTCCGAGCATTGTCAGGCGGTCCGCAAGTTCCTCGGGGGACCAGTCAAAATCCACGTATTGCTTCAGCCAATTCAGTGTGACTTTCATGATGCGTTGCCGGCTAGAATTGTTTCAAAAACCGGCCGTCATTCTCGTAAAAGAGCCGGATATCGTTGATGCCGTAACGGATCATGGCGATCCGCTCGATGCCAAAACCGAATGCCCATCCGGTCCATTCCTCGGGGTCGTAGCCCACGTTTTCGAAGACCTGCGGATGGACCATTCCGCAGCCGGCGATCTCGAGCCAGTCTTTACCCATCTTCTTTGTGAGGGCGCTGCTGAAATCGATTTCGAAGCTTGGCTCGGTATAGCTGAAATAGTGCGGGCGGAACCGGATTTTGGTTTCGGGCCCCATCAACTCGCGGAAGACAAACTCGACCGTGCCCTTGAGGTCTCCGACCGTGACCTTGCGATCCACATAGAGCCCCTCGACCTGGTGAAACGTGGGGTTATGGGTGGCGTCGGCGTTGTCGCGCCGATAGACACGTCCGGGCACGATGATGCGGACGGGTGGTTTTTGAGATTTCATCACCCGAATCTGAACGGAAGAGGTGTGAGTGCGGAGCAGCAAAGGCTGGCTGCCCTGTTCGCCGGCTATGTAAAAGGTGTCCTGGGAATCGCGGGCGGGGTGATCCGCAGGCGTGTTCAGCGCGTCGAAGCAATGATATTCGTCCTCGACTTCCGGGCCGTCGGCCACCACGAAGCCGATTTTGCGGAAGCTGCGGACGATGTCTTCGGTGACCTGGGTGAGCGGGTGCAGTTTGCCCAGGGCGCGTCGGCGGCCGGGCAGGGTGAAATCCGTCTGCACGGAGGGCAGGGCGGCTTTGAGTTCGAGTTGGGCCCGGCGGTTGGCCAGGGCTTGTTCGAGCTCGGCCTTTGCGGTGTTGACGGCCTTTCCGGCGGCGGGTTTTTCCTCTTTGGGGATCGAGCCGAGCAGCTTCATCAGGGCGCTGAACCTGCCGTTGGAACCGAGGTAAGCGACGCGGGCCTGTTCGAGAGCCTGCAGGTCCGTGGCGGCGGTCAGGTCGCGCAGGGCGGCCTGCTTTACGGGTTCAATTTGATCGAGAAATGCTGCCATAAAAATTCAAAACCGATAATGCAAAGTGAAAACGGGCGAACCTTTCAGGGGTCGCCCGTCCACGTGCTGATTGAACAGCCGAAAACCTAAGCCTTGGCCGTCTTGGTCTTAAGCGCGTTCCGGGCGACTTTGACCAATTCGCCAAAGGCGGCATTGTCGGTCGCGGCGATATCCGCGATGACCTTTCGGTCGAGCGCGACCTTGGCGGCCTTGAGACCTTCCATGAGCCGGCTGTAGGTGATGCCGGCGGCGCGGGCGGCCGCATTGATGCGGATCTGCCACAGGGCGCGGAAGGTGCGCTTCTTGTTTCTGCGATCGCGGTAGGCGTATTGCCTGCCGTGGTCCACAGCGTCGGAGGCGTAGCGGTAAAGTTTTGAACGGCGCATGCGGAAGCCCTTGGCCGCGCGCAGCATGCGTGTGCGTCGTTTGCGGGAGGCTGGTGCGTTTGTAACCCTCATATGATTCTCTCGTGGAAAGCGGTGTCCTTAGTGTGAAAACGGCAGTGCCTGCTTCACACGTTGCTCGTCGGTGGAATGCACGGTGGTCGTGGAGCGCAGGTTGCGGCGGCGCTTGGGACCCTTGCCTTGCAGCAAGTGCCGCTTGCCGGCGTTTGCACGCAATACCTTGCCCCTGGCGGTGATCTTAAACCGCTTTGCCACCGACTTTTTCGTTTTGATGCCTTTAGGACGTCGCATATAAGTTCTTCAAAAAAGAGCGCGCAATATAGGTTTTCCGTCCCGTTGAGGCAAGATGTTTTTCAAGAACGTTTTTTTGCCCCTGTTTTATGCCCACGCAAGTAATCCAAATGCCAGCGTGTTGAGGAGGCCATTGTTTTCGGCGGGTGAGGCATTGCTCCGGACTATTCCGGGAAGAATTCAATATCTGCGATCGTCGGGCCGTCCGTGGCATCCAGTATATTGACGCGAAACTCACGGGCTGTGACCGGTTCGAACGTTGCCTGAAACCACCTGCCAATCGTTTTGCCGGCAAGGATGGTTTTCCACCCTTGGTCTGACAGACATTGAAGTTCAAACTTCTGTACGCGGTTGGCGATTGCCTCTTCGATCCGCACTCGCTGAACGG
>CAYNZC010000028.1:0-306 GCA_964401575.1 uncultured Verrucomicrobiota bacterium
AAAAGTTTCCGAAAACGAAATCGTCCCAATCGCCAACCTGGCGGATCAGTTCGCGCAGTGGCAGGAGTTCCTTGGCGCGGAGAATCGAGCGCATGGATGATTCGGAGCGGAGGGCTTTCATGAACCACCTCCACCACGTTTGATCAACGCAGCAACGTCGGAGGCGCGATAACGAGGCGTGCGAGGACCGACGTGAACTGCAGGCAACCGTCCATCGCTTTCCATGCGACCAACCGTCCGGGTAGACGAATTGATGAGATCGGCGACTTGGCGCGCGCCTTGGCTTATATGTCAGACCAAATAAAA
>CAYNZC010000028.1:316-37859 GCA_964401575.1 uncultured Verrucomicrobiota bacterium
CGCTTGTTTTTGTCATGGCCAAACTGAAAAAATCCTGAGCTATGCTCAGGTCTTCATCGCTGAGTTCGTCCACAAGGGGCGAACGCCAACTTATTTTTTCAGTCTGGGAGCCGGGGAGGCCCACTCACGACTTAACATTTTCTCGTCACGGCAACGTCTCCTCGGGCGCAGCGCCGTTTAACTCCGCACTTGCGGAGGGCGAGTCGATTTCGGTTCGCAAAGAAGAACGACCGGATGACTCGCGGTGTCGCCTGTTGCCAGGCACACGAAGACAAATACGAATGTTGTGAGACGTCGTCAAGCCCGTCCGGCTCAGGCATCCTAATTTGTGATCAGCACGTTTTCCCGATCAGCCTCATGGAGGGTGCGATCCGCAATGTGCGATCCCGGGAGGGCGCGGATGTGAAAGACGATTTCTGATCATCGGCGCGAACTTTTTGATCAGACCGGACTTGTTTACTGTCCAGTCCCTGTCCAAAATTCGGTGGTTTACGGGGTCTGCGCGAGTGCGCACGCAGCTAGGTCGGATAAACGACAAAAACAAAAAACCCGTTGCAACTGTGAAAGTTACAACGGGCGAAATTGGTTGCGGGGCTAGGATTTGAACCTAGGACCTTCAGGTTATGAGCCTGACGAGCTACCGGGCTGCTCCACCCCGCGGTCAGGTGCGTATTCTGACTGCGGAGCGGTCGCAGCGCAAGACAAAAACTTGAGCATCTTTTTTGGGGTCTTGGGGTTTTTGTGATGCGAAGACCGCGGCAGACGTTATGCTTGGGCGATGATCGGAATCGCGCCATTCAAAGCGCTGCGGCCAGCTCCCGGGCTGGCGTCACGTATTTGCGAGCTTCCTTACGATGTTATGTCCTCAGGGGAGGCGAGGGAAATCGCGCAGGACAACCCGCTGAGTTTTCTGCATGTCAGCAAACCCGAGATTGATTTGCCAGCCGGCACGGATATTTACTCCCAGAAGGTTTACAGCAAAGGAAAGGAGAATTTTGACCGGCTGATTTCACAGGGGGCGCTGCGGCAGGATTCGGCGGCATGTTATTATCTTTACCGACAGGTTATGGGCGCGCATTCGCAATGCGGCCTCGTGGCGGCGGCAAGCTGCGAAGATTACCTGGGGAATGCGATTAAGAAGCATGAGTACACGCGGTTGGACAAGGAAGACGATCGCGTTCGGCATATCGAGGCGCTTGGCGCACAAACGGGGCCGGTGTTCCTGGTGCATGAAGCAAGGAAAAGCATCCGGGAGCATGTCATGCGACTGACTGAACAACCGCCAGTGGTCGATTTTGTCGCTGCCGACCAGGTTCGGCATTCAGCCTGGGTCATCTCCGATCCGGGTGATATTGAATTGATTACTCACGAGTTTGCGTCGATGCCTGCGCTTTATATTGCTGATGGACACCACCGATGCGCGGCGGCCGCCCGTGTTTATCGGAACCGGAACGGCGCAGGCGCGAGCGCCAGGTTTTTGAGTGTTATCTTTCCGCACGATCAGGTTCGCATCCTGGCCTATAACCGTGTGCTGACAGGCCTGAACGGCCTCTCACCGGAACGGCTTATCGAAAAGCTGGGTATTGTCTTTGATTTTGTGGGAGAGGGTGTTTCGACGCCTTCGCAGAAGTGTGAGGTTGGCTTCTACATAGGTGGAAAATGGCGGCTGCTGCGGTTCAAGCGGGAGTTGGCCGGCAATGGCAGCGTCCTGGACCGACTGGATGTTGAACTCCTTCAAAAACACGTACTCGCTCCATTTTTTGGAATTGATGATCCCCGCAAGAGCGAGCGGATTTGGTTTGTCGGTGGGATTCGGGGAGTTGGTGAATTGGAGCGGTTGGTGGACTCGGGCAGTGGTTCGTGCGCTTTTTCGATGTTCCCGACAGGTATTCGCGAACTGATGGAAATCGCAGATGCCGGCGGGATCATGCCGCCGAAGAGCACCTGGTTCGAGCCCAAACTCCGGGACGCAATGTTCTGTCACCTGCTTTAGCGGGCCCGATCTGTCTCAGGCTCACTGAATGCGGCTACCTGGTAAACGGAGATCAAGACCTCCGGCCCTTTCCATGCGTCAGGATCCCAGCCGGCTTTCTGGCTCAGCTTCGAGAGAAACTCCTCTTTGCGGGGAACAGCCTCCCATACCTGTGGCAGGAATGTGGACATCTGGCCTCCGCGCTTCAGCAGAACCCCGTCGATGTTCGGGCGCAACTGTGCCAGTATATGATCCGGGTCGCCAGGTTCGAGGGGCGTCAGGTCCGAGAGGATACTGATCTCGATTCTGATTTCATCAATTTCGGCGGCCGAGACCGGCTCGAATCTTGGATCGCGAAAGCCGGCTGAGCACGCGTTGTGGGAGACAGCCTCAAAAAGCGGCATCTGGGGCAGGACGTGGCCAATGCAGCCGCGTAATTCGCCGTGTTTGAACAGGGTCACAAAACACCCTTTTCTCTCCTTAAGCCGGGCGTGAAATTCGGCGCTGTTCAATACCATAGTGTGTCCAGCCGCACGCTCAGCCAGACTACGCCGGGCAAGATCCAATAGCAACTGGCGGTCTGCCGGGCTAAACCCGGTTGGTTCTGGTCCGTGCGTCTGCATGCTTTTCTTCCGTTCCTTCTAAAAGATACTGCTGACGCAACTGTGCGCGAGAGAGTTTTCCCCGGTTATTGGTTTGCAGGGAGTCCACAAGCCACCAATGACGCGGCAGTTGCCAGGGTTCGAGCCGACTGCTGGCGAATCGGCGCAAATCCTCGGTGGTGGTTCCGGGCACCACGGTGACGCAGCCAATAATGGTCTCTCCGCGATGCCCATCGTCAACCGGGATCGCGAAAACCACGCACTCGCGAATCATGGGACATTCCGCAAGGGCCCGTTCAATCCATTCCGGCGCGACTTTGCGTCCGGCTACGTTGATGAGGTCGCCAATTCTCCCGCTAAGGTAGAGCCAGCCATCCCTAAGTTCCCCCACATCGCCGGTGACAAACGTTCCGTGCTGAAGCCTGGGATCCGGTCTGGGCCAGTATCCCTCAGCAACAGCGCGTCCGCGCACTCTTACGCAGTTGTTTTCCCAGATGTCCACCATCACGTTCGAAATGGGAGATCCAACGCCTGCGGCATTTTGCCGCGGCAATGGCGATGCGTCATACGCGATTCCCCCGCATTCGCTGCTGCCATAAAAGTTGTGGATCTTCACGCCGTGCTTGCGGTAAATCTCGCGCTCCAGGGAGAGGGGCAGGGGGGCGCCGGCGGAAATCGCCAGCCGGATATTTGCCGGAATCGCGTTTGCCTCGTCCCAGGTTTTCCACAGGGCGGGCACTCCGGCCAGGGTGGCGGCAGCAGTGGTTGACGCCGCGCGCATGAGCGCTTCGGGAAGAGCAGATTTCACGAGAATGAGCGGAATGCCATGCAGAAGCAGTGGCAAAACAAGGTTTGAGAATCCATAGGAGTGGCAAAGGGAAATGGCAGCCAGATTCGGCCAATCCCGTCGCATGCCCATGGCCGGGACGAGATTCGCCGGGTCAGCTGCGATCTGGGATTCAGTGAACGCAACCAGACGTGGGTCGCCGGTTGTAGCGGAGGTTGTTTTGAGGTGAACAATGCTGTCCGGAGGCAGTTGGTCGAGTTCCGGGGGTGGCTGGCCCGGCTCGAGGGGGCAGGCGACAATGCCACAGCGCCAGGCGCGGAGCAGCGATAGAATGAATTCCGGACCATTACCTGTCGGGAATACCATTGGGCTCCGCGTGTCGCCGCGCTCGGCTTCATCAGCAAGTTGCCCGAAACTCCACCGAGTGCCGTCCGATGTGTCGTGCAGCGCTAATTCGGAGGCAAATTCTTTGGCCACCCGTCGCCAATGATCGTAGAGCATTGCTTCCTACGTTGTGCAGCGATAGCCTGAAATTCAAGAAGTATATGCGTTGGCCCGGCATTGTCGTTGTTGCAGTCACATTCGCGATTCTTTGCGGATGTGCCACGCGCCCGGCGTGCGGAGTGCGCACCTTCGCTTTTGGGCGAGACACCATGGCGTTCGACAACGAATTGTTGTGGGATTATTGCGTGGATGAGCAAGGAAAACTGACCACCCGGCCACGCAAGCCCCGGCCTGAGTACAGTCTTCATTGTTTCCCTGTTGCCCGCGCGGCGAAAGCTTTCTTCTTAAACGCGCGTTTTGATGCGTCTCAACCCATGTGCGCGAACCGCGACTACCGGCGCCTGGTGAAGAAGGTCATGAATGCCGGGCCGCGGCGCGCGTTGCCCGCTGAGCGCAGAATCATGATTCCCGGGTATCCTGATTTGAACGCATTCAGCCGCGACCACGAATTGCTGCTTAAACAGGAATGTGGCACGGCAATGAGCAGCTACTTCCAGCGGGGACACTGGCGCATGATTCTGCCCTTCAGCGCAGGGAGACGTCAGAAAACAGCAGAGCAGTTTTGCCAGTACATTTCCAACGACTGTCCTGTCGTCGTTCACATCTGCACTTTCCCAAGCCTCACGATCAATCATGCGATAGTCATCTTTGATGCCGTGCAGGCTGACGGAAAGATTGCGTTTAGGTATTACGACCCGAACTTTGCCGACGCTCCGGGTGATCTTATTTATGACAAGTCAAAGCGCACATTCCAAATGGGCCCCAACGGATATTTTCGCGGGGGCGCAGTGCAGGCTTACCAGGTGTATCACAAGTGGAATTATTGAGGCTTATCGAGTGCGATTGCGGTGGATCTCCAGGTTTTCGGGCTTGTCGCGTTTCCGCCGTCCGGCAGATGCGCCTTCCGCTCAGGTTTTCTCAATGACAGCCGTGTTGGTCATGCTGCTGATCGGGCTCTCCGGTTGCGCACACCTGGACCCCGGCCGGCGCCTGGGCTGGGTAAAGGTTTCGGGTGACGGAACGTGCTTCAGGGAGGTCAAATCAAGAGCGAGCGATCCGGATCGAGGCACAGTATTTCGGCCCTGGGGTTTCAATTACGACAGGGATTATCGAATGCGCCTCATCGAGGATTACTGGACATCCGAATGGGCCGCGGTAGTGGAGGATTTTCAGGAAATGAGAGCTCTGGGCGCAAACGTTGTGCGGGTGCACCTGCAATTCTCGCAGTTCATGAAAGACGCGCAGACGCCCAATGCTCATGCGTTGAGTCAACTGCAAAGGCTGTTGAAGGTTGCTGAGAAGCTTGGACTGCATCTGGACCTTACCGGTTTGGCATGTTACCGAGAGATGGATGTCCCCGCATGGTATGACGCTATGGATGAACAGGCACGTTGGAGGGCTCAGGCCGTGTTTTGGAGATCTATTGCTCGGGTGTGCCGGAACAGCCCCGCTGTCTTTTGCTACGACCTGATGAATGAGCCGGTGGTGCCCGCCTCCGCCCGAAAGGCAGGGGATTGGCTGGTGGGACAGCTTGCCGGGTACTGGTATGTGCAGGCAATCACGCTCGATCCCGGCGAACGCGATCGCGCCCGCATCGCCCGACAATGGATTGACCAGCTCTCCGGCGCCATTCGTCTGGAGGACAAGCATCACCTAATCACCGTCGGAATGCTGCCCAATAGCCTGGAAACACCGGTGAGCGGATCCGGATTTCCTCCATCGAAGGTTGCCGGGAGCCTTGATTTCATCAGTGTCCACGTTTATCCGGAATCTAAGAAGCTGGACTCTGATCTGGGCAATCTTCGCGGGTTTGAGATTGGGAAACCTTTGATCGTTGAGGAGATTTTTCCTCTAGGTTGCAGCATCACGGAACTTGGGGAGTTCATCGACAACGCAACGCCGCCGGTGGATGGCTGGCTCGGGTTCTACTGGGGGCAGACGCCGGCGGAACTCGCTACGCAAAAGACGCTGGCTGGCGCCTTAATGTTGAATTGGCTTGAGTTCTTTCAGCGGAAGGGCGAGCGCGAGGGATTTGGTGGGCGGAGTGGAGACGGGAAAAGGGATTGACAGGACACGCTTTGCGCGGCAAAGTAATGACATGGACAATAACTGGGCTGCTGACAATCTTCACGTCATCCGAACCCTCATGGAGCGATCAGCCCTCTACCGTCGAGCTTTGGCGCCGATCATGTTCTATCTCGGCGTGCTGGGAATCGCCGCGGGAGCCCTGGCCTGGTATGCAGGACTTGGAAAACCCTTGCCGTTTGTAATTTTTTGGGGTGCGGTGGGCATTTCGGGACTGGCAGGCTCATTTCTTCTGGCCCGTCGCCAGGCAATCAAGGATGCAGAGCCGTTTTGGTCTCCTCCTACGAGGCACGTGAGCCAAGCGCTGCTTCCGTCGTTGGTTGCGGGGTCGATTTTCGGGCTTTTGGGGATAATTGCACCGCTATCTGCTCCGTTTGTTGCGTTGCTGCCGGCCGTCTGGATGGTTCTGCATGGATGTGCGCTGACCTCTGCGGGCTTCTTCATGCGACGGGGAATGCAGGTGCTCGGGTGGGTGTTTTTGCTCCTGGGCTGCGGTTTGCTCGGAGTCGGAGTCTGGGTCAAGGGCGGCATGGAACTTCTGGCGGGAAATGCGCATCTTCTTATGGGCGGGACCTTCGGAGCGCTGCATCTTGCGTGTGGCATTTATCTGCTCTCAAGCAAGGATAACGGGGAAGCGCTGTGAATCCGAAACCGTTTCTGGAGATCAACCGGGTGATCCACGAAAAAGGGCGTTTGGCTATCGTGTCATCGCTTGCGGCAAGTCCGGAACTATCCTTTACCGAGTTGCGTGATTCGCTGCAAATGACAGACGGCAACCTCACGACGCATATTCGGACCCTGCAGGAAGCCGGTTATATCGCTGTGACCAAGTCATTTCGGAATAACAGGCCCTTAACGACATGCAGGTTGACAGAGAGTGGGCGCGATGCTTTCAAGGAGTACATAGACTGCCTTGAGCACATTTTACGAGAAACCAGGGGAGTATGATTCCAAGATTGAACAACTCTGCATCGCTTGTTGTCGGAATGCTTTGTATGGCAAAGCAAAGACCAAAATGTATTACAAAGGAGTAGTTATGAGAATTCTACGAGCCGATCATTTGGGCATGTGTTTCGGGGTAAGGGACGCAATTTCACTCGCCTTGAAAACGAGCGCGAACCGGCCGGTGACAATTCTTGGCGACCTCGTCCACAACGAGACGGTTCTGAGCCAGTTGCGCAGCCGAGGGATTTATTTGAGCCGGGGTCTGGAGGACGCGGAGACCCGGACCGTGATGATCACTGCCCATGGGGCGTCGGACCGTTCCATTGCAGCGGCTGTGCGGGCCGGCAAGGAGGTTCTGGAGGCCACGTGTCCCCTGGTGCGTGCCGCGCATCGTGCGCTGAAGCGGTTCGTGGCGCTGGGCTATCACCCGGTGATCATTGGCAAGAGGGCCCATGTGGAGGTGAGAGGCATGTATGAGGATCTCGATGAATTTGATGTAGTGCTGACTGAAGCCGATGTGTTCGAACTTTCGTGTCGAGATCGGTTTGGAATTGTGGCTCAAACAACCCAGCCAATGGATCACGTGCGTCACCTGGTGGGTTTGATTCGTCGAAGGTTTTCTGTGTCGGATGTCCGGTTTGTGGATACTGTTTGCCAGCCGACGAAGCAGAGACAAAATGCGGCGGCGGAATTAGCTGGTTACTGCGATGTGGTCATTGTTGTCGGCGGGAGCAATAGTAACAACACACGGGAGTTGACGAGAACCTGCGCGGCTCATTGTGATCGAGTGTACCAAGTGGAAAACGAGCAGGAATTGAGATCTGAATGGTTGCACGGGGCAGAAGCGGCGGGCCTGACGGCCGGGACATCAACCCCTGATGAGGTGATTGAGTGCGTCGAGAGACGGCTCCGGGCTATGGCGGACGAACTTGAAAAGTCTCAAAGCATGGCTTCTGCGCGGGCAGCTTAGCTGTAGTTATTTTTCTCCGAGGAGTTCCCGCAGCCTGGGCTCCATTGTCTCGGCCCACATGGCGTAGGCGATCGGCGAGGGATGCAGAAAATCACGCATCATCTCGCGAGAAATCTTGCCGTCGCTGTTTATGAACAAGTGTCCAAGATCCATATAACAGATCCACTCCGATTTGCTCCGGCACCACTTTTCGAGAGCCTGATTGATCTGCAGGGCTTTGCCTCGCTGTGGATTAAATCCTTCGCGGAAGGGAAAAATGCCGAGCAAAAGCACTTTTGTATCCGGCAGCTTCGCGTGCAGTTTTTCTGCCACGGAAACGATACCATTCAGAATATCCCCGGGCGCGTTCTCCTCGTGTGGAACATTGTTTACGCCGATTAAAACAACAGCAACCACAGGGGCGAGCCCGTCGATGTTCCCGTTGTCCAGACGCCACAAGACATGTTGCGTGTGATCCGAACCGATGCCCAGATTGAGGGCGTGCCGGGGTTCATAGTACTTCATCCAGGCCTCGCGCCCGTTGGCTTCCCATCCTTCTGTGATGGAGTCTCCAACAAAAACAATTCGGGCCTTTTTGCCAGCCTCCCTTGCACGCTGGTTGAGCAGGAGAAAGCGCTCGTGAGCCTTGCCGTCGCGAGGGACAGGCGTCGTGCACCGAAGGAATCCCGGTGAAGTGAGAGACTCCGCGCAGGCGACGGGTAGAGCCGCAAGGCAGAATGTGGCAGCGAGAAAGAGAGGTATCGTTCGCATAAAATCACCATGGGACGTTGTCGGACTCGATCTGTGCCGACCGGAGGAAAGCCTGCAAAAGGCGGAGCCTTTCGGGCAGGCGCCGTTTTGTGGAATCGAGTTGGATTTGGGCCGGGAGGTTCCTGGAATTTGCTTCGAGCACTGTTAGGGCATCCGCAAAAGTCCTAAAACGTGTGTCACGTCCGGTTTTGCTTGCTGTGCGGAGAATCCCGACAGCTCCAAGCTGTTCGAGGATGTCGGCATCCCGCAGCAAGGCAGCCTCAAACGAGGAGGGGGTGCTCGTCGGCAGGTGCTCCCGAATTACATTCAGGACGTGAGCGATTTTAGCCTCCGGGAAGCCGGCGGAAGAAAGAATTGGCGGGGCCGTTTGAATGGCGTAGGCGACGTGATCCCATTTCTCCAGCGCGCGAACGTCTGCGGGCCTGTGGCCGATGAACACCCCGAGATCATGCAGCCAGGCCGATGCAAAAAGGACGTCGTCATCGAAAGGCGTGCCGTCCGCAAGAGACACGGCCAGCGCGTAGAGCCGGGCCTGATGGCTGAATTTGTCCGGCGGCTGTGCCTGTTCTCTTATGTACTCGATCAGCTTCGCTCTGAATTCGCGCACAGGCAAACACTAGGACAAAGAGAAATGCCCTTAAAGTGAAAAGAAAGAAGAATGACCCGTTTGAAGCGTTGCCGCCCGCATCGCATTTTTCAGGGACCGGCACGCGAAACTCTTTGTCAACCACGCTCAAGGCTCTGTAGGCTGTTGCGGATGAGCAAAAGTGCCTTTGTACTCGTGTGCGCTTTGTTGGCCGCCGGATGGCAGCGGACTTTAACGGCTGCCGACGCGCTTTCCGGACGTGAGCGATTCACTCGTGTCACCACGAATCGCACAATCGTGCCGCAGGCGCGCAAGGCGTACACATTTCCGAGCGTTGGCATCACGTTTGACACGGAATTCGACGGCGCTCGAGTGGGGGACGTAACACGCGTTGACGAACGAAGCTTCACTCTGTCAATTGAGCCGGAAAACCATCCCATCAACGATTCAGCCTGGTATGCATTTCGGGTGCGGGCTGAAACAAACACGACCGTTGATCTGACGCTTTCCTACCGTCACGGACCGCATCGTTACAGCCCTGTGCTGAGCGATGATCGCATTCATTGGAGGGCAGTGCAGCCGAAGCCCCTTCGGAACACGAATGGGTTAGTCAGCTTTTCGGTCGAGCTGGGACCAAAGGCGTTGTTCATTGCGGCTCAGGAGCTTATTACTTCAAAAGACATGGACCTCTGGATTGCCGGGCTGGGGGACAAATTTTTTGTGAAAACGCGGGTGATTGGACAATCTGTACAGGGCAGGCCGCTGCGTGTGCTGGAGATTTCCGAGACGACCGAGAAAGCAGACCTTGTGTTCCTCCTGGGCCGCCAACACCCTCCCGAAGTTACCGGGACCATGGCGCTACAGGCATTTGTCTCCACCCTGTGCGCGGAGAATCCGGAAGCGGTAGCTTTCAGAAAGCGGTTTCGAACGATCGTATTTCCCTTGATAAACCCGGATGGGGTTGATGGCGGACATTGGCGCCACAACGCGCGTGGCGCAGACCTGAACAGAGATTGGGGACAGTTTAATCAACCTGAAACCACAGCCGTGAGCGCTGAAGTAAGGCGGATTGCAAAAGAGGCGCGAGTGAGGTTTGGAATTGATTTTCACTCAACGCGCGAGGACGTGTTCTACACCAGCGCAGCCCTCGGTCTCGAGGACGATGCCGGCATCCGTTGGCTGGAGCGTTTGCAGGAACTTGCTCCCGATTATCATGTTCGAGTTGAAGGATCTGTTCCTGCGCGAGGGCGTCCGACCTATTCGTCCGCGCCCTGGATTCGCGGAACCTATAATGTGCCGGCCATCACCTACGAGGTCGGGGACCGGACCGATCGCGATTTGATCCGTCGCATCGGCCAGAGTAGCGCATGTGCGATGATGCAGGTGTTGACTGAGCAGACACCAGGACCCCGAGTTGTGCGAAATGAGGGCTTGGCTGGCGCAAAGCTTTCCGAGCCGATTTCTGTGGCACTTTTCGACGGACCAGGGGTAAGCGGGGCCGGCCCCGGCAGAATTGTTTCTCATTTCAAGGGGTCCAGGCAGATTATTGTTCGAAAAACTTCCGCGCTGGAAATCCAGACAGGAAGTCTAACCAACCATGACATTATTATTTTCCCGGGGGGCTCTGCCAACGCTCAAGCCAAAGCTATTGGAGAACCGGGCAAATCGGCTGTGCGCGATCACGTGCGAAACGGCGGCGGTTACATAGGAATTTGTGCAGGCGCTTATCTTGCCTGTTCAGGTTTTCCCTGGGCTGTCCAGGTTCTGGATGCGAAGACGGTATCACCCAAATGGCAGCGCGGCGACGGCATGGTGCGTTTGCAATTGACTCCAGAGGGCCTTCCGATTCTGCGGGGTCCGACCGGTCCTGTGACTGTCAAATACCAGAACGGCCCCATTCTGATGCCTGCCGGAGATCCAGAGATCGACGACTACGTGAGCCTTGCGCTATTTAGAACAGAGGTTGCCGAGCATGACAGCCCTAAAGGCATTATGATTGGATCCCCGGCCTCCGTGGCCGGCACGTTCGGGAAGGGCCGGGTAATCTGCTTCAGCCCACACCCGGAGCAGACGGTTGGATTGGAGAGGATGGTGGAAGGCGCGATCCGTTGGGCGGCCCGGCGGAGAACACAATAAGACCAACCTGGTTCTGCACTGGATACTCAGCCATTAGGATGACCAAATGCAAACAAACGAAACAGTGATTGCACAAAAGAGCGGCAAACTTTCGAGGGATCAGTGGCTTGTTCTGGTAGCGGCATTTCTCGGGTGGATGTTTGATGGCGTGGAGCAGGGGGTTTTCCCCCTGGTGGCCCGTCCGGCGCTGCAGGACCTGATTGGCGTTGAAGCGGACAAGTTGATCGGCCCGTGGATGGGTTATATTACCGCTCTGTTTCTACTTGGCGCGGCTCTTGGCGGATTCGTGTTTGGATGGATGGGTGACCGCCTTGGCAGAGTGCGGTCGATGATTTTGAGCATCCTGGCTTACAGTCTCTTTACGGGCTGCTGCTACTTCGCGACTGAGCCGTGGCATTTCGGCGTGTTCCGGTTTCTTGCAGCGATGGGCATGGGAGGAGAGTGGGCGCTGGGCGTGGCTTTGGTGATGGAGGCCTGGCCAGAAAAATACCGTCCGTTGCTCGCGGGGGCGATCGGGGCCGCGGCAAATCTTGGCTTCACCCTGCTCGGCACATTGGGAATTCTCTTCGAGGTGACGCGCGACTCCTGGAGATGGGTGATGCTCGCCGGCGCTGCGCCAGCATTGCTTGCTCTCTTCATTGCCAAGTATGTGCCGGAATCGGAGCGCTGGAAGGAATCCGTGAAGAAGGAGAAGGCGAAATCAAGGAGTCCCATTGCTGAGGTGTTTTCACCGTCGTTGCGCCGATCGACGATCATCGGGATCCTGGCGGCATCCGTGGTTCTCATCGGCACATGGGGTTCGGTGCAGTGGCTTCCGGCCTGGGCGGATCAGTTGACAAAGGGACAGGTGCATAACGCGAAGGGCCTGGCCCAAACGCTTATCGGGGTCGGCGCCATGCTGGGTTGTTTTGTGGGTCCCTGGATTGGCGCGCGCATGGGGCGGCGTCCGGCGTACTTCTTCTTATGCTTCGCTTCACTGGTCGTGTCGGCGTACCTATTCCGGTGTGTTGACGAGTATGGCGCCACATTTTTGGTGATGGCATTTCTTGCCGGCGCCACGACAGCTTCGTTTTTTGGCTGGCTGCCGCTGTATCTGCCGGAGCTTTTTCCTACAAGGGTTCGGGCCACAGGTCAGGGTCTTTGCTTTAACGTTGGACGAATCTTCGCAGCCATTGGGGCGATCGAGATGGGCCATCTTATGAGCTATTACGAGGGCAGCTATGCGCGCGCCGGCGCGGCCATTACGCTCGTGTATCTTGCCGGGATGGTGCTGATTTGGTTCGGGCCTGAGACCAGGAACAGGCAATTGCCGGAGTAACCGGCGGGCGTTTCCTCGACGCGATGAAAACCCGAGCGGAAATCTCCCGAATCGTTGATGTCCGGCTCCACTTTTTGCCGGTCCGCACGCGCATGCCATTGAAGTTCGGCAATGAGGTTCTCACTTCGGTCACTTGCGCACGTGTGGCGCTTGTCGTTGAAGACAAGAGTGGCAGGATATTCGAGGGCTGGGGTGAAACGCCTTTAAGTGTCCAGTGGGTGTGGCCATCACCGCTACCGTATGAAAGTCGTCATGAAGTTCTAAAGCAACTCTGCAAACGTCTGGCGCGTGAATGGCTGACTTTTGAAGGGGGAGGCGATGCACTCTGGATGGGGCACAACTTTATCGACCACATTCTCCCTCGCGTGCTTCACGAGGTGAATGGCTGTCGCCAAACTGACGAAGCCGTCCCGCTGCTGGCCGCGCTTTTGTGCGATGCGCCATTTGACATCGCCCTGCATGACGCGTTTGGAAAACTAACCGGGCGCAGCATTTACCAGGCATATGGGCCCGAGACACTGGGGCATGACCTCGCGGATTACCTCGAGCCGCGCAGGCTGTTTCGCGGCAGGTTTCCGGGAGACTGCCTAAGGAAGAACCCCGAAACGCGGTTGGCCGCATGGCATTTGGTGGGGGGCTTGGATCCTATCGATCCCGCGGATCTCGACGGCTCCGAACCGAAAGACGGCTACCCTGTGCTGCTCCGTGATTGGATCCATCGGGATGGTTTGAAATGCCTGAAGGTGAAACTGCGGGGAACCGATTCCGGATGGGATTACGGTCGCATGGTGGCGGTTGGCAGGATCGGGCTGGAAGAGGGTGTGTCGCATCTCAGCGCCGATTTTAATTGCACGGTCCTTGATCCGGCCTATGTGTGCGATTTTCTCGACCGGCTGAGAGTTGAGGAGTCGGCTATCTACGCGCGGTTGCTCTATATAGAGCAACCGTTTCCCTATGAACTGGAGCCCTTGAGAATCGATGTTCGCGAAGTCTCCAGGAGGAAGCCTTGCTTCCTGGATGAGAGCGCCCATAACTGGAGCATGGTGCGGCTCGGCCATTCGCTGGGATGGACGGGCGTGGCACTTAAGACCTGCAAGACACAGACGGGCGCGATTTTGTCGGCGTGTTGGTCAAAGGCGCACGGAATGAGCCTGATGGTTCAGGACCTTACGAATCCGATGCTCGCGCAGATCCCCCATGCTCTCCTGGCGGCTTACACCGAGACAATCATGGGCGTGGAAACCAACAGCATGCAGTTTTATCCCGACGCTTCAACGTGGGAAGCGAGAGTCCATCCCGGCTTGTATTGCCGAGTCAACGGTTGCATTGACCTCTCCACGGTCGCCGGTCAGGGATTTGGCTACAAACTCGGGGAAATCAACCGGCCGTTGCCGCCGCCTGAGCAACTCGGGCCAGTATGACCTCCGCAAGGAGCTTGTTTGCGCCCGCGCTGGCCGCATACCAAATCAAAACCCCTTGCTTTTCTAAAGGGTTTGGCCATGACGGAAGGTGTTTGGCCAGTCTCTCACGCACCAGGTGCTCCGGTTCTCCAAGCAGCACGGGTATATCCTCGGTCACGTGCAGCCCTTCTCCAATAAAGCAGGGAGCAACAACGGCATATGGCGTATGAGTGCACTGCCGCCAGTTGGCAATCAGTGGTTCTTCCTCCATGAATACCGGATGCACCGCAGCATAGACATCCATTCTGGAAATCAGGTCCGCCTGTCGTTCTACAGACTTCCTGGAGTCGGGGTTCCGGGGAGTGCCGTGGCCGGCGATCAAGAGCGTGATTTCGCTGCGCGGAGGCATGTGCGGAACGGGAAACTTCCGTAATGCCTCCTCGGCGGATTGCAGCAAGACTTTTGTCATATCCGGGTGGGTTCCCACAGGCTCGGTGTAATAGAGAGTCCGTCCGGACTGACAAAGCACACGGCAATGGTTCTCCAAACTGTTGCTTAAGGAGGTCTTTCGACTGAATCCAAGTGCCTCTGGAATGACATGGCCGCTGAAGTAGCCATCGCTGATGAACATGGGAACGATGAACACGCGGGATGCACTGATAAGATTCAGCACGTTTTGGATTCCCGGCTCCTGTTTCCAGAAAGCTGCTTCGACCTGGCCGAACAAACCCATCATGCGCAAAGATTCCGCATGCCTAAGGACAGTCGTGCACGAATCCTGATTCAGAACCGTGCCGTGGCCGAGCAGAACCAGGGCATCTGATGCTTTGAACACGGGAAACACATAGACCAGAGATTGTGTGTGCGCAAGTTAAGCCGGCTTTTCGGAAAACACCCCGGCAGGCTTAGAATGTGTAGCGGTAACCGATGCCGACGCTGTTGACGCCACCCTCGTCGAAGATGTGTCCTCCGGACTGGTGATCGTTGAACAAAACCAACTGGTGTTGTGGCCAGGGGGGTAGCGCGAGACTTAGCTGGATTGGCCAGTCAAGTTTGAGGTGTGAGCGGTCCTCATCGGGGTGCCGTTGACGGTCGCTGCCGTAAACCTGGGCGGAGTAGGAGAGTCCAAGCCCCATGTAAAAGGTAGTGGCGACCCATCGATTCCAGGGAAAGTCTCCAATCCTGAAACCAATCCCGGCATTGTAATCGGGGAATAGAGAGCTGCCTTTCTCGTCCACAAGCGTGAGTGTCACGTAAGGTTCGAATTGTGCCGAAGGCAACCACCACTCCGGCGGGTTTCCAAACCGATGCACAACCCTCGATAGAGTTAAGGAATAAAGCTGCCCCCGGGCATCGCCCTCGGCGGAATCAAAATCTCCGGACAGGACTTCGTCAATGGAATTCTCGGAAATGATAGCCGACGAAATCTGGATTCCCCAGTTACCAGGTGAAAACACGTTCGTTTCCACTTCCGGAACCGGGCCTTCGGGGCCGCCAAGCTCTGCCCCCTGGCTGCTGGAGAGTAGAGCCAGGCAAGTCATGGACACAAAACAACCATTCGCTAATCCAAACATACCCATTTAGCTTAGCGGGTTGCCGTGGAATCGCACGCCAAAACAGCGAATAGAGCAAGCAAGGCGAGGGGGTCGCGAGACGTTCCCAGAAGCTGCTTCTGGCGCCTGCGGCTATTAAGCCTCCCGTTGCAACATCGTGTTCTTTTGTGCCAGGGCGGGATCTGCCTGTGGATAATCCAGGTTGTAATGCAGGCCGCGACTTTCGCGACGGCTCAAGGCACTTCGCACAATGATTTCGGAGACGGTGGCGATGTTGCGCAGTTCCAGCAGATCGCGTGTGACGAAGAAATCCCAATAGTACTCATGGATTTCCTCCTGGAGGTTTTGAATGCGCTTGAGCGCACGTTGCAACCGTTTGTTGGTGCGGACAATCCCGACGTAGTCCCACATCACCCGCCTGATCTCGTCCCAGTTATGAGACACCACCACCATTTCGTCAGGATTGTGTGCGTTGCCGGATTGCCAGCCGGGAATAGTGATATTCTGCGCGACAGGAGGATTTTTCGCGATTTTTTCTGCTGCTCTGTGGGCGCAGACCAGGGCTTCCAGCAGAGAGTTGCTGGCAAGCCTGTTTGCCCCGTGCAACCCGGTGCAGGCAACCTCCCCCACAGCAAACAGGCCGCGGATGGCTGTCTCGCCGTCCACGGTTGTCATCACTCCGCCGCACTGGTAATGCGCGGCGGGCACTACGGGAATCGGTTCCTTGGTGATGTCGATGCCGTACTCGAGGCAGGTCTTATAGATGTTCGGGAAACGGTCTATGAGGAACCGAGCGGGTTTGTGAGTGATATCCAGGAGCACATGGTCTGCTCCAGTGCGCTTCATTTCGGCGTCGATGGCTCTTGCGACGATATCGCGCGGCGCCAGCGATTTGAGCGGATGAGCGCGCTCCATGAACGCATCTCCCGCGAGGCTCCTCAGCACCGCCCCTTCGCCACGAACGGCCTCACTGATCAGAAACGACTTGGCCCTGGGATGATAAAGGCAGGTGGGATGGAACTGGATGAATTCCATGTTGGCCACAGGCGCTCCGGCGCGATATGACATAGCCACGCCATCACCGGTAGCAATGTCCGGGTTGGTGGTGTAGAGGTAAACCTTTCCGCACCCGCCGGTTGCCAGGAGCGTGACAGGCGCGCTGAAGCATTCGACCGCGTGACTGGTGTCATCCAGCACATATACGCCGAGACATTGATTCGAGCCGACGTATCCAAGCTTCTGGCTCGTGATGAGGTCAATGGCGAAATGGTTTTCGAATATGCAAATGTTTTCCTGTCTGGCTGCCGCTGCCAGCAGCGCTCGTTCGACCTCTCTGCCTGTAATGTCTTTTGCATGCAAAATACGGCGTTTCGAGTGGCCCCCCTCGCGGCCCAGATCCAATTCGCTTCCACCCGGGAGTTTTCGCTCCGAGAACTGCATGCCGAGTTCGATGAGCTCCGCGATGCAGGATGGGCCCTCCTCGACAATGGTGCGTACGGCCTGTTCGTTGCAAAGGCCCGCCCCGGCCTCGAGCGTGTCTCGCAGATGAAGCTCGAACGAATCCTCTTTGCTCGTGACGGCCGCAATCCCGCCTTGTGCGTAATTGGTGTTGGATTCGGCCTTGTTCTTTTTGGTGATGATCGCCACGCGCCCGCGACGCGCTGCCTTTAAGGCGAAGAATAGGCCGGCAATCCCGCTGCCGAGCACGAGGTAATCAAACCGCTTCATCAAGACCCACTTCACCATAGGCGGGCCGTTTTGTCCACTGAAAGACCTTCGCCACCCTCAGCAACTGACTTGGAATCGCGCTGCGGGCCTGGTAGGCTTTGGACATGCTGGGCGCACACAGAGATTCGGCAATCAAAAGCAGGCACTTCGCAAGTGACAATTACGCGGGCATTTGTCCGGAGGCTTGGGAGTCCATGCTTCAGGCCAACCGGGGGCACGAGGTCAGCTACGGCAACGATTTGTGGACCCAGAAGGCATCCGACCTGATCCGGGAGGTTTTCGAAACGAATTGCGAGGTTTTCTTCGTGTTTAACGGTACCTCTGCAAATTCACTCGCTCTTGCGTCCCTTTGTCAGTCCTACCACAGCATCCTCTGTCATGAAGTTGCGCATATTGAAGGCTCCGAATGTGGCGCGCCGGAGTTCTTTGCTAACGGATCGAAGGTGCTTCTGGTCACCGGCGAGCAGGGAAGGGTCAGCCCGGCATCCATTGAAAAGGTCGTTAATTGGCGCACGGACATCCATTTCCCAAAGCCGCGTGCACTCAGCATCACACAGGCCACCGAGGTCGGCACTGTGTACTCCGTGGCAGAACTGGATGTCCTGCATGAAACCGCTCGGCGGCACGGGCTTCGGATGCACATGGATGGTGCGCGTTTTGCCAATGCCCTGGCCACGCTGAAAGTGCCTCCCAAAGAGATCACGTGGAAACGTGGTGTGGACGTTCTTTGTTTCGGAGGAACCAAGAACGGCATCGGTGTCGGCGAAGCGGTGGTGTTTTTCGACCGGCAACTGGCGAAGGAATTCGATTACCGCTGTAAACAAGGCGGACAACTAGCCTCCAAGATGCGATTTTTGTCCGCTCCCTGGGTTGGGATGCTGCAGAACGGCGCCTGGCTGAAACATGCGGCGCATGCCAATGCCATGGCGGCTCGTCTGGCTGCCGGCCTGGAGGGCATCCCCACGGTAAAAATTTCCTATCCCGTCCAAAGCAACGCTGTGTTTGCGCAAATGCCCAAGACGCTCGTGGAGGGATTGCACGAACGTGGATGGAAGTTTTACACAGGCGTAGGCGGCTGGGACGAGTCCCGTCTCATGTGCAGTTGGGACACGCAGATTGAGGACGTTGACCAGTTCGCCGCCGATGCCCGTGCTCTCGCCGAACAACGCTGATGATCAAGTCTCCTGTAAACTCTTATGCACAAACAATTCCATAGACTTCGTATTCCACTATATTCGATCGGCCTGGTCCTCGCCCTGGCAGTCTCCGCCGCGGCCCCGCCTGCTCAACTCCGTCCTCGATTTATTTCGCCGGAGCATGTGGATGGTGTTGCCTTGCTGCCTCCGCCGCCGGAATCCGGGTCAGCCGAGCAGGAAGCCGACTTCGCTACCGTTCGGTCCGTGTGTAAAGCTCGCACGCCCGAGCAGGTTGCTGCGGCGTTAAAAACCGCCTCCCTTTCGATGTTTCTTTTCGAGTCCGCAATGGGTGAGTGGTTCAAGCCGGGGGCTCTGCCAAAGACCGAGGCGTTGTTCAACGACATTAAGACACAAATGTCCGGCATTATTGACGAATGCAAGGACCATTGGAAGCGCCCACGGCCGCATCACCTGGAGCCGGAGTTGGCAGTTGGCAGGGTTGATCAGAGCTTCAGCTACCCGAGTGGGCACTCCACTCGCGGGACCGTCTATTCCCTTTTCTTTGCCGAACTCGCGCCGGAAAAGAAGGATGACATTTTGCGCATTGGACGTCAGATCGGCTGGGACCGGGTGATTATTGCTAAACACTACCCCACGGATGTTTTTGCCGGACGGGTGGTGGGCAAGGAGGTCTTTCGCCAGTTAATGTCCAATGCGAGATTCCGGGAGGCACTGGCCGAAGCTCGCGCGGAGATTCAATCAGCGCAAATGGCTGTAAGCAAATAGCCTGTCGGTTGGATTGCGGGAGTTGCGTTCAGGTTTTTCTGGTGCAAGGTCTCGTCGATGTCTGGCGTTGGGCGGTAAGGGAAGCGCACGGCTTTTCTGTGAATTGCGTTACGGCTCACTTGACGGACGGAACTTTCGTTGTAGAGTAAGGAAAACTTAAAGTAATTATTATTTCATGACACAAACCTTGCTCTCCTCTGGCATCGAGTCCGTCCTTACTGAAAATCGTGTCTTCATCCCCACACCCGAATTTGCCGACCGCGCGCATGTTCGATCGCGCGAGGAGTATCGCCAGGATTATGAGAGGTCTATTGCCGATCCAGAGGCTTTCTGGGCCGAGCAGGCGCGGAAGCATTTGGATTGGTTTGCGCCCTGGAGCAAGGTTTTGGACTGGCAGCCACCGTTCGCGAAGTGGTTTGAAGGGGGCAAACTCAATGTGAGCCATAACTGCCTCGATCGCCACCTGAACTCTGCCATAGCAAACAAGGCAGCGCTTATTTGGGAAGGAGAACCCGCCGGGCCTGACAAACCGTCTGAGGAGCGCACGTTGACCTATAAGCAGCTACACCACCAGGTGTGCATGTTCGCAAACGTGTTGAAGGCCAATGGCGTGGGAAAGGGAGATCGTGTCCTGATTTACATGCCTATGGTTCCAGAAGCCGCTGTGGCAATGCTGGCCTGCACGCGAATCGGAGCCGTTCATTCTGTGGTGTTTGGAGGCTTCAGTGCGCAGTCTGTGGCGGACCGCATATTTGATTCCGAGGCAAAAGTGGTCATTACGGCCGACGGTGGATACCGGCGGGGCGCGGTTGTTCCTTTAAAGCAGAATGTGGACGAAGCGCTTTTGCTTAAAAACACCGAGGGTGAACTCCTTGCCAGGACGATTCAGAAGGTCATCGTGGTGCGTCGGACCGGGACCGCAATCGGCATGACAGAAGGAAGGGATGAGTGGTGGCACGAACAAATGGCCGTAGTGGATGCCAACTGTCCGGCGGAGCAAATGGATAGCGAAGCCCCCCTGTTCATTTTGTACACCAGCGGTTCCACTGGAAAACCAAAGGGCATTCTGCACACCACTGGAGGGTATCTTCTCTACGCCACCATGACGGCCAAGTATGTATTTGATCTGCGTCCGGAAGATACCTACTGGTGCACCGCAGATATCGGGTGGGTTACCGGTCACAGTTACGTTGTTTACGGCCTCCTGGCCAACGGAGCCACCAGCCTGATGTATGAGGGTGCCCCCAATTTTCCGGAGCCAGACCGTTTCTGGCGGATCATTGAGAAGTATGGAGTGACCATTCTTTATACGGCCCCTACAGCTATCCGGGCGTTTATGAAGTGGGGCACAGAGTGGCCGCATAAGCATGATTTATCTTCCTTACGCCTGTTGGGCAGCGTTGGCGAACCAATCAATCCGGAGGCATGGATGTGGTACCACGAGCATATCGGCGGCAAGCGCTGTCCGATCGTTGATACCTGGTGGCAAACCGAGACGGGCGGGATCATGATAGCGCCTTTGCCCGGCGCAACGCCCACGAAACCGGGATCGGCGACTCTTCCATTCTTTGGCATCCTTCCCGAAGTGGTGGATGACAATGGGCAGCCTGTTCCCAGAAACAGTGGGGGCAAGTTAGTGATCAGCAAACCCTGGCCGGGCATGCTCAGGGGCCTTTGGAGAGACCCGAAGCGTTACCAATCGGTTTATTGGGGCGAGGTGGAGAACAAGTACTTCACCGGAGATGGCTGCAGACAGGACCGCGATGGTTACTACTGGATTGTCGGGCGCATTGATGATGTGTTGAACGTTGCCGGCCATCGCATCGGCACGGCGGAAGTCGAGAGCGCCCTGGTAAGCCATCAGAAGGTCGCCGAGGCAGCCGTTGTCGGACGTCCGGACCAGCTCAAGGGCCAGGCGCTTGTAGCCTTTGTGACACTAAAGACGGGCGTGTTTCCCGATCCCAGGCTCCAGGAGGAACTGCGTCAGCATGTGGCAAAAGAAATCGGCCCCGTTGCCAAGCCGGATGACATTCGTTTTGCGGAAGCGCTGCCAAAGACACGATCAGGCAAGATCATGCGTCGCTTATTGAAACAGATTGCAGCCGGCTCGGAAATCAAGGGAGACACGACCACGCTGGAAGATCTGGGTGTTTTGGCGAAGCTGGTTGCAACCGAGGAGGGATGAATCCTGCCCCCTGGGGACTGCGATCCCAGGCGGATGACTGGCGGGTAGTTGATTGAGAAAGGATTGCAGGCTAGATTCCGGAGACGATTCTTTTCCCGTCCTTGCAATCCACCTTGAATGCCTGAATAATTTCACCTATGCAAAGATCGCTCATCTCGCTTTTAAGTCTCACCATACTTTCTGTGGCTCTCTGCCATGCTGATGAGCAGCCTTTCCTGCCGCCTGCCGGCAAGAGTTTAAAGTGGGAGGTTAAATGGGCAGATGAATTTGACGGCGCCAGGTTGGATGAAACCAAGTGGAATCGTCTGGGCGATTGGAAGCGTCGCGACGGATTCTGGGTTAAAGAAGATGCCTACCTCGACGGCAAAGGCCACCTGATTCTCCGCACAAAGAAAGACGGCGATCGTTTCACGTGTGGTGCGGTGAACACGAAGGGAAAATTTGAGAACGCGTTCGGTTACTATGTGGCGCGATGCAAATGGCCCAAAGAACCCGGTCATTGGCCAGCTTTCTGGCTGATGTGTGATGGGGTCAGCACTGTGGGGAATCAGGGTCGCGATGGAACAGAGATAGACATTGTCGAAGTGCCGTGGCGTACGGGTCGCCTGACTTCGAATCTGCACTGGGACGGTTACGGTCGTGATCACAAATCAAGCGGACGGAAGTTTGAAATCCCGGAATCCATGGATGGATGGCATACCTATGGACTGCTCTGGACGAGGGACGAGTATGTTTTCTTTTTTGATGACCGGGAGTTGTGGCGGACGAGCGACGGCGGCGTCTCACAAGTCCCCGAGTTCATCAAGCTGACCGAGGAAATTGGATCATGGGGCGGGGATATCAAGCAAGCCAAACTCCCTGATTACTGTGTGGTGGATTACGTGCGCGTTTATCAGGCGGTGCCAAGCGGGACTGACACGCATCGCGTGAAATGAACCCCGAAAAGGAGGAATCGTTAGCATGCTGCGCTCGCTTGTAATGACGGTCATCGGAGAGGACCGCACGGGCCTCGTTGAGTTCATAGCGTCCATTGTCGCCGAACACAATGGGAACTGGATGGAAAGCCGAATGTCCAGACTTGGGGGTTATTTTGCCGGGATTTTGCGGATAGAAGTGCCGGTAGCAAATGAGGCCGCGCTTTCCAAAGCTCTCGGGAATCTCGCCTCTCACGGTTTGGAGGTGGTCGTGCGTTCGGATGCTTCAAAGCGGCAGTGTCCTGATGCCGGCAAAGTCCGCAAAGTGGAGATCGTAGGGCAGGACAGGCCCGGGATTATTCGGAGCATATCGCTGGCTCTTGCTAAACGGGGCGTGAACCTGGAGGAACTGCATTCCGAGCGATCCAGCGCCGCAATGTCGGGAGAGACACTGTTTCGCGCTGAGGCGACGTTGCTCCTCCCATCGGGCTGTGATGTCGCCGGCCTGCAGCAGGATCTGGAACAGATAGCGGCAGATTTAATTGTGGATGTGAGGATCCAGGAGGAGGCATGATGTCATGCCGTTTGGGTAAGGAGGCATACGTTGCGGGGGGAGTCCTGCTTCCACTCGGGGCGCTTCAACGTTAGGACGCAAGGAGGAAGCCCTCAAGAATTCCAACGTGTCGCATTCGGAATCTGCCAGCGTTGCATCGTGCACTCTGAGTTAGTGTCTTTTGCTCCTGGTTTTCGTTGGCTGTGAGGCGAGTTTGAAATCCACCTGGCGCTTGTGAGTATCGACCCTCCCGATTTGCACGGGCAACCGGTCTCCAACCCGAATAAGCCGCCTTGAGCGGCGGCCCACAAGATGATTTCTATCGGGGTCGAGAACAAAAAAATCGTCCTCAACCATCGAGAGAGGGACCAATCCGCTCATTCCCAGTTCGGGGACATCTACAAAAAAACCAAAGTTTCTCAGTTCGGTGACCAGGCCGCCATAAACGGGAGGGGATCCCGAAGCAAGCTGGGCCTTGAGGAAGGCAAACATCTTGGTGTCCCTGCTGTCTCGCTCGGCGTCATCGGAATTGCGCTCGGTATCAGAAATGTGGCGCGCCGTGTCTCTGAGGGTGTTTATCGAGCTTCTGTGGTTCGAGAAGAGGCAGCGATGCACAACGAGGTCCGCGTAACGGCGTATCGGAGAGGTAAAATGCGTATAACGCGCTTTCGCAAGGCCGTAGTGGCCAAGGGATTCCGCGGCGTAGCGGGCGCGCATAAGGGATTTGAGAAACCCGATCTTGAGGGCGGGGCCAAGCGTGGAATCGTTCAGGCGCTGCATGAGGCGCTGTACCTCGGTTCTTTTCCGGAGATCGCCGCATGGGATATTGTGACTGAGCACTTCCTCGCGAAACTCAGCAAGGCGGTCCTCGCCCGGCTGCTCGTGAATACGGTAAATTCCGGGAATCCGGCGGTCCATCAACCGGCTGGCAACGGCTTCATTGGCCAGTAGCATGAACTCCTCGATAAGTTGGTGCGAGATGTCATTTGCAACCTTCTCGATGCGTTGCACGCGTCCCTGCTCATCCAGGCGGATTTTGGTCTCGGGAAAGTCGAGGTCCAGGGAGCCTGCCCGGAACCTGGCCTTGCGAATGCGTTGCGCGATGCGGTTGGCAGCGTGAAGCATCGTTTCAATGGCGTCGCCCGGTTGGCGTTGAAGGATGGCGAACGCTTCCTGATATGAGAATCGGCGCTTCGAACGAATAACCGCAGAGTAGGCATCCGTCTTAAGCACGGCGCCGTTATCCGAGAGAACGAACTCGACGCACTTGGTGAGGCGGTCCACATCCGGCTTGAGGGAACAAAGCTCGTTGCTGAGAGCCTCCGGAAGCATAGGAATCACTCGATCCACGAGGTAAGTTGAATTGCCGCGTTTTCGCGCCTCCTCGTCAAGAGTGGTACCGGGCTTTACGTAGTGGGAAACATCCGCAATGTGAACCCATAGGCGCCAACAATTGTCCGGGGCCCGTTCAATAGAGATCGCGTCGTCGAAGTCTTTGGCGTCGTCGGGGTCTATAGTAATGACGTGGTCCTTGCGACAATCAACGCGGCCGCGGAGATCCTCCGGTTTGATGCTTGTGCCGAAAGAACGGGCTTCGTGGAGGACGTGCTTCGGAAAGTGGAGGGGAAGGCTGTACTGGCGCAGCACAGAAAGCATGTCCACGCCTTCTTCATCTGGCGTGCCCAGGACCTCGATGATTTCGCCCTCGGGGGAGACGTTTCTGGAATTCCAATCCCCGAGTTCTACGACCACCTTGTCGCCGATGCGGGCGGGCCTGCCGACATCTCGTGGTGTGGCAACATAGACGTCGTGGGGGATGCGTGGATCATCCGGGATGACGAAGAGAAACCTGCGCCCCTGCTGGAGGGTCCCAACCAGCGTGGAACGCCGTCGCTGGATGATACGGACGACCGTGCCTGTGGGAGTGGAGGGCGTGGCGCGCTTCCCGTGCGGCACCGGGCGCACGTCGCGGCGGACGAGCACATGGTCTTCGTGCATGGCTGTGCCGGTGGCGCTTTCCGGGATGACCATTTCAGGCAACGAGGGGTCATCCGGATCGAGAAAACCTTTCCCCTGCCTGTTAATCCGGATGCGCCCGGGGATCAGGTCGGCCTGCTGCGGGATGACATAGCGGTCTCCCTTGATCCGCGTGACGCGGCCGGAGCGTTCAAGTGATTGAAGGACGCTCTCCAGTTCCTGCCCGCGGTGCGCAGGCAAACGGAGTTGGTGCAGGAGATGGGGAAGCCTGGACGGCACGTAATTGCGCCGCTGTAAGAGGCGCTCCACTGCTTCTGAGAGATCAGACATGAGTTTTATGACTGCGGGATTCTACCGCTTCTGCGCTTTCTGAGGAGGCATGCCCATTCCATTCATTCCTCCGGCGCCCTGCATTTGTTTCATCACCATCTCCTGCATGAGTTCCATCATGGTCGTGTGCTTTTTGAAGTTTGCCGGAGGTTCGAATTGGGACGCAGCGGGCTTGTCGAACTTCACGTTCTTAAAAGAAGTGGTTATGGTGGTTCCTTCCATTTCCTGTTCGACTTTCACGGGGAAGCTTTTCAGGTCTGGGGCGTTCCAAACGATCGCCTCCATAACCTGCGTCGAGGAGTCGCTGATAATGACTTTGCTTTTGATTGTTGGGCGGCCATCGAGTGTTTCCTTACCCAGTTCCTGAGTCTTCACTTTGTACTCTTCGGATTTTGTTTTTGAGTTAGGTTCAGAAAAGTCCATTTCCACGTAGGCTTCCATCGCCGGGTAAATGATGTAGTTTATTTTTTTCTCAGGCAGGGAAATGGCAATCATTTTCTCCATGCCCATGGCCTTCATTTGAGCGGCCATTTCGGGCGGAAGCGCGTTGCCTTTGGCTTGGGCCATATCGATCTCTGTCCGCGATTTGCCTCCGTCGAAACTCATTCTTCCCGGGATCGTCATGGCCTTGTCACCAGTGGTTTTACTCTCCATATCCGCGGTGAACGTGGTTTTTTCGCCAAAGATCTTGGCCATTGCACCTCCAAGCTTAGCGGTATTGGGCATGCCTCCCATCATGCCCCCTCCGGCTCCGCCCATTGATCCCACGCCTGCCCGCGGGGCGGCGTCAGTGATTCCGATTATTCCAAATGCAATGGCTCCAATCAGCAAGAAATTCGATTTCATTTGATGATTAGTCGCTTCTTTTCCCTGTTTGGTCAATGTTTAGTTGTTCAACTCGGCGGCAGATTGTTAATTTACTGCGGACAGTGGACGGGACGCAGCAACCGCGTTAACCTCATAGTGCATGTGGATATTGCCTGCAGCGCCGTTTTTCGGATTTGAACAATCTCTCTTTCGTTTATCTTGCCTGTGGCGCTCGCACAGGTCGTCGTTGCCTAAGTTCAGGCTTTTCGCGACCGTTGGTGGACAGAGCTTTGCCTGTGTGATGGCCGGGGTGCTTATGCTCGGCACGGGAATAAATCGGGTTCGCGCCGAAACGAGCCCGGTTCCTGTGGAGTGTGTGAGGACCTTCGGCATTGAGCCTGAGGTGCGGGTGCGGATTGACGCGCCCGCGGATGACCAGGCGAAGGGAAAGGCGTTGCTGGTGTTTTATGCACTGCCTAATGGCAACTCGATCGAGGAGACGGTGGGAAAGCAATCTTCGAACACCAACGAATGGAGGTACGAAATTCAACACATTGGAGCGCAGACCCGGTTTTTGCGCAAGATGCTCCCAGACACGCCCCTGACGGTGGCGTATTTGGAAGCGGCGCAAAAAAGCTGGCCGGCATGGCGAAAGAAGCATGGGAATGACGCGGTGCGACAGGTGTTTAAAAACGTCATTGTGAACTCGGGGCTTACTGGCGCTGACATTGTTCTCAATGGGCACAGCGGCGGGGGCAGCTTCATCTTTGGGCTGATCAATGCGCATTCGGAGATACCTTCAAACATTGTGCGGATCGCGTTTCTCGACAGCAACTACGCCTACGATCGGGAGGCGGGGCATCGCGAAAAGTTGCTCAAGTGGCTGCAAAACACGAACTCGTTTCTATGTGTATTAGCGTATAACGACGCCGCCGCATTGTACAACGGCAAGCCGTTTGTAAGCGCCGCAGGAGGAACGTGGGGGCGGAGTCATGCCATGTGGAAAGACATGTCCGAGGAGATTGAGTTCAAAGAACAAAGGGCAGGGGATATGCTGCATGTTTCTGCCCTAAATGGCCGGGCTCAATTCTTTTTGCTGGAAAATCCGAGGCGCGCCATTTTGCACACAGTCCAGGTAGAGAGAAATGGATTCATTCATAGCATCCTCACGGGGACCAGGCAGGAAAATCAGGGTTATGTGTATTATGGGGAGAGAGCGTGGAAAAACTGATTGGACTGAACCGTTGGATCAAGCCATGCATTTGCCTCCGGCGGCAGGGCAGGACTCTTCTGGCTCCAAAGGCGCAAAGAACCCAGCAAGCACAGGGAGAAATAATCTCCAGGCGCAACTGCTGAAGCACAAACAATTCAAAATCCTCCGCCCTATGAGGCGCGGAGGGACATGATTGCAAAGATCTGCTGCTTCAACCCTATTTCTTGAGTTTTTCGAGGGCTTCGACGAAGGCTTTGGGACCTCCGGGACGGTAACCCAGCCTGCCGATCTCCTTGCCCTCAGCATCCAACACAACGATGGTAGGAAAGCTTCGTATCTCGTATTTCTCCTGGAGGGAGCGGTTCGCTTTTTTGAGTTCGGCTGGTTGATCGACGCGGCGCGGGAAGTCGATTTTCACAGGAACGATGCTTTTCTCGGCGTAGGCGGCAAACTCATCCTTCGAGAAAACTTCCCTGTCCAGCTTGATGCACCATCCGCACCAGTCCGAGCCGGTGAAGTTGACCAAAACCAGCTTCTTCTCCGCTTTCGCCTTTTCGAGGGCTTTCGGCAGATCGGTGGACCACTTTAACTCGGTGGCGTTCACGCCTATTAACGCGGCAAGCAACGATACTGCGATCAATAATCTCTTCATACGTTTCCAATTAGACGGATGAGGCCTCGTTTTGTTCATCCCAAACCACATTGCCCTTGACGATCGTCATGATAGCTCGCCCCTTTAGCTGCCAGCCTATGAAAGGACTGTTCGAAGACTTGCTTGCAATCGAGAGTTTGTCATATGACCAGGGCAGCTCGGGATCAATCACAGTAATATCGGCATCGACACCTGGGGCAAGGGTGCCCTTATTCAGACCGATCAATCTCGCCGGGCCAGTGGTAAATCGGGCGATCAAGTCCGGCAGGGGCATCCGGTGGGTATGGTAAAGCTGCATCAGGGCCAGCGCCAACTCCGTCTCCAGACCAATGATGCCAAAGGGAGCATAATCAAACTCCACCTCCTTTTCGTAGTCGCAGTGGGGCGCGTGGTCGCTGCAAATCACCTCCAGGGTGCCGTCGGTGATCGCCTCCAGAACGGCATCGCGATCCCTAGCTGAGCGGAGCGGAGGATTCATCTTCAGATTGGTATCGTAGGCGGGCCATGAGGGCAGGGGGGATGCCTGTTGCAGAAGCGGGACCCCCAAGCCATCTTTGGCCCAAAACTTCTCGCTCCCGGAGACCGCCATATCCGTAAGGGTGAAGTGATGCGGGCAGGCTTCACCCGAGATGCGAACGCCCCGCCTCTTGGCATCCCGCAACAGGGCCACGCTGCCTGCTGTGCTGATGTGCTGGCAATGAATGCGGGCGCCGGTCGTTTCAGCGAGCAGGATATTGCGGGCGACCATCATCTCCTCGCCTGCGGCGGGCCATCCGCGAAGGCCAAGCGCAGTGCTCCAGATCCCCTCATGCATAACGCCGTCTGTGACAAGCGAGTAATCCTGGCAATGATCCATTACAAGCAGGTTGAACATATCGGCGTATTGCATGGCACGACGCATGAGTTCGTGGTTCTGCACGCAGTGACCATCATCGGTGATGGCGACTACTCCCGCTTTTTTGAGCGAACCGATCGGGGCCATTTCCTCCCCCGCAATGTCCTTCGTGATTGCTCCAGCCACATAGACATTGACCTTGCCCTGAGCTTGCGCAGTGTCCTGGATTAACGCGACGGTGCCGGGGTTGTCAATGGCCGGGCTGGTATTTGGCATGCAAACGACAGAGGTGAAGCCTCCGCGGGCCGCCGCCGCAGTGCCAGTGGCTATGGTTTCCTTCGACGTTTGACCCGGCTCGCGCAAATGCACATGCAGGTCGATCAGCCCGGGACAAACAATCCGTCCGCGCAGGTTGATACGTTCGGTCTCTGTCGGCGCCTTGGCTGCCGCCTCGGCGCCAACAGCTGCAATCCGGCCGTTGATGACGAGAACATCGGACACGGCATCCGTTCCGGAGGATGGATCAATTAATCGGCCGGCAACCAGAAGCAAGTTCATGCGGCGCAGAATACTTAAAGCGCAGTGGCACGCAAGCGCGAGTGCATACGTGAGGCTCCACCAGATTGCTATTGACGGAGAGGCGGCGACTTGCGGACATTTCGGCCCGCCATGAAGTCTCGATCTCACAACATGCAGGCCGGCCTCTTTTTATTGCTGGCGTCATTGATGTGCGACCGCGCCTTGCCGGCGGATGGATACCTCCCTTTCCGCTCCGAAAAGCCGGGGCATATCTCCGACCTTGTGCTCATTTACCAGGGCGGACGGCATCGGTTGGAGTGGAACGCGGACCAACTCGCGGCGTATGTTTCATGGAAGCCGGATGACGGCCCTGAGCAGTGGCTTTTTGACGGATTCCTATTCATCGAGTTCAAGGACGGAAAGCGGCACCATTACTCGGTGGGTTATGGCGGGTCGCCTGCGCGGCAGCAGGAATGGCGATGGCTTTTGGAGCGAAATTTTTCAGAAACCAATGCCCTCGGGGCGTTGGACTCTGTGGTTGGTAAGGTTATTGACCGGATCGGGCCGCCAGCAGCCCGGCGAAAGGTGGTGCTGACAATGCCCGAGCCCATCCGCGGACAGACGAATTGGGGGTCCGTTGCCGGCACACCTCTTGATTTCAACCAGCCGTTGGACCGGATTGCCGCCTGTGAGTGGCACATGGATCAGGCGCTAAGACTGTGGCGCGAGGCAAGGTTTAAGAACCTGGACTTGGCGGGCTTCTATTGGGTCGCAGAGCAGGCGTCGGCTGCCGAGGACATTCTGCCGGAGGTCGCAAGAGCTATTCGGAAGCGCGGCCTGAGTTTCTATTGGATTCCTTATTGGAATTCGAGGGGGGCGGCACGCTGGCGCGAACTTGGGTTTGACTACGCGTGGCAGCAACCGAATCATTTTTTCCATCCCGGGAAGGTTCCTGATTCGCGGCTGGCTGATGCCACCGCTTTTGCCGGGGCTCGCGGGCTTGGATTGGAATTCGAGGTGGATGGCCGAGCGCTAACCTCGCCTGAAACATTCCGTCCTCGATTCTACAAATATCTGGCAGCGTTCACGCGCGATGGTGTGGAAGCGAGTTCTTCCGTGGCCTACTACGAAGGCGGTGGCGCTTTGCTGCAAATGGCAACGTCGCGAAAGCCCGAAGCCCGCGCCATGTATGACGACCTGTGCAGGTGGGTCACGCGACGACACGGCCTGAAACTGAAAACACACCCATGAATTTCACTATTAATCCCGCCGGCGCTGGCGACCGGGAATCCATCCTCAATGTCATGCGGCCTTTCAATATGCATCACGTTCCCTCTGTCGAGATGGGAGAGTTGGACCTTTCCTGTTTCTTTGTGGCGAGGTTGAGAGGGATGATCGTTGGGGCGGCGGGTTACAAGATCCTGGGGCCCGGCAGGGGAAAGACGACGCTTCTGGGGGTTCTGCCTGAGTACAGCGGCATGGGAATAGGAAAAGCCCTTCAGCAACAACGAATGCGGGTCATGCATGCAGCGGGGGTTAAAAAACTTACAACAAACGCCGATCGCCCGGACACGATACTGTGGTACAAGAAGCATTTCGGGTATCGCGAGGTGGGCAGGTTGAAAAAGCTCTGCTCCTTCGGCATCGAGGATGTGGATCACTGGACCACTCTTGAAACGGATCTGGAGGCATATTTCTCCGAAATCGAGGAGCGTGAGCGAGGCAGGCTCGCTTACATTATTAGCAATGACGCTCACCCGCTCGCCCCTTATCCGCCACTCATCATCAACGTTTGCCTCACCGGAATGATTCCGACGCGTACACAAACGCCACATGTGCCCTTATCGCCGGAGGAGATCATCGAAGCGGCTGTGGAGGCGTGTGATGCGGGCGCGCGCATGGTGCATCTGCACGCGCGGGATTCCCGGGGCCTCCCGACGCCCGATCCCGCGCTTTATGACAGGATCATCCGGGGAATTCGGCGAGAGAGACCGCAACTGATTTGTTGTGCAACCACTTCCGGGCGGAACTGGAGCGACTTTGAGCGCAGGTCAGCGGTGCTTTACCTTGATCCGCCCGGCAGGCCGGATATGTCGAGCCTGACGCTTGGTTCCCTAAATTTCTTGAGTGGTGCCTCCACAAACTCGATCGAGATGGTGGAACGGCTTGCCATGGCCATGAAGGAGCAGGGGGTGAGGCCCGAGTTGGAGGTGTTTGACTCCGGAATGATCACCCTCGCAAAGTATCTCGAAAGAAACGGTGTGATTCGCGGTCGGAAGTATTTCAACCTGCTGCTGGGAAATCTGAACACCGCGCCGGCGACGATTGGAAGTTTGGCGTCACTTGTGGCGAGTTTGCCGGCAGACTCAATTTGGGCAGGAGCGGGGATCGGGCAGTTTCAGCTCTCGATGAATGTTGCGGCACTTGTCGCGGGTGGGCACGTTAGGGTTGGGATCGAGGATTCGATCTATTACGATTCCCGGAAAACGATTCTTGCGAACAACCGACAACTCATTGAGCGGGTGGTGCGGATTGCTGCGGAATTGGAACGGCCGGTGGCGCCCTTCGCTGAAGCACGGGCTTTGGCGGGCTTGTAGCGCGTTGGAATCGGGTAGCTTAACTAAGCGGTCATTCCGCGGGCGAGGTGCTTTCCGAAGCCGTATTTTTTCGCCAAGGCGAGCGCGCTTCGCAACGGCCGCATTCCGTTTGTGCATGTGGCGTCAGATAACGACGCGGCGGCTTGACTGACCCCCGTAAGCAGGCAGCGCTCGATCTTCCAGCCTTCATGAAGGCCCCAGAGCACACCGCCGCAAAACGCGTCTCCGGCGCCGGCTGTGCCAACGATATAACCCTCCGGCAGGTTGAGCGCGGGCTGCCAAACGTCTTCGCCACGCCGGGTTCGCGCAAATGCGCCCTCGGCGAAATGAATGACCACCAACTCGCGGACCCCTTGTTGGAGGAGCGCCCCGGCTGCGTGGCGCAGTGCCACGGTGTCCAACGTGCCGCTGGCATCGCGGGTCCTGAACCCGGTGGTTTTCCCGGCCTCAATCTCGTTGAGAATGCAATAATCCACATGGGCTAGGGCGGGATTCACAATCTTCACAAAACGGTCGCTGTCCTCGCTGACGACGTCCACGCTGGTCTTGATGCCCGAGTCTTGAGCGGCGGCCAGGAGTCGTGCCGCACGCGTGCCGAACTTCGAATCCGGTTCATCCAACGCATCCAGAAGAAGCAGGTAGCCCAGGTGAAAAATCCGCGGATGAAAACGAGCAAAATCAAGACCGTCCCCACGCCACAGGGCGTTTGCACCGCGAGCGTGGAAGAATGTCCTCCGCCCCGTCCGAATTTCGGTCATCACGTCGGTATAGGACGTAGGTGCCTCCTTCGTGGTGCATAGGTGTCGAGTGTCGATTCTGTGCCGCCTGCAATCCGCGAGTATCTCCCGCCCCAGCGGGTCGTCCGCAACCATTCCCGCTGCATAAAGAGGAAAGGGTGCTCCGCTCCTTGCGAGGCCCACGAGAACGTTATAAGGCGCGCCCCCTGTGCCTTGGGATTGCCTCCTGATATTTGTTAGCTGTTCGGGCTCCGGATAGACGTCGATCATCTTGACCTGGTCAATGATCCAGTTTCCTCCGGCCAGCAAACCAGTGTGAATTGTGCTGCTCATGGTGCTTTTTATTGTGGTTCAGGCAGTCTTGTAACAGTGAACCGAAAGTAAAGGCACCATGCAAGAAGAAATCACCAACTTCTGCTGGCAGAGTTTCCTTCGCATCGGCCGCGCAAATCTGAGGTCCGCAGACATTGCTATTGGATGCCGTTCAGACGCAAGACGCACGAAGTGCTCAACCATAATGCATGTCCGCTGGTTGTGTTGGGAGGGATGCCCTGCAGAACGCGCGGAATTCACACCCTGAGGGTCGATTCTAAGTTTATCTGCACGACTGCACATAACAAGTGACTTTCCCAACGTGCCGAGCCCTGCTATCCTACTCTTGCATGACGCAACCGCTTGCATTGGTTTTGTATGAAAGACTCCTCCCCGGCACTCAGCTTGTGAACCGGTTGCAGGATCTCGGCTATCGCGTTCAGGTCGTCGAGGACCCCTCAGCCCTCATTCAGACAGCCGAGATCACCGGGCCCTTGCTGTTGTTTGCAGATCTGGAGTCATCGCGCGCCAATGTGATCGAAATCATCGCACAACTCCGGCAGAATGCGTCAACCCACCACCTGCCCGTGGTTGCTTTTTACGCCGAAGGTAAGCAGGACCTGGAGGACCTCACAAAGGCTGCAGGTATCACGCTTCTGGCAAGCGAGTCAGCTTTGTCCAACCATTTGCCACAAGTCCTGGAACAGGCACTGAGGGTGGATTGATCGCCTGGAGGCTTGGATTCTCACTCTCGCAAAGGTAAACTCACGCAATTGTGGATCCTATTCTTGCAGACACCCTTGATCCTGACCGCGCGCAGCAGGCTGTTACTGAGAAACGCGTGTTGCTGGAGCGGTTGATGGCCCGACTGGCGCATGAAATCCGAAACCCCCTGAGCTCGCTGGACGTTCATGTGCAACTGCTTGAGGAGGATTTGGTCTCGGCATCACCCCAAATCGCTTCGCAATTGGCCTCACGGCTGGAAATCATTCGTGGTGAACTGCACCGGCTCGAAAGCATCGTCGGCCACTTTCTCAAGCTCGCTGGTCCGTCTGCCCTTGATCCGGCTCCTTTGTCTGCGGCCAAGGTGGCCTCTCACGTCTGCGATCTGCTTCGCCCGGAGGCTGCAGCGAGAGACATCCAAATTCACCTTTCCGCCCCAAGCGACTTGCCGTTGCTGCAGGCCGACCAGGTGCGCCTCACCCAGGCGCTGGTGAATATGGTCATTAACGCGATTCAGGCCGTAAAACGGAACGGTGAAATTCGAGTCGAAATCTCTTCAACCGACACCGCCATGACTTTCAAAGTCTCGGACAATGGTCCGGGAATCCCGGAGGAGAAACTGGCGTCGATATTCGATCCTTACTTTACGACCAAGGAAGAAGGTTGCGGCTTGGGACTGTGGATCGCGCAGCAAATCGTTACCGCACACGGAGGTTGCCTCAATGCCGAGAATCAGCCTGGTGGCGGCGCTTTGTTCAGGATGTCTCTGCCCGTGAAGCTTCACATCAACTCTCAATGAGTGACATCAAATCCCAAGCGCAAACTCCGGTCGTAGAGAAGTCCAGGGTGCGTCTGCTGGTCGTGGATGACGAGCAGGGTTTGTGCTCGGGAATTCAGGAGGCGCTTCGCCGCGACGGCTACAGCGTTGACGCTTTGACGGATCCCATGGCTGCGCTCGAAATCGCGCGTCACAAGCCCTATAACCTGATTCTGTCCGATATCAAAATGCCCGCGCTCAGTGGAGCGGAACTTCTCACGAAAGTCAGAGAAGCGCACCCAGATACCCTGTTCATTTTGATGACCGCTTACGGCACCATCGAAGACGCGGTAGTCGCCATGAAGACGGGTGCATATGATTACCTTTCAAAACCTATCGATCTGAAACGACTGCGCATCCTTGTTCAGAAAGCCTTGGAACTTCAGGCGGTGGTGGCCGAAAACAGCGAACTTCGCGCACGGCTAATGTCCCAAGCCGGTTTATCGGATCTGATAGGGGACAGCCCCCCGATGCGTGCGATCAGCCGGCTGATTGACGAAGTCGCGCATAGCGATGTGACTGTGCTCATTGAGGGTGAAAGCGGCACTGGGAAGGAAATCGTTGCCCGGTGCATCCACAACAAGAGCGCGCGAGCCACCAAGCCGTTCGTGTCGGTGAACTGTGCCGCTTTTGCCGAACAACTTATTGAGGCTGAATTGTTTGGCCATGTAAGGGGTGCGTTCACGGGCGCGGTTTCAAACAAGCTCGGAAGATTTCAACTTGCCGATGGCGGCACTCTCTTCCTGGATGAAATCGGGGATCTTTCGCCCAAAGGGCAGGGGGATCTGCTCCGCGTGATCGAGGACGGCAGCTTCAGAATGGTCGGCGGCTCGGAACTCCTTCGGGTGAATGTCCGTGTGGTGGCAGCTACAAACAAAAACCTGCGGGAGGCGGTCAAAAAGGGCGCCTTCCGGGAAGATTTGTTTTATCGCCTCCAGATTGTCCCTATCCAGATGCCACCTCTCAGAGAGCGGCCTCAGGACATCCCCTTGCTTGTCGAGGATTTTTTGCGGCTTTTCGCCAGTCGCCACAAGCGCCGCAGAAAAAGCATGTCCGAAGAGGCCTTGCAGCTTTGCCAACGATATAACTGGCCCGGCAACGTGCGCGAATTGCGAAATGTCATTGAGCGTTTGGTGCTTACGTGTCCCGTGCCTGTCATACAGGTGACACATCTGCCGGATTTTTTGCGGCACCACGAGGCGCATACCCCCACCTTTGTCGTTCGCCCGGGAACACCTTTGCGCGATGTCGAAAAGCTGCTCATCCGTCAAACGCTCGCACACGTATCATCCAATCGTGAGGCTGCAGCTAAAGCGCTCGGAATCAGTCGTAGAGCGCTGCAATACAAGCTGAAAGAATATGGGCTGAGATAGGCATCCGGGAATAAGTTACTCAGGCGACAATACCCGGTAAAAACCTCGGTCCAGGTTGCCGAAGAAGTCGGAAAACTCAAACCGCCCATTGCTTCCGCTGACTCTTACCCCCGCTACAGACCAGTTCTGCAGGTCGGGAGAAGACTCGATGATACAGATTCGTTGTGGTGAGGTGCGCCCTTCAATGATCCATTCCACGCCCGTGCCGGTTATTCTCAGGTGAATGGCCGGGTTGAGAAGCTGCTTTAGATTGAGTCTTCCCCCTGTTTTGCAGCGCCCATCCAGGCTGGGGATGGAGTCAACCGCTGCCAGCAAACGCTGAATACTGAGTGTATGGGGCTCGCCCGGAAACCGGGCGAGTGTTAGCGCCAGTGCTCCAGAAACCTGCGGAGCTGCCAGGGAGGTTCCAACAAGAAACGCACCACCGAGGTAAGAGGCGTCCGAAGCAAAAAAAGTCGAGTACATCGCCTCTCCCGGAGCCACAAGATGCACGTGATTCGTGCCAAAGTTCGATATCGTTCCCGGCGTATCATGTCGAGAGCTAAAGCCCACTGAGACAATGTTGTCGATTTCATACGATGCTGGATAGTAGGGCTGAAAATCGATATTCCGACCATCATTGCCACATGCAGCCACGAAAATAATCCCATCCGTGCGGGCAGCGTAAATGGCGTTTGAAAGAGCATGGGAATACGAATATGCGCCGACGCTTGCGTTGATCACTCTGGCCCCATTGGTTCGGGCAAAATCGATGCAGGCTATGATGTCCGAGTCGTAACCCAGCCTGTGACTGTCAAAGCATTTGCATGCCATGAGCTTTACGCTCCAAGCTACACCGGTGACTCCTTTGCCATTGTTGCCGGCGGCGCCAAGCACTCCGGCCACAAGGCTGCCATGCCCCTCGTCGTCAGCCGGAAGCTCTGTCTGTGCGAGCGCGTTCCATCCATACCCACCTGTTGCTGCATGAGTCCAGATGTTCTGAGCCAGATCCTCGTGAGTTGCACGAATGCCTGTGTCCAGCACCGCTACTACGATGTTTTCAGCCGAAGAAAGGGTGTCCCAAGCGTCCGGGGCATTGATATCCGCACCGATCAAGCCTCCATTCTGCCCCTTGTTATCAAGCCACCAAAGTTTTCCATCCAGGTAACTCGGATCGTTCGGAGTGGCATTAATCTGTCTTACAAAATCCGGCTCTGCGACCTCGACCAGGCCCGTGCTCACGTAGTCCTCCGCCACTCGTTTCACGCTGAAACCCTCGGGCAAAGTAAGAACGTGCAGTCGCGTGCGGGGGTGTTTTTGAACTTTCACGGCATACGCTCTATGCACATTCTCGAGTTGGACACCGTCCGATGCCGACCGATACGTAATAAGCAGCCGCTTCGGATGATAGTGTTCGTTGTTCCGGAAGGTTGTTCCAGCGTCTGTTGGGGAGGATATCCCGAGCAACGAAATGAGAATCAATCTACGGCCTCGTTGAAGCACATTGGAAAAACTCATTAGCACAAAGTTTTTGTCCAAAACTTTTGCAAGTAAAGCCAGATGCATCCGAATGAAAAGGCTCTAATCGGCTCTCATTTAGTCCGCTGCAATGTAGGCGCAAACTCTTACGGGAACGACTGTACTCCCTCCCTTTCCCAGGATTGAGGCCTCTGTCCTTGGGGCTAGGGACGTCGAAGTCAATTTTTCAAAATATTTTTAAAAATCTCTTGCAAAGGGTATTGGGGTGGGTAGTGTGTGCGGC
>CAYNZC010000029.1:0-22186 GCA_964401575.1 uncultured Verrucomicrobiota bacterium
TTATAGGGCGTCGGGATTTTTCAACGTCCAACCATACCACCCACCTCGCAAAAGCCGCGCTCCGTTAAACGTAGGCACAAAAAACCCCGCCGATTAAGACGGGATGTTCTCGAGTTGTAGTCCGACTACGGTTCTACTCGATATGTTCGGCTACGCCCAATGCGTTGGCAGCATAGCCGGCCAAGTTCGGCGCGTTCTCTTCGATGTAGGAAATCACATCATCAAGTGAATCGAACGCCTCAGCCTTGTAGGAATCGGACTCACCCTGCCAGCATGTCATGTGGCCGACACCGACCACGAATCTCCCCGCCTTGGTTTTGTGCACCGATACCTTCGTCCATCGTGTGGAGTTGAGTGTTTTATCGTCAGTAGCAAGGAGTTGTTCGCCAGTGAATGCCAGCGGACGTTGGCCCGACCTTTTGAGTTTTGTTTGTTCCATGTTTTCTGTGCCGTTTTTACGTGCCGGCAACGCCCGTCTTGGGATCATGTCCCGATGACCGCTTCAGGGTTTGCGGGTATGCGTCCGTTTATACGCCGATGGCCTAAAAGTTCAATGACTTTTCTTTCCTTACAATTCCTAACAGGAAAACCCGTAAAAGGCGCATTTCCTTGCATCTTGCGGAAAGTGGCCTAGGTGGCTTTCGCCATTGAATCTATTGAGGATGGCCTATTTTCAAGGGTTTAGGCCGGATGGCTTAAATGAGTTCAAATCTCACCGCCCCGACCATTTTTCCTTCTCTGAGTATTCCGCTTATTTAGTGATTATTAGTGGTTTTCGAGTCGATTCGAGAAATTGAGCCGTTGGTGTCATCTTCAGGGGCGTGGGGTGGCTTTGCGGAGGATGCCAAGGCTATCAAGGAAAGCCCAAATCCACGCAAAAGCGAACGCAGCGATGCCGGCGAGTGGCCATCGCGCGGCTATCCAGATTGCATTCAGACTCTCGATGGGGTCACCGTAGGGATCATGCAGGCGAGACCAGTTTGACATCATCCAAAGCACCATCCTGGAGCCGAAGATAATCGTCACGGCCATCCCGGCCATTCCAAGAAGAATCTGGACTGCTCCAACAATTTTTCGGCCTGCGAGGAAAGTGCCTGTGCCTGGAACAGCCATATTAGAGGCCATCAGAGTCAGAGCTGTCTCGCGGTTAATCACGGCGTCGGGCTGGCTTTCCGATGAGATCTTCATACGCCAGTGCGATTGCACTTACTCCAAAAGGCAGGTTGAACAGCAGGGTGAACTTTGCTGCAAGGAGCAAGGGCATTCCCGTTTTTGCGAATTCGGCAGCCACACGATTCGATTCCTTGAAAAGCACCGTGATATCCGGCCAGCCAGATGCGGGCATCAATGGTTGCAATGCTTCGTACAGCACGGTGGCGACTTTCAGCTCGGCATAAGCCGTTGTCAGGATCGCAGGCAGAAACGCAATCAGAGCGAGGACAAAGACTTTCGACCACTGCGCGGCCACAACCTTTCGGCTGCGCTCCATTGCGCCCCAGAAATCCACCTGCTGGTCTGCGGCTGTCGGAAGGCTCAGGGCCCAGAGCACAGATAGGTAAACCCCGGGAACAACGCAAAAGAGAAAGCCAAACCAAGAAAGGACCGACACCGTCATGCCAACCAGCACGAGTTGGGTAAACCGTGCTCCGAATCCGGCAAAAACTTCACCGAGGGATGTTTCTTCCCCGCGCAAACGCCGCAGTACGACAATGAACAAACCGCCATAGAGGACTCCGCGCAGGGGCAAATACAGCAGTGCGGTGAATGGGAGAAACTGCAAGGCCATTCCGATGGTCCACACGATGAAGCTGACAGCAAAAAAAAGGCTGAAATTCGCTGTCCACAGTTGAAAAGCGCGGCCCAGCGCTTCACTCACATTCAAATCGCTTCGTGGCAGTGCAGCGGGAATCGGCGGCGGCGGCGGCTGTTTGCCCAGGGCACGAGCCTGTTGCTCCAGCGCAGCGAGGAACTCCGGGAAATTTGCCAATGGCTGCCACTGTCCGTCCGGGTCCAGTCGCGTAAAGGTCTCTCCATTTAGTCGCCCTTCGGCAATCCACTGCTGGATTTCGTCAGCCGATGACGGTCCGTATTCCTGTTTATCCCCGCCAATGATTCTGTACATCATGGAGTGAAGGCTGCGAATTCCCGCAGAGCCGGGAGATTTCGAAGAATGCCAAACAGAATGATCACCGTCATGCATCCCCAGATAGTCCACGGGTGCGGTGGTATCGCGATCTGGTTGCGTTTCCTTGCAGTCACACTTCGCCAAAGGGCGTAGATAATCAGTGGCAGCGCAATCACATAAAGCGGATTCAGGCGGAATGCCATGGCTAGATTGCCATGCAGAAGCTCGTGTGTGGCTCTGAGGCAACCGCAACCCGGGCAAAGCAATCCGGTGACTCGATGAAAAAGACAAAATGGGTAGAAGCCATGTTCCTGCGGGTTGAAAAGGAATAGAACGCAGGCAAAAGCCAACGCGACTCCCGCAACAAGCAGCCATGCCACTGTTGAGCCACGCGAAGTGGAACCAATGCGCGGAGGCATGCGTGTCTGGCTGCGATTCATCTCTAAGTATTTTGATCGAACGCCGCTTTGACCTCGGGTTTGAACAGCACGATCATCGCCCAAATGCCAACAGGCAGTCCGATGAGACAGCAGGGCGACAAACATGGGACCGCCGCAAGAATGCTGGATGCCACGGCAAAGCCATGTCCCTCCAGCTTCTTCATCTTCACTGCCCCGAAGAAAATAACTCCACTAAGAACGATGCCAACGATACCCGATATTACCGCAAAGGTACCCGACATCATCATCGCAACAGCCGGCGGGACCGAAGATCCGCCTCCAGGCATCTGCATCATCTGTCCACCCCATCCGGCAAAATGCATGACCAACGATGCGAGTTGGGAGAGAAAGCCTATGATCGCAGTCGCCATTAGACCCGTGGCGGGCCCGCTCACCTCGTTTGCCGCAGAGAGGAGACTTGCTGCAGCGGGTGGAAGCGATGCTGTTCCGGCAACAGGTGAGGGCGCAGCTCCGACCATGAACTCCGAAAAGTCTGAGAGTGGCCGCCACGAGGTCGTTCCTTCGACAAGCACTTTGGTTTCGGCGTTAACCCGTCCTTGGGCGATCCATTCGCGCAGTTGCTGGGCGGAAACGGGACCATACTCTTTGCCATCACTTCCGATAACCTTGTACATGCGCTCACTGTTGCTGGCAAAAGCCCGCTCGTCAAGATTGTGTCTTGCGTGATCGTGACTGTTTCGGGGAGCGGGACCAGGGCCGGAAAACAATCGGGCTACAGGGAAAGAAGCGTTCCGGAACGATCAGATTGCCTGGGTTTATAGAAGGGGAGCGGTATTGAACTGGGACAAAGCAGTCACGATGCGACATGCAAGCGGCGTTGGCCTTTCTGTAGGTTTCCTGTTAACTTATGGGGGTGCATTGGCCTACAAATGGAAAGTTCGCCAGCTCGCTTCTTGATGTGGTGCGCCGCAATTGGCAGCGTGCTCTAAAGGTTCGTGAGAAGCTTCGATTCAGTGAAGATGCCTTTCACCTGGTCCTGGCCGGTGGGGTGGGGGTCATTGGGGGGCTGGTGAATCTGGCCTTTTTCCATGGAAACGAGGCCATCAAGATCTTTTTTACAAGACGATCCGGCGACCCGTTTGAGGTTGCCCAAATTCTCTCCCCCTGGGAACGAGTGCTGATTCCCACCTTTGGAGGCCTGGCTGCCGGGCTGATACTCTACTGGGGCTTGCGGCTCGCAGGCCCCCAACGCTCCAGCAACATTCTTGAAGTGATCATTGCCGGAGACGGACGGCTGCCGTTTCGAAGCGCGCTTATTAAAGCCATTTCGTCGCTCACGAGCATCAGTTCCGGCGGCTCTATCGGGCGGGAGGGCGCAATATCTCAATTTACTGCTACTCTTGCCTCGAAGTGGGGTCAACTGGCCCGGTGGCATCCGTACCGGCTTCGATTGCTGGTGGGTTGCGGCGCGGCTTCGGGCATGGCAGCGGCTTACAACGCACCAATTTCCGGAGCGGTATTTGCGGCACTGATCGTTTTGGGGAACTTCTCGATGAACCTATTTGCGCCCCTTGTGTTTTCATCGGTGATCGCAAGCATGGTTTCGCGGAGTTTCTTTGGAATCGAGCCCTGGTACACCGTTCCCCCATTTCCGATAACGCACATTTGGCAGCTTCCCTGGTTTGTGTTTCTCGGTGTGATGACAGGTGCGGTGGGGGCTGGATTCCTGAAGCTGGTGGGATTCTCCGAGCGCGCATTCAAGAGTATTCACGCGCCGATATACGTTCGGCTTGCGATTGGCGGGCTGATTGTGGGTCTGCTTGCCATTCAATTTCCCGGTGTGTGGGGCAATGGCTACGGCACGACAAACGCTATATTGCACGAGACGTTCACAGATTATACGAAGGGATTGCTGTTCCTGGCGGGTTTGTTTGCGGCGAAGCTCGTGGCGACCTCAGCCGCTGTCGGTTCGGGAGCCGTGGGTGGTGTGTTTACTCCCACGTTGTTTCTTGGGGCTGCGCTCGGTGCGGCGTTCGGCCTGGCGTTACAGGCGGCCTATGGCGGCTATGCTACACCGGTCACGGCGTTCGCGCTGGTAGGGATGGGCAGCATGCTGTCCGCCACGATCCGCTCACCGCTCCTGGCAATCATCATGGTTTTTGAAATCTCACTCGATTATTCGCTGATGCCGCCGCTGATGCTCGCTTGTGTGGTTTCAACATTGGTCGCCCGCCGGTTTCATCCGGAATCTATTTATACCGAGCCCCTGCGACAGAAGGGGCTCAGCGTGTCCCAGGATGCGACTGCATCGGAGGCCGCCATGGAGCGAACGGTCGGCGACCTGATGCGAGCGCCGGTGCCCCCGGTTCGCGAAACCGCGTTGCTGCGTGAAGTCGCGGACCGATTCCTGACGAGCGCGAATAACTTTCTGCCGGTGGTTGATGGTAAGAACCAACTAGTGGGAGTCCTGGCGCTGCAGGATTTGAAGGAGTATCTGGGTTCTGAGGGTCAGTGCCTTGGAGTGATCGCTTACGATATCATGCGCCCTCCGCCGCAGTGCGTCACCCCAAACCAAAGGCTGCTCGATGTATTGCCGGTGGTCCTGGCAAGCGAGATCAGGAACATCCCCGTGGTGAACACGCTCAAGGAGAACAGGCTGGTTGGCTCATTGTCGCGCAGTGAGGTACTCGGCATTTTCGCTGAGGTCATCGCCGCCAGTCCACGCAGCAGCGGGTAGGCAATTCGCAATGCTTCTCAGACTCGCACCTTGCTTACAATGCCAGCAATATCATCAACCTCCTCGATCTTTTCACATCCTACATTCAAAACGTCCACACAACCGAGGTTTAACACATAGCGAATGGACTCCGCCCTCTTTTCAGGTTCATTCCGCAGCTTGCTTGCGCCGACAAGTTTCATTCCCACAACGCCTTTGCCTGCTTCGTGAATCCTCTTCAGCACGGGGACCACTTTTTCAGGAGTTGCATCCATGCTCATGCCGAACGGATTGATGCGCGCGTGAACTGAATCAACCCACGGTTCCGCTGCCGCAGCCTCCAGCGCCTCAAGGGAGTGGCATGAAACACCCACAGCGCGAATGTCACCTTTTTCTTTAAGCTTGCTGAGGATGTCCATCTGCCTGCGCAATTCTTCGGGCCATTTGGCGGATGTTACACAGTGCAGCAGCACGAGATCGAGATAGTCCGTGCTAATTTCTTTCAGAAAACGAGCCACCACCACGTCGGCGTTCGGACGCTCATCCTCCGGCAGACCGCCAGGCCTGAACCAGACCTTGGTGATAAGCGTTAGCTTGTCTCTAGGAATTCCCTTCAGGGCAGGCATCACGTATGGGTGTGTCCCATACAGATCTGCGAGATCGAATGTGTGTATTCCGCGGTCATAGGACTCCTGTATCAGCGCCTCGAATTTCTCCTTTCCCATGCGTGTATGGTTGGATTGGCGCTTCGAACCGTTCATCCCGGTGCCGAGACAGAAGCGGCTCGATTTGATGCTCGTTTTGCCGAGCTTCACCGGCACATAGGGATCATAATACTTTGGCCGGGAAGCCTCAGCCGAGAAGACGGTTTGTGCGCCGGCAATCAGTCCTCCGGCCACGACTGCTGAACTGCGAATAAAATCGCGGCGTTTCATGCTCATACGGCAAGAGATTCGTTCGAGTATGTAAAAAACTCAAGTGCTCTTTATGGTCCAGGGTGCCTCGGGTGCTTCAGGTCTGAAATAGTGTTGCGGGGATGGGGCACAGCCGATGCGGGGGGGGCAATACGATCCACCAATGTGAACGCTTGAAGTTCCCGGAGTTTATGTTTGCCCTGCTCGCCAAATCCATCGACCCTTGATCTTGAGACTATGACAAACGCAACGCATTTCACTCTCACGCTGGCCGTGTCTGTGCTCTTCAGCACCTCTAGCCAATGTCCAGCCTCCGATGAGGCGTTCGATCGGCTTGAATCTCACTTTCGAGATTTGCCCATGGAAGCGCGGCGACTCACCGGACCTCTCTTCTGGCTCCATGGCGATGATACCCGTGAGAAGCTCGAAATGTATGTCGGCAAAGTTGCTGAAGGCGGCAACGGCAGCTTCACGCCGGAATCACGCCCGCACAAGGACTGGCTCGGACCGGGTTGGTGGCGGGACTTGGACATTTGCCTGGCGGCGGCAAAAAGGCGGGGACTTCAGATGTGGATTTTCGACGAAAAGTGGTGGCCGAGCCAGGCGGTCGGAGGAAATGTTCCTCCGCAGTATGCAGCCAAGCAATTAGAGGCATCCTTCAAAGAAAGCACGGGACCGGGTGTTTTCGAAGGGGAGGGCTATTCCGGAGACAGGTTTGTTGCCGTCTTGGTGGGGAAGGTTGGTTTGGACGGGAAGATTGATGGAGACAGCATTCTGGACCTCGAATCAAACGTCAAAAACGGGCGGGTGCGCTGGGAGGTGCCCGCCGGCAAGTGGCGGGTGATAAAGTTTACACATCGTCTCGCGCCGGGTTTGCTTCAACAAGGCGGAAAACAGCTCAGTGTGGACGGAGCCAGCAAGGATTGCGTGGACTGGTACCTGCGCACCGTGTACGAGCCTCATTATGACAGATACAGGGCAGATTTCGGCAAGACCATCCAGGGATTCTTTTATGACGAACCGGAGACGCCGGGTGACTGGGGCACAGAACTTAATTCTATCCTCGACGAGTGGGGTGTGGATTGGATGAAAGCTTACGTTGCTTACAAATTTGAGCTGTCCGGCGAGGAACAAGTTGCGGCGCGGTATCAATACCTGGATGCTCTGGCGGAGGCTTGGGGACGCACAATGTATGGGGGAATCACCAAGTGGTGCAACGAACGTGGCGTGCGCTCGATCGGCCACTTCATGGAGCATTCCAAGCTTTATCAAAACCGGGAGTATTCTGCGGGGGATATGATGCGATTGCAGTCCTACAGCGACATGGGTGGTATCGATGCGGTGTTCGACCAATTTGCCATCGGGAGGCGTGCCGTACGGGACGTGCCCTGTTGGCAAACACCCAAGCTGGGCAGTTCGATCACACATGCTTACGGCAAGACTGCGGATGTGGCCATGGTGGAAATTTTCGGTGCGCGCGGCCAGGACCTCGCGTACCCCGAGATGAAATGGTGGGCGGACCACATGCACGTATCGGGAGTTAATTTTCTGATACCGCATTCCTTTAATCCTAAATCGCCCAACGACACAGATTGTCCGCCATACTTTTACAATAGCGGTTTCGAGCCGCGCTGGCCGCTTTACCGCGTGTTTGCCGATTACACATCGCGACTTAGCCTGATGCTCACTGGCGGCAAACATGTCTGCCCTGTGGCTCTTTTATACCTGGGGCAGAGCGCGCACACAGGCCAGCACATCCTGCCTGATCAGATCAGCGAAGCGCTGCAGGACGCTCTGTACGATTGCGATTGGATTCCTTACGAAGTTTTTGAACGGCGGTGCTCTATCACTCAGAAGCAGATCAGATTGCGAGATGAAGCATATCGCGCACTAATCGTTCCGCCGGTGGAGGTTGTTCCGTATGGTGTTCTCGCCAAAGCCAGGGAGTTCTTTGAGGGGGGAGGCTTGGTGATAGCGTATGGTTTTCTGCCCGGCAAATCCGCGAGTCTTGGAAGAGGATCAAAGGATGTTGCTGAGATTGTCGAGGCCGTTTGGGGAAGTCCGGAGCCGGGGTTCGGGGTCTGCAAGACAAGCGCTTGCGGAGGCCGATCCTATCTATTGCCTGGGAATCCCAGTGCTGAACAGCTTAAAGAGGTGCTTGCAGAAGCCGGCGTCCGGCCAACTCTGGAAGTGCTGGAGGGGCAGACAGACCATTGGCTACATGTGCTGCACCGCGTGAAAGAAGGGCGGAACGTGTTCTTCATTGCAAACCAGAATCATGAGGGAGCACCGCGAGCGTTTCGGTTCCTTATCACTGCGGAAGGCGTGCCCGAGTGCTGGGACCCGATGCGCAACGAGATCACATCAATTCCCTACCTGCGCAATGGCAGGCAAGTGGAGTTGAGCCTTTCCATGGAGCCTAACGAGAGCGTGCTGCTGGTTTTTCAACCAAGTGCCCGCGATCTGCCACCGAGATCTTCCTCTGCCGTCATCCGCAGCATTCTGCTTGAGCGGGTGATGACACCGCCGTCGGATAAGGCCGAAGGAACGATCGCAGATCCCTTTGCTGCGTCGTTTGACGGTTGCGCGTGGGTTTGGCGCCCTGAAGTAGCTGCACCGCTCAGAGCGCCAGTCGGGCCGAGTTACTTCAGAAAGTTGGTGACGATTCCACAGAATCGATCTCTGGCAACAGCGCGGTTCGAAGGCGCCGCTGATAACAGCTTCGAGCTTTTCATTAATAGCGAGAGCGCCGGGAAAGGGGATGACAGCGCAGAAGGTTGGCGCAATCCTGTGAATTTGGATGTGCGCGGGGCTCTCAAAAAGGGAGGCAACCAACTTGCCATTGCTGCCCTCAATGCGGGAACGGCGCCGAACCCGGCGGGTGTTCTCGGGGTATTAACCATTGAATTCGAGGAGGGTCCGCCTATGAGAGTGCCTGTGGACCGGAGCTGGAAGGCGGCCGCGCAGAAGGTGGAAGGATGGACGGACGTCAATTTTGACGATTCAGGGTGGCAGCGAGCCAGCGAGTTGGTCCGTTACGGCGCCGGCCCGTGGAAACGTCTAGGAGCGAAATTGACATTGAGCCCTGTTGCAGCAGATCCGTTTGACGGGACTTGCGATCTGGCCGAAGCGGACCTTCTCCAGAAGCGTGTTTACCTGGAAGCGGCGGGGCTGAAGCCCGAAAACGCTGCCCGCGTCATGGTGAATGGCAAAGATGCCGGCGGTTTTATCGGGCCGCCTGCAAGGCTCGACATCACCAGGCACCTGAAAGTTGGTAAAAATACCGTCCGACTGGATCCGTTTTCATGCGAGACGGTCAGGCTTTTGGTTTGCCCGAAGAGTTAACGTGCGGAAAGACCGGGGCGGCCAGGTTGGGGGGGGCGTCGGACAACTCGACCCCATGCGAGGCGACGGACACATGTGACTGGTCACCCCGCCGTGCCTAGCCCAAGTGCAAGGATTGCGGATCAAAGGCTTGCATCCAATCTTCGCAACTTATGGCGCACCACTACCTTTGCGCCTTCCGTATCCGCTTTTTGTCTTCTCGCATTTACTCACGGCCTTCAAACTGTCTTCAACCGATCATGGGCTCCTTTTTGTCCCATAGATGTCGAATGACGTAGAGTAGCACAAGCCCGCTAACAATAAACGTGGCGGTTAGCAGGGAGGCAGGAAGGAAGCGGCCATAAAGGAAATTGCCGATAGCGAAGAGCGAGGACCAGATTACGACACAGCCGGAGATCCAGCCCAGTGACGCCATGCCCATGTGATCGCTGTGACGCATCGCCTCAATGCTTGAGATGCCGGCCTGTTCCCGGATGCGGTCCCAGCCCCGTCCGGCGGGATGCACTTTTTGGTAGAACTCAATCAGCTTTGCTGTAGAAGTTTGCGGAGCAACGAATGCCGTGATCAGCCAGCAGGCTGTCGTGAATCCCACCTGCAGAATCGTGGTGGGAGCAAACCCAATCTCCGGCAGGAAACCAACCTTTACCAGGTAAGGAATTCCGGCGGCACTTACGAGTGAGGCGACCATAGCCGCTACTTCGCACCAAGCCGACACGCGCCACCAGAACCATCTGACGATGTAAAGCAGGCCGGTGCCTGCGCCGATGGAAAGAAGTACCTGAAACGCCTGCTGCGAAGAGGTCATCACCGTGCTCAGCAAGGCGGCGATAATGTAGAGTCCTACTGTGCAGATACGACCTGCGTTCACGTAGTGCTTTTCGTGCGCATTCCTTCGAATGAAGCGCCGATAGAAATCGTGCACAAGATACGAGGAGCCCCAGTTCAGATGGGTAAGAATCGTCGAGGAGTTTGCGGCGATCAACCCTCCGACCATAAGTCCCACAAAGCCTGCCGGCAGAAATTTAAGCATTGCCGGGAAGGCGCTGTCGTGGCCAATAAGCCCGGGGTCGGCATTTGGGAAAGCCGCCTGGATGGACGCCAGGTCCGGAAAAACGATGATGGAGCACAGAGCCGTAATGATCCATGGCCAGGGGCGGAGCACATAATGAGCAAGGTTAAAGAAAAGAGTCCCCCCGAGGGAGTCTTTCTCGCTTTTTGATGCCAGCATGCGCTGGGCGATATAGCTTCCGCCGCCAGGTTCGGCGCCCGGGTACCAGTTGGCCCACCAACCGATGGCTATGGGCATGATGAAAATCATTAGTGCCAGGTGCCACATGCTGAAGTTTGGCAGGATGTTCAGGATCGGTTGGCCCGAGCCATCAATGGGGGACATGATCGGTTGGCCGCCGTCGGGTGTGACGACCTGGAGTTGCCCAAGCTTGTGCACCATGGCCTCGAGCCCTCCCACCTGCTTCAACGAGAAGTAAGCCGCGGCGATCACGGCGGTCATTTTTATGAAAAACTGAATCATGTCGATGACCAGGACCCCCCAAAGTCCCGAGTGGGAGGCAAAGGCAACGTTAAGGACTCCGCAAATTATAATCGTCTGCCATGGTGGAAGACCGAACAGGATGTTTGCAATTTTGCATGCCGCCAGCGTGACCATGCCCATGATGAAACAGTTGAAAAACAAGCCAAGGTAAACTGCTCGAAACCCCCGGACGACCGACGCAGCCTTGCCTGAGTAGCGCAGTTCGTAATACTCGAGGTCGGTCATCACACCAGAGCGGCGCCAGAGGCGCGCAAAAAAGAAGACGGTGGCGACACCCGTCAACACGAATCCCCACCACTGCCAGTTTCCAGCGACACCGAATTTACGGACCTGCTCCGTAACCCAGTTTGGCGTGTCGCTACTGAAGGTGGTTGCGACCATGGACAGGCCGGCGAGCCACCAGGGCACGGAGCGGCCCGAGGCGAAAAACTCTGATGTATTCTTCCCGCCGCGTTTCCCAAAAAACAGTGCCGGCACAAAACAGACAAGCAGCGAGAGGACGATGATAACCCAATCAATGACCTGAAATTTCATACTTCGTCAAAGAGCTACATAGGACCATTCTCAAGAGGGGTTGTAAAGGCGGTTTGACCAAATCTGATGAATCGCCCAAGTGTTTGCCACAGTATCCGCGGCGCTTGCCGCTTGTGTTGGTGTGCGGCAAACTGTAAGAGAATGGCTGATGCGCGCGCCTCAACATCCGTGATGAGAATGGACCATGCCGAGGGGAACCGATTGGCTTGGGCCTTTGGTGTTTCCCTGGTCGCGCACCTGCTCCTTTGGGGGTGCTGGTATTCCGATCACAAGTACCACTGGTTTGAGAAAGTGCGTCTTCCGCAGTGGGTCCAGGCCGCTAAGATTGTCCCGGAGTTTCTCAAAAAGAGTCAGCAATTATCGCAACCTCCTATCAATCGCGAGCCCCCATTAATTTTTGTTGATGTCAGCCAGGCGCAAGCGGTCGTCGAACCTCCAAAGGAGGCACAGTATTACTCTGACAAGAATTCCTTAGCCGCGAATCCCAGGGCAGACGTCGTGACGGGGATTCCCAAAATTGAGGGCAAACAGACCGACGTGCCGAGAACAGAGGACGTGCCGAAGACAGATTTTCATCCGCTGCAACCATCGCCTGCTAAAGTGGAGCAAGCGGACAAACCCGGTGAAATGGAGAAGGGGCCTCCTGTTGCGGCCTCGGGAGATCTTGCCCTTGGAAAGCCGGACCCGACGCTAAAACCGGACACGGGAGATAAGCCCAGAGGTCGTCCCCGCACTCTTAAAGAGGCGATGGCACGACTTCCAGAATCGCGCATTCCGGGTCCAAAAATGCATCAGGAAGGCGGTGTCCGGCGACGCCTGGAAATCGCTTCCTTGGACGCCAAAGCCACTCCTTTCGGGGCGTACGACAAAGAGTTGGTGGAAGCGATTTCTCAACGGTGGTTTACCCTCCTCGATCAGCGGGCATATGCATCCGATAGTCGCGGCAAGGTGGTCCTGCGTTTCGTTCTCCACCAGGATGGTCGGGTTTCGGGGATGGGCGTTATGGAAAGCACAACAGGGGAAGTGCTGACCTTGATTTGCGAGAAGGCAGTCCTTGACCCGGCGCCGTTTGCTCCCTGGCCAATTGAGATGCGCAGGCTGCTGGGGGAGACTCGCAGGATTCAGTTTACGTTCTTCTACAACTAAAGGATACGAACATCCTGGGACCTGTTTCTTGGCAGACTACTTCGGTTCGTGGCGGACAAGAGGATTTGCTGGTTTTATCCGTGGCATGATCAATACTCAGCCGTGCAAGCCTTCGGAAAAGACCCGGGCGCCACGATGAAGAATCAGGACCGAATCGAACTGGAGTTGCTCCAGAATCGGCAGCAACGGTTACGTGAAGATCTGGACGTATTGTCCGCTCGCATTCAGGCTCTGGAGCGCCGGCTGGGGAAGGGGGCCGATTCTTTGGTGGCGGCACATTCTCTTGCGTTGCCGTTTGAGGCCCCGCCCATCATCCAGGCAAAGACCTTAATGAATGCTGTCGCACCATTACAGGCCAGGAACATTTCGGCAGCATGTTCGCCGACGCCGCCTTCTCCCAGCGGGCCCGAGGCCGGCTCGCAATCAGAACCGCCTGATGCCAGTGTCCAGGGAGGGCCAGTCTTTTCGCAGTCGCTTGAAATGCGACTGGGAACCTACTGGTTTGTTCGCGTGGGGGTGGTGCTGCTCCTGACGGCCCTGGCTTTTCTGGCGCATTACGCCTACCAGAGTTTCATTTTCACAATGGCCGCTTCCGGCAAGGTGGCTTTTATGTACGCTGCCAGTGGGCTTTTGCTTGGGGCGGGCGCATGGCTTCAAAGGAGAGCAGGTCTCGATCGGCTGCGAAACTACGCGCAGGTGCTGTTTGGAGCCGGGTTGGCTGCGGTTTACTTCACCACCTATGCGGCTCACCACATCCGCAATTTAAGGATCATTGACAGTCCCGTGCTTGTGGGCGCGCTTCTACTGGCGTGGGCAGCATTCATCGCCTGGTTGGCAGACCGAAAAAAGTCCGAATTGACGGCGCTATTCGCGCTTGGCCTGGCCTACTATACATCCGCGATAACGAGAGCGGGGGCCTTCACTCTGTACTCCAATCTCGTGCTCTCGGTTGCCGGTGTATATTTCCTGTGGCGCAATCGATGGGCAGCTTTGACGTCTGTGAGTCTCGCGGCCACATACATTGGCTATGCCACATGGAGGTTCTACGCACCTGCGGGGTGGCGGTTGCCGGACACGAACGAAGGGTTGTTGTTTAGCGCCGCCTTCGTTGGAGCATACTGGATCGTTTTTAGCGCGGCTGTATTCCTGTCGAAGAAGGAGAAGTTTCGCGGTGGGCGTCGTGCCCTGTTCCTTTCGTTCAACAACGGAGCGGCGCTGGGCTTGTTTCTGCTGACGATGGTGCAATTAGGGACCGGCGGCTTTTGGAAGGTGTGCGTCGGGTTTGGTTCTGTTCTGCTTGCGCTTGCATACCTGGCCCGGGTTCACCTCCCGGACGATTCTATCGTAAAAAGCTCCTACCTCACTCAAGGTCTTGTGTTCGTGACGGCAGGGTTGATCGGAAGGTTTTCCGGCATGAGCCTGGCGCTTCTGCTTTGCGCGGAGAGCGTGATTATATACGCCTTGGGTTGCCGCATCGGGAGCATGGTTCTTAGGGTGGGTGGTTGGATCTGCGCTCTGCTTGCTGCGGGATGGACGATCGAAGGCCTGGACGTCACGCGAGTCAGCACAGCTTACATGGGTGGGGGCGTCGCGGCCGGGATGCTGGTGAACGCAATGCGCGCGGACAAGCGAAAGGACCGGAACCCGCAGTCGCTCGACTTTGAGGTGTGTTGTTTCACGGCGTTGCTCTTGCTGACGTTTGGGGGTGTGGCATGGACTCACGCTGAGCGCGCGCACCTCGGCCCCGTCCTCGGGGTGTCGGCGGTTGTGCTAACCTTATCCTTTTATTTGCTCAGGATCCGCGAAATTGTGATTTTTTCTCAGGGATTGCTTATGTTGGGCTACCTTGCGTGGCTCGGCAATGTTGTCGCCAGGGCAGGAGCGATGTGGGATAATCCAATGCAACCGGGAGCGTTGCTGGCCAGCAGCTCTCTTTTGATGCATTGGTGGCAGCGGCAGCGCGTCCTGAACATGGGAAAATCCACCAGGTTCGTTTTTGAAGCGATATGTGCGGGCGGCACTGTCGGTGTTCTGGTTTCCTGGGTGCTGCCGAATATGTATGCGGCCGGGGCTCGCGAGCATTTCCCGGCTGTGCTGGCGGTAATCGTGCTGGCGTTGACCGGCTATGCCGCGCTGACTCGTGCCGGCACGCTTGCGCTGGTTTCACAAGTCCTGTTGCTTCCCTCATTATTGTTGTTCCTGGAGTCTCTGTCGGGAAGGTCCGCCCCGTGGCAGTCAGGACTCGTGGTGCCGGTGACGGTTTGCCTTCTGGCGGGAGGGACTGCTTTGTGGTTGCGAAGGCAAACAGGCATTGATGATGCGGCGCAGGCAGCGGTCAGAAACGCCGCCACCGTTTATGGCTGGGCAGGACTGACGCTGTTGGTCCTGCTTGTTGCGCGGCATGTTCCTGCAAAGGACTGCCCGTGGTCAATCGCTGTGCTGGCAGCGGTGCCATTTGTATGGGCTGGGTTCCGCAAAGGCGAACTCCTGCCGCACAGTCTGGCGCTGATTATTTGCGCAACGGCAGCGTATGTCGCCACAATGCGGGACGTTGTCTGGTCGCATCTGCCGAACCTTGCGTTCATTATTATCGTGTTGGGGATGCAGAGGGCGGCGCGGCGCCTGTCGGAGCATTACATGCTTCCCGAAGCTGTGCATCGAGCAATGGTGATTACCGGAGGGCTTTGCCTCTGGTTATTCGCTAGTCGGTTTGTGCAGGAGAACGCTACAGGTTTTCTGCTGACCGTGGCGTGGTCCGTGCTCGCGCTGGTTCTGTTCACCCTGGGAATGGTCTTGCGGGAGCGTCCTTATCGATGGCTTGGTTTGGCGGTGTTGGGCTGCTCGCTCGCACGCGTGGCGTTTCTGGATGTCTGGAAGCTGCAAACCATTTACCGCATTCTGAGTTTCATGGCCCTCGGTGTTGTGCTGCTCTTGCTTGGGTATTTTTACAACCGTCATCAGGAGAAGATTCGGGAATGGTTGTGAGCCATGGATTTGTTAGTGCGCGGACGCATCCTCATCTGTGGCTTACGCAAACGACAGGCCCAATTCCCGCCCCTTCTTGATTATGTAATCCCGTCCGGCGGTGTATTCCTGAGGTGTTTGCATGTGTTCGAGCATGAGCGGGGGATGTTGAGGCAAGGCCGCCAGGCTTTTCAGGAGGGTGCCGTAATCAAGCGTTCCCTTTCCAGGCGCCACTTCGCGGAAGTGCAGATTCATCTCGACATCCCACACCAAATCCTTTGCGTGGCAGCTCGTAACCCACCGTCCGAGCTTTTTGAAGCACTCCAGCAGCAGGCTGGTATTGTCATAAAACTTGCCCGGTGAATTAATGAGATTGCACGGGTCGAGGTGGACACCAAATCCTTTGCGGTCCACCGCCTTGAGAAGCCTCAAGCTGCTCTCAACATCATGGGGATGAGCCCAGCCCGACATCTCGTAGCAGAATCTCGTCCGGGTGGGTTTCACAGCGTCAATGATCTTGCGAGCATTCTCTACTGCGGCATCAAAGTGCCTCTTTGAGAAGTTGTCCGGGTGCGGCCCGAACCAGGATGTGGCATTAAAGGAGCCCGCAATATCCACGCAGCAGCGGGCTCCGATCGCCTCTGCGAGGGCAAGCCCGTCGATCACGGTCGCGAGGTGCCTTGCTCGCGCGAGAGCATCGGCGTCCATCAGATTTACCCAGCGCCCAACTTCTGCAAAGATAACATTGTGTGTGGCGAATGCATCACGAAAGGCCCGAATCTTCTCTGAATCCGTAACGGAAATCGCAGGGACATAGGCCGCACTGTAGCCCAGCTTCCGATGCGCGAGGGCCAGTTCTTCAGGGTCGGAGGCGTCGCTGAAAGTGGGACCCCCAAGCCGGATCGGCATCTGCGCGGAGGCACTGCGGCTGGATGCTGCTGCCATCCGGGGAAAGACGGTCGCCGCGTACGTAATTGCTGTGGCTGATTTTAGAAACCCTCGGCGGCTCATTTCGTGGCTCATTAGAACAGTCTGATGATGGATTGGTCCAAGGCAAGCTGTTCCTTTCGGTTGCTAATCCGCTTGAAGGAGCCGCGTGACGGCGACAGGTATGGCTACGGTTTGGCTTGCGCAAGTCGCCCGAAGCTATTTATCTCCCGCGTGGCTAAGTTGCGAAAACTAGTGTTGTATTGGATCCCGGTGTTGCTGTGGATGGCCGTGATTTTCTCGGCGTCTGGAGACAGCAACTCGATGGATCATTCCTCCAGGATCATCGGTCCCATCATTAAGTTCCTCTTTCCGGACATCTCGCATCAGGGCTTCTTGAGGGGCATTTTGATTGGCAGAAAATTTGCCCATGTGGGGGTTTACGCGGTGCTTTCCGCTTTGTTGTGGGTTGCGTTCATGGGCACCTTTGAGATTAAGCCGGACAAATGGAACTGGCGACCCGTCCTGTGGACGCTCGGGCTTATTGCCATTTACGCTGTTTCGGATGAGATACACCAGACCTTCGTTCCGACGCGGCAGGGGACGGCGATGGACGTTTTAATTGATTTGGGTGGTGCGACATTGGCGATTGGCTGCATCTGGGTTGCGGGCAAGCTGAGGAAGGCATGGTAGCGGTTACGTTTGCAAAACTCCCGGTTTCCGACGAAAGTGAATTGTGTGCGATTCGGGTGCTCTTTAACTGTTAATAGCTCATGGACCTGTCGAAACTCAGAAATATTACAAATCAATATCAGGACGTTCGCCTGATCAGCCTGCGGGATTGGAGGCGTGTCGTTGGCATTGAACCGCATGATCAGGCGGGCCCATACGTCATTGCCCAGCAGGGCTACGACCCGAAAGATCCGAAACTGACGCCATTGGATTTCGTTTTGGGCAAGACGGGCGAATGGGTGCGACTCGAAATGTTTTACGCCCTGCCGCTCGATACCCGCAGGGCGGAGTTCATTTTCAGCAGCGCGGCGGAGGTTATGGAACTCATGCAGTCGTTGCCAACCCAAGTGAAAGTCGTCCGGTCGGGAAAGGAATTAAGCGAACAGGTTGAAGCTCCGGCTTCAGACGAATTGAACGCCGCAGTTTTGGAGGCCAGTAAAGACTTGTGAACAGGGGATCTGCCGTTTTCAAGAAATGGAGAGACGTATTATGACCATGGAAAAAGTCGCGAAACTCTTCAGGGTGAAACCCGGCAAAACGGTGCGTATTGGGCAATTGCCGACGAACGGAAGTAAGTTCTTCAAGGATCTGACCGACGAGGATCTAAAGGCCAGGGCCCGTGATTACATCAAACAGAACCTTGAGGAGCTTACCGCTGCGCAGGAATTGTTGTATGCATCAGACAAGTGGGCAGTCCTTGTCATTTTTCAGGCAATGGACGCAGCTGGCAAGGACGGCGCCATCAAGCACGTCATGTCCGGATTGAACCCGCAAGGTTGCCAGGTTGCTTCATTCAAGCGGCCATCCGACGAAGAATTGGACCACACATTCCTCTGGAGATATTGGAGGCATTTGCCCGAACGAGGTCGGCTCGGTATTTTCAATCGCAGCTACTACGAGGAGACATTGGTGGTGCGGGTGCATTCGAAACTTTTGGAGCGCCAAAAGCTGCCCCCAGGCAAGCGCGGGAGGAAATTCTGGAAGAAGCGCTGGGAGGATATCAACGCGTTTGAGCATCACCTTGCGCGTAACGGCACCGTCATTTTGAAGTTTTTTTTGAACGTATCAAAACAAGAGCAGAAGCAACGTTTTCTGGACCGGTTGACCCAACCGGACAAGCATTGGAAATTCAGCGTGGCAGATCTTGAAGAGCGCGGTTTCTGGGACGACTACATGCGGGCCTACGAGGAGACTTTGAGCGTCACAAGCACACCCTGGGCCCCGTGGTTCGTCATTCCGGCGGATCATAAGTGGGTTGCGCGCGCAGCGGTGTCGGCGATTATCACACAGGCAATCCGGTCGCTACCCCTGAGTGTGCCAAGGCCTGGCAAAGAGCAACTTGCATTGCTCCGCCAGGCCAAGGCAAAACTGATGAAAGAATCGAGTGCCTAGAACTTCGGCTCCCAACCGGGGCGGTACTGGCGCGACCATAGCTTGACCGCTTCGGGGTCACCCACAATCTTGTTGTTTGCCTGATCGAAGTTAATGGTGTGTCCACTTCTCAAGGCGATGTTGCCCAGGTGACACAGCATGGTGCTTCTTTGTCCGTCTTCGATCTCCGACCGCAAGGGCGTGCCGTTCTTGATTGCATCCAGGAAGTTTCGGAAATGGACAGTATCGTAGCCGAACAATTCTCCCTTTTTCTTGCCGGAGATCTGCCGAATTAGCTTGTTTGCTTTGTCGTAGATCAGAGCTTCATTGTTCGTTGTGACGATGGTTCCATTACTGCCATAGAAATTGACACCGAAACCGCTGTTCTCAAAACCGCGCGGCGCGCAACTCTGGCCTTCCCAAGCGATTCCCTTCGTGCCGTAATCAAATGAGGCAAGGATCGTGTCCGGCGTTTCCCAGTCGTCCTGGAAAAAGTAGCGCCCGCCTCCACACGTGATGCGCTTTGGCAGGTTAACTTTGAGCCCCCAGCGGGCGATATCCAGGGCATGCACACCGTTGTTTCCAAGTTCCCCAGTGCCCCAGTTCCAAAACCAGTGCCAATTGTAATGAATGATATTGTCCATATAGGGCCGTTCTGGGGCCGGTCCCTGCCAAAGATCGTAGTTCAACCATTCTGGAACCGGAGCAGGCTTACCCCTGCCGATGGTTTCGCGTTTATTTGTGTACCATCCCCTCGCGAAATACACATCCCCGATCTCGCCATCGTGAACAGCCTTAATGGACTCGATCATCCACGGCCAGCTTCGGCGTTGGTTTCCCATCTGCACGAAACGCTTATGCTTGCGTGCAGCCTGGACCATCAGTTCCGCCTCATGGGCGTTATGACTGCCGGGCTTTTCCACGTACACGTGCTTGCCCGCCGCGCACGACATGATCGTCGCGGGCGCGTGCCAATGATCCGGGGCAGCAATGGAGATGGCATCCACATTTTTGTCCTCGAGCACCTTGCGGATATCTTCTGTGCCCTTGGGCCGGGGCTTGCCGGCTTTCTCCACAGCGGCGATGCCTTTGTCAATGGCCCGCCGGTCCACGTCACAAACATACACGACCTCGGCATCCTCCAGAGCGTTGTAGCCGGAGATGTGGTTCATGCCTCGGGCATTGCAGCCCATAACCGCCACACGCACCTTGCTGTTCGGGGATGTGCTCGCGGCAAAAGCGGGGAAGGTCGCGACTCCGGCAGCCAGTGTTGCGGTTTGTTTAAGGAAATCACGTCGATGCATTTGAGTTGAGTTGTTCATAATTATTGAGCTTTTCAGACAGTTTTGGGACGAATGTTAATTGTTCTTGTAACCCCAAGTTTTCCGATGACAAAAAACACCGTCAACAGCGCGATAGGGTAAAGGCCTGCAATCGCGGCAAAGATCGGGGTGAAACCATAGCGATCCACCACGCCGCCCATATAAAGTTGGGAAAGAGCCCCCATCCATGAGCCAAGCATCCCGCCGAAGCCAGTGATTGTCCCGACCGCATTCTTGGGGAAAACCTCCGCCGGCAATATGATGTTACCCCAGCCGCCATGACAAAACATCATTGTGGCGATGAGCACCAGGGCCAAAGCTGGCTGAGAAGCCCTGATCGTCAGGAAGCAGCACGCAAGCATGATCACCGTCATCGCCGTCATCATTGTCTTGCGCGCTGGGTCGAGACCCCATCCGCGGCCGATCAAGAATCTCGGCACGGCGCCTCCAGCAACATTTCCGAGGGCCGCGACTGCGTAAGGGATCCACACGAACATGGCAATGCTCTTGAGGTCGAAGCCGTGCTTTTTTTGGAAGTAAACTGGTATCCAAAAAAGCAGAAAATAGCTGATCGGATCTGTCAGCGCACGGACCATGATGCAGCCCCACGTTTCACGCATGCCAAGCAGGCAGCGCAGGGGCACGGGTCGATCACCCAGCGGCGTCTCGGCCTGATCTCGCATAATAAGGTCGCGTTCCTCGTCCGTGATTCTCGGGTGTTCTTTCGGCAGCTTATAAAGGAACCACCATGCCGCCGCCCAAACGGCGCCGAGCGCGCCGGTTACGAAGAATGCCGAGCGCCAGCCCCAATGCAGGGCAATAATAGATACAATCGGCGCCGCGGCCATCGATCCGAAGGCAGTCCCGGCGTTGAAAATACCTATAGCAAGCGCGCGGTCCTTCATGGGAAACCACTCACTGACCGCGCGAACACCACCTGTGAAGCTGCCGGGTTCAAACACGCCGAGCAGAAAACGGAAGAATGAGAACTGGCCCACCGTTGAAGCGAGCATGTGAAGCATGTTGGCTATGGACCAGCCAATCACGAACAGGAAGAAGCCGCGCCGGGTGCCGATGTAATCAATGATCAACCCGCTGCCGGCGTACATAACGCCGTAGCTGACCAGGAACCACGCGTTGATGGTGCCGTAGTCCGCGTTGCTCAGGTGAAGCTCATCCTTGATGGTTCCGATGAGGACCGCGAGCGTCTGGCGGTCCAGGTAGTTCAGGGCCGAGGCCAGGCACAGCAGTCCTGCAATGTACCAACGCAGGTGCTTGATCTGTCCCAAAACTCGTCCCTTTGATCCAGGGTCCTTCTGCGTGGCGATGTTACTCATGGCCTTTTAATAGAAGCGGGATTGTGTAGTTCCGTCACTGCCTCGTCGAGTGCTTCTTTCAAAACCGCGATCCCTTCTTCCAGTGCCTCGCGTGTTATTGTCAGTGGCGGGGCGATCTTAATCGTTTGGCCCCAAGCACCCACTGGGGCGAATAGCAGCAAGCCTTTCTGATAGCACTTCTCGATGACCCGATGCGCCAAATCGTGGTTCGGTTCGCGCAGGCCGGGTTTCACGGTTTGCACACCGCCAACGAGCCCGCGAGCAGTAACATGGCCGATTACGTCGGGGTGAGCTTCCTTCATCTCGGTTACCGCTCGAAGCAGCACCGGTTCCAGCCGCGCCGCGTTTCCCGTCAGGTCTTCCTGCAGAATCTTCTTAACGCTTGCCAGCGCTGCCGCGCAGCATACCGGGTTTCCTGTGTGGGTGCTGGTCATCGATCCCGGCCCAAACTGGTCCATGATCGCAGCACGCCCAATGACGGCTGAGAGCGGGAGTGAACTGCTGATGCCCTTTCCGCAGCAGATGATATCAGGCGTGGTGCCGTAATGGTCAAATGCCCAGAAACGTCCGGTTCGGCCGAATCCTGCCTGCACCTCGTCAAAGATCAGGACCACGTTGTGCTTCTTGCACCAGGCCGCAAGCTCGCGCACATAGTTTACCGGGGCGAAATCCGGCCCGACGCCCTGGTAGCTCTCGATCATCACACCTGCTACATTGTCGGGCGCAAGCCCGGCTTTCTGGAGTGCTTTTTCGAAGGTCTCAAAGCTTGTGTCCTGTTGCCAGTAGCCGTCAGGGAAGGG
>CAYNZC010000029.1:22286-36982 GCA_964401575.1 uncultured Verrucomicrobiota bacterium
GTTCCCATACTTGTCGAAGACATAAATATCCTCAGCGCGGTCCCACACAATCGGGGGCTGCCCTCGCATGGATGTCGGCTCGAACTGCCGCAATCGCTCAAGCACGGCTACTGATTCCGGGTGAGGTATAGGGGTGCAAATCCTGCGATGCTTTGTTTCGACAAAAGGAACTTCCTGACTGAAAATACTAAACTCTTTTCCCATATTATTGTTTCTCTAAAGTCGGCACGCCCGGGCAAAATTGACACAGGCGTCATCTTGTGTGCAGCTCCGCGTTTGTGAAGCGGGCTCAGCCGACTTCGGGTCAGATTGCCATTAACCCTGAAATCATGCAACACGGCAAAATTGCTAGGGGGGTATTTACCGGGTTTGATCTGCAATTAATGCTCGGATGGCGGCCAGCGGCCTGTCAGGCACCAAGTTCCCCGATCGAGTTGAGTGCGATGACGGGTTCCCTGGCGGCTCGCGATTGCTGCAGATCCACGCGGAACGCGGCCATCCAATCGTTGTGATTCTGCGGATCCACAAGCACCTGTTGCACCCGCCAGAATCGCTTGTCTTCAGAAGGCAGGACATAGGTGTGGCGAGAGTTCCTGGCCTCCGGGTCGAGCCGAATCCGTTCATGGTCCAGAAAGAACCCATCCAGCTGCAACTTCAATCTTTCCGCTGTCCAGGCCTGGCCGTCCGCATCCTCGGTGGTAGTCATGTGTGCAAGTGCCTGATCAAAGTCCCGGTTCACAAGACCACGCAAAAATGAGAATATCTGGTTCCGAATCATCGAGGTGAACGCTTTGTGATCCCTGGTAATGTCGGCCTCGGCTTCCTTTGCGCCGGGGGGGCGCACCTCCCGGATGTCCTCGCGCTGATACTCCGGGTTTTTCAACTTCTCCCATTCATCCAGAAGGCTTGAATCGATCTGTCGTATCATCGTTTGCAGATAGATCTCCATCTCGCGAACGACTTCGTTCTTGGCGGTGTCAGGAACTGTTTGTGCCAGCACCTTGTAAACGCGATTCAAGTGACGCAGAAGCACTCCTTCAGCACGCTGCAGTTCATAGTCACGAATGTAATCGGAGAATGAACGGAAGTTTTCGAACATCTCTCGCACAATAGACTTGGGCTTGATGTTTTCCTGTCCTACCCAGGGATGCTGGTCCGCAAACGAATTAAAGGTTGAGTAAACAAACTCCCGGTTGGGCTTGGGATACTCAAGTTTCTCCAGTTCCTCCATCCGCTCCTCGTAGTCGATGCCCGCCATCTTCATTTCGGCGATTTTCTGTGATTTCACCCGGTCGAGCTGCTTTCGCAACACCACCTCGGGATTTTCCAGGATCGACTCCACAAGAGTCAGGAGAACGAGCGGATAATCGGGCGCTTGCGGGTCGAGCAGGGGGATGGTCTCCAGCAGGTAGAGTGACAGGGCCTGATCCATTGAGAAGTCGTCTTGCAACTCCACATTCACCCGAAGGTAAGCGCCATCTTCAGTCACTGGAATAAACTCGATGATCTTCCGGTCCAGAAGGGAGCGGAATAGCAGCCACGCGCGTTTGAGATGATGCTTTTTTGCCTTCGGGGTCTCGTGGGATGACGCAATCAGCCGTTGCATTGCTTGGCACCCGTCGCCTTTGCGGCTTAACACGTTCAACAGCATCCCGTGCGAAACAGCAAACCTCGACTGCAGTCGTTCAGGCTGCGAATGGATTAGCCTCGTGAACGTGTTTTTATCCCAGTTCACAAAATTCTTCTCGGGCGGCTTTCGTTTAACCACCTTCTTGCCGTCCCGCGCCGCCTTTTCCTCAAGTTTTAGATTCTGCACCGCGTGCTCCGGCGCTTGCACCACAACCCAGCCGCGCTCGTCAAAACCTTTGCGCCCGGCGCGACCCGAGATCTGGTGAAAATCCCGTGCACTCAGGATGGTCGTTCTTTCGCCGTCGAACTTGCAGAGTTTGGAAAACAATACCGTCCGTATCGGGACATTTATGCCCACCCCCAGGGTATCCGTGCCGCATATGATCTTAAGGAGTCCCTTTTGTGCGAGTTGCTCGACAAGCACGCGATACTTTGGCAACAGGCCGGCGTGGTGCAGGCCAATACCGTGTTTCAACCACTTGCGAATCTCGGGTCCGTACGGGCTCGTGAACCTATAACCTTCCAGCAATAGACCGATTTCCGCTTTCTCTTCGCGAGTGCATACGTTGATGCTTGTGAAATCCTGCGCGCTCTGTGCGGCTTCGAGCTGTGTGAAATGCACCACGTAAACGGGTGCGCGGCTCTGTGCCACCAGGCTTTCCAGGGTCGTTGCGAGCGGCAGCTCCGAATACGCATGTTCCAGCGGCACAGGCCTGCCTGTCGATGCTACGGTGACCGTTGGTTTGCGGTTCAGCCTCGTGAGAGCCTCCTCAAAGAACGAGGTTTCGCCGAGCGTTGCGGACATAAGCAGGAATCGAGCCTGTGGCAGGGTCAACAGCGGCACTTGCCATGCCACCCCACGCTCACGGTCCGAGTAATAGTGGAACTCGTCCATGATTACCTCATCCACGTCCAATGCTGCCCCCTCGCGCAGCGCCATATTGGAGAGTATTTCCGCGGTGCAGCAAAGAATGGGCGCGTCCCGGTTTACAGAGGCGTCCCCGGTGCTTAGACCAACGTTGTCCGGTCCAAATTCGCGGCAAAGCGAGAGCCATTTTTCATTCACCAGGGCTTTGATCGGGCAGGTGTAAACAGACCGCTTTCCCTGCACGAGTGCCTTGAAGTGCAGTGCTGCGGCTACCAGGCTTTTCCCTGAGCCCGTAGGAGTGTTCAGAATTACGTTTTTCTCATCAAACAGTTCCAGAACCGCCGATTCCTGAGCCGGGTAGAGCGTAAGCCCTTTGTGCTCCGCATACTGGAGAAACTGGTCGAGCAGAATGTCATTGCCGGGTCGTTCGTCTCGCGGGATGAAATCGTAAAGTGTGATTGCCACCGGGCAAAGTATAGGCGCCAAAAAATGCCGCTCAAGGCAGTAACTTAAACTCTTTTGCGGTCCGACAAGCCGCCCCGCACAGCAAACCGCAGCAACACCCTTGGGCCGTCTTTGACTCCGATCCGAGGTCACCGCCGTCCCGCACGCAGCCGGTTTCTCTTGCTACTGCACCGGCGGGTTTTTATCGTCTGGTCATGAGAAGGATTTGCTTTCTTTTTTGTTTGGCCTCGGCGCTGATTTGCAGTTGGGCTTCCCGTGGCCAGGATGCCGCCACAGAGGAACGGCTGAACCGCCTGGCTGGCGATATCGAGGGGCTCATTGTCGCGCACAAGGGTCTGCAAAAGCAGATCCAGGAGTTGGGTGCCCAGGTCGAAAGCCTGCGTGAGCAGCTGCAAAAGCCAAATGCCGCGTACCTGACCAGCGAGGATATCAAACCTATCGTTGAGTCAATTCGCGAAGTGGATCGGAAACGCCTGGCTGATGCCGAAAAAATCCAGGAGCAACTTAAGGCAATCCAGCGAATCGCCGCCTCCGCTCCTCCTCCACCTCGCACAACAAAACCCCCTGTTGCCGATAAACCGGAGAAAGGATTTGAATACGAGATTCAGCCCGGGGACACCCTGTCCACCATTGCCGCTGCTTATCGCGAACAAAATGTCAAAGTCACCACAGACCAGATTCTGAAAGCCAATCCCGGGCTCAAACCGGAGCGGCTCAAAGTTGGGCAAGTTATTTTCATTCCGAAACCGTGAGTCCCCGGCTGGCTGTTTTCCGGGGCTCCAGCGGTTGACCTGCCAACTGGCCATAGTAGAGGTCTCGGAGCCATTGCCACGCCGCCTTCATGCCCTTTCTTATGCCCACATCACGCACAGGCCCGAAAGCATAAGCCCTGGCCAGCGCTTCCTCGTGGCCTGCATACCGCGGCGAAAGCAATAGTCGGGTTTGCAGGCGTTCATTCTCAACCAGGGCAATCTCTGGATAGAGTAATCCGCGGCCCACGACATAAGCCCCGGCTGGCAGAGTGAAACGTCTCTTTGGCAGAATCATCCAAGGGCGATATCCAAATTCCAGCGCTCCATTGTTGCCACGGATGAGAGCGCCGTAGGTTCGCACCGGGGCTTCGTCCATGGCCCTTGCGAGGAACATCTTGTTGCTTTCTGTTCCGGGCTGAAAGCGGTGGCTCCTGCATGTCAGAGAATCCCAAATGAAAACGGTTCCCATCACTGTTAGCCGAAACGACCATCCAGCGATAAAGTAAGCGAACACAATGACAACGATGGAAAGCGCGGCCCCGATATAGGGGTTCGCAAACGCGCCACCTGCCAGAATGGACAACAGCCCGATCCGAATCGATTTCAAGAGGGTGTCCAGCGTCGTGAAAGGACTTAGCAGAATAAGGACGTTGACCGCGTTCGACGCCAAAAAAACTACCACAAACACCGCCAGCGCGAAGGGGAACAGCAGCATATTGCCGACGGTTCCAGCGTCTATCGCCGCGAAGCTCGCAGAGAAAGGTGAATGCTGAAGTGCCTCCGGCCCTCCTCCTGCGGCTTCCGGGAAGACCGAAATAATCAAGGGAAGAAATGCGCCGGCTGCAACCAGTGCGCTTACCTTATTCTCCACCGCCTCAGCCACATCGAACGGCTTCTTCAGCGCTGTTGGCGCCGCAGCTCCAAAGATATCCTTGAGGCCGATAATCGTTACGAGAAACAGGGCGGGCGCCCAAAACCATGGCTGTGCGTACCAATCAAGGCGTGTCCTGTCATGCTCCGGCGTGCCCCACCATGTGTAGGCGCCAACCGCGCCTACGCCCAGCAGCGGACTAATGGCGACCCCGGTAACCAAGGACAATGTTTTGGCGGCTTCCAAACCGGGCGTGGGTTTTTGTTTCGAGGCCTGTAAACCGCCAACTGATCCGAGCCCACGGACGGTCCCGCCCAGCAGGATTGCCGCACACAGGAACAGCGCCCAAAAACCGCGCGTTTGCATCATGCGTTCAACATGCCTCACCCCCTTGAAAACTGCAAAGCCATAACGCCAGGCTCTTCGAATCCAATCAAGCAGTTGTTGCGTTTCCCTTTGTTCTTGCGGACGTGTCGATCCGCCATTCAGCGCGTTTGGGTCTTCTCATTTGACCTTGCTTCCCAGGAACTTTTTTCGTCTCTCTTTCCGATGCCACTTTGGTTGGCCATTATAATTTTTGGTATTATTGAGGGGATCACTGAATTCCTCCCGATTTCCTCGACCGGGCATCTGCTGATTGCTCAAAGGTGGCTGCCGCGCCAATCCGACCTTTTCAACATCTTCATCCAGAGTGGCGCCGTTCTAGCAGTGCTTCCATTGTTTCCGCATCGTCTTCGCCAGTTTGCATTTGAATGGCGTGAGAAGTCGACTCAAGTGTATATGCTCAAGATTCTTGTTGCGTTTGCAATCACGGGCGTTGGAGGCCTGGTTCTTTCAAAGCTCAATTTCAAGCTGGAGGATGAGGTGTTGCCCATAGCAGTGGCATTGTTGGTTGGGGGGGTGCTTTTCATCGTCATCGAGGGCTGGTTGAAGAAGCGTCCACTCAGCAGCGAAATAACGTGGTCGATCGTTGTCGCCGTCGGCATTGCGCAGTTGGTAGCGGCAGTCTTTCCTGGTACATCACGATCCGGGGCCACAATTATTGCCGCTCTGGTTCTGGGGCTCAACCGCGTCGCCGCGACCGAATTTACGTTTCTGGTGGGCATCCCAACAATGCTTGCCGCAGGCGGGTTTGAAATGTTCAAGGAGCTTAGCAAGCAAGGGGCTCAGCATGAGGATATGGCCATGTTGCTGTTGGGCTTCGTGGTTTCGGCGGCTGTCTCATTCATTGCCGTCAAATGGCTGCTTCGTTATGTGCAGACCCACACTTTCACCATCTTCGGCTGGTATCGTGTTGGCGCAGCTGTAGCCGTGGCGCTGCTCGCTTAGCCGGGGCAGAGCAGGGACATTCGCAAAACAGTTATCGTCACGTTCAATTCTGCGACGACGATACGCGCGGGGGTTGATGACTTGAATCCGCTGCCGATCATATGATGGGAGATCAAGACCACTCTCGCGCAACTGCGTGAGGCAAGCGAGTCTCGGCTCCTCCGACGGCCCGACGTTATTTAATGCCGGGGAAGCCTCGACAATGTGGAATCGCTCGATCCGCGGAGGCCAGCAAATCGTTCTGTGTCAAGTCCTACCGGGTGCGGAATGGCGAAGCAGGGAGCCCCACGGAATTGAACATGTTTAGATCTGGCACCGATCTCCAGCCGTAGCGCACATCTATGGGCATTGGCACACTCCCGGACGATACAATGACCTTGTTCCCATCGATCACGGCATTTGCCGGCGCGAACTGATGGTCTGCGCCTGCGACTTCAAAGCCCCTGAGCGGACCCCCTTTGGCCACAAGTCCGCCGGAGGCATGTGCGAAGGTTAGAATGACTTTGTTACCATCAACTGTCATTTCTCGAAGCGTGGGGCCGGAGTACTCCACCTTCTCATTGTAAGCGATTGCTCGAGCACAAAGCGCAAGCCGTTCCCCGACGATTTGCTTGCGTTTCGGGTGGATGTCCCGGGCGTCACCCGCATCCGTGATCACGACCATGGCTGTATGGGGGACACGCTGGGCTGTAAGCAACTGTGCCTCGCGAATCTCGGGGATCATGCGCTCATGAGGCGCAATCTGAACGAACAGAAAAGGAAGTGTCGGATTATCCCATGCCGATCTCCAGTTCTGAATCATCGCGGGGAAAAGTCTTTGGTATTCAGCCCACCGGTTCGCGTTGCCCTCCCCCTGGTACCAGATCACGCCTTTGATAGCGAAAGGCCGAAGGGGAGCGATCATCGCATTGTACAAGCCGCAGGGCCGCTTGTTCGTTTTGGCGGGGTTGCCCGCGAGGCGAGGCATTGCCGGAGAAGCTTCCCCCCTGGCTCTAGCCTCTGCTGCCCGGGCCTTGTGGGTGAGGGTCGCTTTCTCGAAAGCGGCTTTGGCTCTCTGAGGGTTATAGCTTTTCAGGGATTGCGCGTAGCTCTCCAGGATCCGGCTAAGCTCGGGGTCTTTCTCAAGGGTCTCACGGGAGGTCCACGCCTCTGCTGGTGTGCCGCCTACGGAGGAGTCGATCAAGCCTATGGGGACGCCACGCACCCGGCGCAGCTCGCGTCCGAAGAAATAAGCCACTGCCGAGAAAGTCGCGGCACTTTCAGCGGTGCTCTGGACCCACTTGGCCTGAACGGTGGTCATTGGGGTGTCTGAAGCCTGGTGAGGAACGGAAAAGAATCGCAGATCAGAATCTTTTGCTCCCGCGATCGCTTCCGTTGCATTTTCAGCACGGCTTAGTTGAAAGGCCATGTTTGATTGTCCGCTGCAGAGCCATACCTCGCCCACAAGCACATCGTTAACTTCAATTCTGTTTTCACCCTGAATGGTTAGCGGGAACGGCCCACCGGCCTTGAGTGGCCTGAGTTCAAGCATCCACTTGCCGGCCTTGACTCGCGTCGAGACTTTCTGGTCCTGAATCCGTACGGTCACCTCTTCTCCGTCATCGCCAGTGCCCCAGATAGGCACGGGCACGTTCGCTTGGAGCACTGCGCCTGTGGAGAACAGGGGATGAAGCTGTACCATTGCATTCAACACGGCGGTTGAACCCAGCAAGGCCAGGGAAATGGCAGCAAGATTTCGCATCATCATATGTGCAGTCTAAAGGTCCGGTGTGGACTGGCAAGACTTCTGCGGTTCGAGGTTGCGACTGGTTGCTGGGTTGCTGGCCGGTCTTGTGTTTTTGCCTGGGGCACGCTTAACTCTCGGGCGACAGGAATGGCGCACATTCACCAAGACATTGATTTTACGGTTGCAATCTTCGTTGTTGAGAGCGACAAGGTCCTGCTTGTTCATCACCGGAATCTGAATAAGTGGCTGCCGGTGGGCGGGCACATTGAACTGGATGAAGATCCGGAGCAGGCGGCGTTTCGGGAGGCGCTGGAGGAGAGCGGCATTCAGGTTGAATTGATCGGCGAGCGCCCCCCGACCACGGGTAACGGCACCCGTGCCTTGATCGCGCCCCGGTTTCTGGACATCCACCGCATTTCAGACACCCACCGACATATTGGCATGATTTACTGGGCCCGTCCGAAAAGTGGCACTACGACTCTGGCGGCGGATGAACATCATGCGATCCGGTGGTGCACCGCTGATGAACTGGAGACACTTCAGCCGCCGATGGATGCGGCGGTGAAGTGGTATTGCCGCGCTGCGATTCAGGAGATCACTGCGCTGTAGAGCGACCATGTTCACGCGGCAAATTAAGGCGGGGTATTTCGTTCTGGAGGGACTCAATTCTTTCAGCACGTGCCTTTTTTTCTATTACTTTTACTTTTTCACTGCGCAGGAGTACGGATTCGGGAACAAGGCCAACCTTGCGCTGGCAGCAATGAACGGTGCTGTTTATGCCGTGTGCTCCTTGTATGGAGGAAAGTTTGCGCAACGGCACGGCTACTTATCCGCGCTTGTCCTTGGCCTCTGCCTGATGCTGGGCGCCATAGGATGCTCCTCGCAAGTCCATTCGGCCTCCCTGCACATCGGATTGATGTTGGTGGCGGATATGGGCATGTGCTTCACCTGGCCGGCTTTGGAGGCAATCATCTGCGAAGGGGAGGATCGCGCGGGCCTGCAACAGATGATTGGCACTTACAACATCGTGTGGGCTACCACAGGAGCAATCGGCTATTTTCTTGGGGGCGCCATTCTGCAGACTTTGGGAATCCGAAGCATGTTTTACGTTCCAGCGGGCATCATTATTGTCCAGTTGGTGCTGATGTTTGTGCTTTGGCAGGCGGCAGAACAAGGTTCTGCGGGTAGATTTGTTTCCAAGAGCCCCCCGAATCCGGAACCGCACCCGCATCCGCCTGCCGAGACGGAACGATTTGTTAGAATGGCTTGGCTGGCCAACCCGGCAGCTTATCTGTCCATCAATACCCTTGTGGCTCTAATGCCCGGAATCTCGGGGCGGCTCGGCCTCTCCACCATGCTCGCCGGTTTCTGCTGTTCCTTGTGGTGCTTTGCGCGTCTGGGTGCGTTTGCGGTTTTGTGGAAGTGGGGCGGGTGGCACTACAACTTTCGGTGGCTGGCCGGCTCGTATTTGGCCTTGATCAGCAGTTTTGCGATCATTCTGCTGGTTCCGAATCTTGCGATGCTGGTCTCAGTTCAGGTGGCTTTCGGGTGGGCCACCGGTCTTATCTACTATTCCTCTCTTTTTTATTCCATGGACAAAAGCGAAACAAAAGGGGAACACGGCGGCATCCACGAGGCCGCGATTGGGCTTGGTAACTTCGCGGGACCGGCACTGGGCGCTGCTTCATTGCAGTTTCTGCCACAATACCCGAACAGCGGGTCGATTGCGGTGACGTTCCTCCTGCTCGCGGGCTTTGGCGGAATGGTCTGGATTCGCGCCCGTCGATAATCTTCTACCGGTGAAAGGCGGATTAACCGCCCGCGACGATTCTAACGATTTCAAGACGGTCACCGGCCTTGAGCTGTCGCTCTTGAAATTCAGAAGGGGCGACAGCCTCGCCGTTGTGCTCGACCACCACACTGCGAGGTGGGAGCCCTTGGGAAACAAGGAACTGGTGGATCGAGCAGGGCAGGGGGGCGCCCACCCGCTTGCCGTTTGCGATAAGTTCGGATTGCATGCGTTTCAGGCAGTTAAGGCAGCATCCCAATCCTTCCATACTGGCTCGTATCCGAGGTAGCGAATGCGAGCAGCCACTTCCGCTGCGGAGCGGTCGTCCGCAATGTTGAATTGCTCGGTGGCACGTGCGGAGTTGTTGGTGCTATGCTGTCTGTCTGATGTAATCTCCACAATCCTGCCCTTCTGCGTGTGATGGAGGTTCTCGCTTCCGGCCCCGGTGTAGCCCCCTGGCTCGGTGTGGCTTCCTGCGCTGATCATTGTGATGCCCAGCGGGATCATGCCATCACGGAGCTTTGCAGACTCTCGAGTCGAGAGAACCAGGCCTGCATCTGGAAACATCAGTCGAAAAGCGCACACCAACTGCACCATCTCCCGGTCGGTCATCGTTGTCAGCGGCTGAAACTCACCAGCGCAGGGCCGCAATCGCGGGAGAGAGATGGTAATGTAGGACTTCCAGCAGGTTCTCAGGAGATACGCGGCATGGGCGGCCACACAGATCGCCTCGAAACGCCAATCGGCGAGGCCAAACAACGGCCCCAGCCCCAAGCGCCGGAACCCCGCAGCATAGGCCCGTTCCGGGGTCTCCAAGCGCCAACTAAAATCCCGCTTAGGGCCGGAGGTGTGCATCTTTTCATAAACGGCCCTGTCGTAGGTCTCCTGGTAAACCACCAGTCCTTCCGCACCCGCGCGCACCATCGGTTCGTAATCCCGGGTTTCCATCGGCCCGATTTCAAGAGAAACGCTGGGCGCAAACTCGTGAACCGCCCCGACGCACGACACGAGGTAGTCACGCGATACCCACTTGGGATGTTCGCCCGCAACAATCAAAACGTTCCTGAAGCCCTTTTCGACAATCGCTGCTGCCTCTCGCCGCACGTCATCCAAAGACAGGGTGACGCGCAGGATCGGGTTGTCACGGGAAAAACCGCAGTATCGGCAGTTGTTGATGCACTCGTTTGAAACGTAAAGAGGAGCAAACAAACGAATAACTTTCCCAAAACGCTGCTGGGTCAGCGCGCGAGATTTCACAGCCATGCTCTCTAAAAGAGGCGTTGCGGCCGGAGAAATAAGTTGTGCAAAGTCCTCCAGGGAAAGCGCGCCTTTCGAGAAGCTTGCCTTGACGGCGTCCGTGTCTCCCGTTCGGGCAATTCCAAGAAGGACGCCCGAAGGCAACTGATTAAATACATCGGTAAAACTCACTCAATTATGCTACCAGATGTTGGCGAAAAAATCATGAAGTTTTCGTGGTCATTGGAAAACGTGCGAACGCAACGCTTGAGAACTGGGGTGTGCCATTGGTTTGCGGAAAAGGCTGCGCTGGGATTCTACGTAATGGTGCTTGTGGACCAGTGTCCCTGCCTGGCTCTGCTGACCAAAGAACAGGCGGTTCGGATGAGATCCGAACCGCCGTTCAACCAACCATGAGGGGACCCGCAGTTTTCTGCTCACCGTAACCACAACCGGTGTGCGGGTATCACCACCTTTGATAGGGCATAATTCGTGCCGTTCTCACTGATTTATTTTGCGATCGGTTTTGAGACCGGCGTCGCCCATGGAATGCGCCTTTAAGGGAAATACTTGACGAAAGTCTTCTTTTTAAGCTTGGCGATCCATAGCTTTTCCAGCCGTTCACGTTCCAGCGCGAGTAGGTCTTGTTCAATTTCGTCGCGGACGTCGGCTAAAGGCTTTGTGTGCTGGAGTTTTTTCCCTTCCACTTTAACGATGTAACAGGACTGCTCGGTCTCGATCACGTCGCTGATTTCTCCGACATTCAGTTTCACAACCGCCTCGCGCAATTCCGTTACAAGATCCGATACCATATCCCAGGGCCGTTCTCCGCCCGTTTTAGTAGCCTCGCTGCTCTGGGAGTAGAGAGAAGCCATTTCGGCAAAAGATGCCCCCTGCTTGAGTTGCATGAGAATCTCGTCGCAGATTTTTCGTGCATTGCTGCCGGTGCTTTCTGAGGTCTTGCTTCGAACAATCAGCCGCATCTTCACCTGGTCTTCGACTTTGAACTTCTCCGGGTTCGCCTGGTAGTAATTCTCGATCTTTTGCGGGGAAATCATAATTTCGGATGAAATGTTTTTGCTTCGCATGGCCTCCACAATGTAGCGCCTCTTTTCCAGTTCACGGTACTTGTCATAGGTCATGCCTTGGGCCTGCAGCGTTTTTGCTGCTGTCCGCCGATCCCCGAACGTGGCGCGCACACGCGACTCGACCATGTCGTTTATTGCCGTATCGGGCATCGCATAGCCCGCTGTTTGAAACTCGTGCAGAATAAGTTCCCACTCCGTCAGACGTTCGAGGTTTTCCTCCTGGACTTTGGCCATGCGCTTCTCGAACTCCAATGGCTGTCTTGAGTATTGCCGACGCAAGACATCTGCCGTCTGACGGGTCATAGTCGCCACTTGCTCATAAGTCACCACCGAATCATGAACGATGGCATGAATGCCCGTGGCCAGAACCGCACCAGCCCGCCAGCAGCTTCCAGCCAGCAACAAGACGCAAATAAGGCTATACACTTTCAAGGCAGAGGAAGTGTATGCGGGTGAGCCGGACACGGTCAAGTTCCACCGAAAAGCCATCGAAGGAACGTTCGTCGAAAGGCCCCTCATCAACGACCGTGTTTGCGATATGGCCCAGGTCATGTTATTGAGAATGTGAGTGCTGCGCGTTGTGTTTATTGTGTCTTTCGCCCTACTGACATTCCCATGCTTGCGCTCCAAGGGGCAGGCCCTGAGCTCAAGCAGGATTTCGGCGCATCTGATTGGTGATTATACCTTGGGGTCTTCCAACATCGTTGCTGCTCACCCACGGGTGCTCAAGGTGCTTGGATTGGATTCCGGTTGGCCGGGCGGATTGATCGCAGCCATGCGCGATTACAAAGCCGGAACACCCTTGGGCAAGACTGTGGTGCGGGTCTATTCGCCCAGACAGTATTCTGGGGCGGATAACGCGACATGGGCTGCCGGCGATTTCTGGACAAACGTTCTGAAGAGAAGTTTGGACTATTTATCCCCCGACGATCGCGCCCTCATTGACTACCTCGAGGGGCCCAACGAAGGACAGACCCCCACCCTGGGCTATCCCAACGATGCAGCGTCCTATTGGTTCAACGAGTTTTGGACCAACCTGACCCCCAGGATGGTGGCAGCAGGCTACAAACCCTGCATCGGCAGCATTGCTGTTGGCAATCCGGGCGGGAACGTAACGGCAAACCTGGCCGCATTCGTCCCGGCGCTGCGACAGGCTAAAGCTGTGGGCGGGGGGTGGAGTTACCACTCCTATACGATCAACTACACGACCGATATCGGCGAGGAATACTGGTATTCATTACGTTACCGGCAGTTCTACGAGTTTTTTTCCTCTTCTTTCCCCGACCTTGCCAGCATGCCACTAATCCTCACGGAAGGCGGGGTGGATTTGTCGGGCGATCCTAACAATTCCGGCTGGCGCGCACGGGGTTCGGCTGCGGACTACCAGCGTTGGCTAAACTGGTTTGATCAGCAGATATCGAGCGACCCGTATGTAATGGGTTGCACACTTTTCCAAAATGGCGATCCCGGTGGCTGGTGGTCCTTCGACCTTGAGCCTATTGCCGGCTGGCTGCGCAACTATCTACTTCCTCCATCAGGTCCGCCCCCCGCGCCTGCCGGGCTAAGTGCCAGCTTTGACGGTGACGGCACCGTGCTGACGTGGACCAACGCGCCGATCAATCCCTGCTCCTACAGCGTGCGTCGCGCCACCAACGCCTCGGGACCTTTCTGGCCGATAGCCGAAAACATAACCGGTGGGGTGCGGGCCACCACGTTTCTCGACTCCAGCGGGGCCACCGGGGCGGACTACTATTACCGCGTGAGCGGGGTTAACGCTGCCGGCGAAGGCCCAAGCGCGACCGTAAGGCTTTTGAGACCGTTTCCATCAGCGATTAACTGCGGCGGGCCCGAAGCGGGATCCTACATGGCTGACATCTACGCTGAGGGTGGGACAGCCTATGCCTCAACCACGCTGGTGACCACCGTCGGCGTGCTGGACCCGGCACCGGCAAAAGTTTATCAATCTCAACGCTACGGGAATTTTGCATATCGATTGAGGATCGGTGCACCTCGGACCGCGTACAGGGTTCGTCTGCATTTTGCCGAGGTTTGGTGGACGGCTGGCGGACAGCGTGTGTTTGATGTGTTGATAAACGACGCGCCAGTGCTGGAAAACTTCGACATTTTTGCGGCAGCGGAGGGAGCATTCAAGGCGGTTGTGCGAGAGTTTAATGCAATTTCCGATGCAAACGGAGAAATGGCAGTTCGGATTGTGACGCGTGTGGATAATGGCTCAATCAACGGGATCGAGGTCGAACCAACCCCGACAACTGCTGTCCCCGCAGCACCGACTGGACTGAGCGCCGCTGTAGGGAATGCGATTATGAACTTAAAATGGACTATGCCGTCAGGCGCTGCGTCGTGCACGGTAAGGCGTTCCACGACAAGCGGCGGTCCATATACTGTCGTGGCATCGAATCTCACAATGTCCGCATGGCAGGATGTATCGTTCGTTCCCTCGAGGCTTTATTACTACGTGGTGACGGCATCCAACGCATTGGGTGAAAGCACCTTCTCCAACCAGGTCTCAGCGCAACCCACAAACGGTTTGGCGGACGTGGTCGTCACCGAAGCGGGGTGGAATCCTGCACTGCTCTCCAACGGGTATCATGCCGTGTTCTGGGCGCGTGTGCTAAACCGGGGTTCCGCGCCCAACATATTGACCAACGTCGGGGTCGGCTTTGTCGTGGATGGCGCGGGCACTGCCAGTTGGGGCGGATGGACGGGGCAGCTCTCACCGGGCGCTTCGATGCTGATTTCAGCAACAGGGGGACCGCAGCATTATTATTGGGTAGCCACCCCGGGTTCGCACACGCTTGTTGCGACTGTGGACGATGTAAACCGCTTTCCCGAAAGCGTGGAGGACAATAACGCATATACTGCGAATTTCTTCGTCAATTCGCCTCCAGCGCCGAAACCGGTTATTACCGGATGCTCGCTCAC
>CAYNZC010000030.1:0-35819 GCA_964401575.1 uncultured Verrucomicrobiota bacterium
CGCGCGATCATCGTCACGCATAACATGGGCAATACCGCCACGCCGGTTGTCGTGAGCGAACAATGGACTGCAATTTACAGTGCCCTGAAAACCAATGCGAACCTGTTCATGATGTTGGGCGGCCATATCACCGGCCAGGGCTCGCGCGTGGACACCTACAACGGCAACGAGGTCTATACCTTCGTGCAGGACTACCAGGGCTGGGCCAATGGCGGCAACGGCTATATGCGCCTGTTCGAGTTTTCTCCCAGCAACAATGTCGTCGTGGCGCAAACTTATTCTCCCTGGATCGATGATTACCTCACAGACGAGTTCAGCGAGTTCTACTTCCCCTGCCAGATGTCTCCCGGCGCCCCACCAGGACTTCCCTGGACCACTCTCGCCGCGACAAACGGTGTGCCGCCCGGATCGGTCGTAGGCCTGGTTTGGCCCGGTCTCCAGGCCGGCAAGCAGTACGAATGGTATGTTCGTGTGACGGATTCGGGAGGGGCGACCACGATCAGCCCGATCTGGGATTTTGTCACCACAACCAACAACTCCAGCCCGGTGGTGGTCAGCAAACTGGTGAACATTCAGGGGGATTCCTCAACGAACCTGGTCCTGACGGCCACAGACCCGAACAGCGACCCGATCTCTTTTGAAGTGCTGAGCCCGCCCGCCCGTGGTCTTTTGCAGAACTTCGATCCGTTGGCGGGCACATTCACCTACACTCCCGCTCGCGGTTACCGCGGGTCCGATCCGTTGAACTTCCGTGCCAGCGACGGGAAGGCCGCCAGTGGCAGCGCCCTGCTCAACCTGATGGTGGTTGGGCCTGCAGACTCGGATTTTGACGGCATGCCGGATGATTGGGAAGCGGCTTACGGCGTGGGTGATCCTGATGGCGATGCGGACACGGACGGGGAGAACAACCTGGCCGAGTACCTGGCGAATACGAATCCGACCAACAGCGCTTCGATATTCCGGATTACGAGTGCTGGATGGCTTACGAACGGCTTTTTTGGTCTTTCGTGGGATTCGATTGGCGGGACCCGGTACCGTGTGGAGTACTCGAATGGGAGGGGGGTTGGAGCGGCCTTTACAGAAGTTGTGAGAGACATTTCCAGCGAAATGGACTCGAACGCCGTTGGCACTGCAGGCACGCAAACTTTCGTGGATGACCTGTCGCTGACCGGACCGGCGACCAATAGCGCCCGATACTATCGCGTGCGCGTCGCCCAATGATCCCGGCCAATCGCAAGAAGGCAGGTATGACTTTCAGGTTTTCCTCAAATCAGCATTCGGGAGCCAGTGAAACGGGTCGTGGCCGCCCTCGATGCGCTTCTGTGTGCGTATTGGTTGCCTGGCTCCTTGTGTCCCTTCCTCCGGCCGTGTTTGCGCATGGCGATCTGTTTCTGCGAATCCAGGACCTCACCGCGAGGATCCAATCCGGTACAAATCCAGTGGCTCCTCTTTACATCGAGCGCGGCGAATTAAAGCGCACCCACGGCGACCCCGCAGGCGCCCAGGAGGACTACGAACTGGCTGCCAAAGCCTCGCCCGGCATAGCGGATGTGGACTTGTGCCGAGGCAGATTGCTTGTGGACACAGAAAAGTTGCAGGATGCGCTTGCGCTTTTCGATAAGGTGGCCGCGGCCTCTCCCGAACACACGGAGGTTTTCATTGACCGCGCCAGGCTGAAGATGAAGCTCGGAGACAGAAAGGGAGCCATCGCCGACTACCGGAAGGGGGCTTTTTTGGCAGCCTCGCCCGAGCCCGAGATTTTCATCGAGTGGGCCCGGGCGCTCGCCGCCGAAAAACAGGTTCCCGAAGCCTTGAACGCACTCGACACCGGGGTGAAAACGATCGGGCCCCAAATTAAGCTCCATGAGTGTGCGCTCGATATCGAGTTGCAACGCGCAAACACCAACGCCGCCGTTTCCCGCATTGATGAAATCATCAAAATCGCCTTCCGAAAGGAACGGTGGTGGGCGCAACGCGGCGATCTGCTGTCAGGCATGGGGAAAGCGCCCGAGGCCCGCTACTCTTACGAACAATCCATCAAGGCCACGGACAAGCTGCCGCCGCGCCTGCAACAAACCCCGGCAATGATCACGCTAAGAAAAAATGTGGCCGCAGCCTTGGGAACCGTGTCACAAACAGGACCCGTTAAATGATCTTCATTATAAAAACCAGAATTCCGTTGTCTATGAGTCCCGCCCGGTTGCTTTCTTATTCGTCCTGCGCGCTTGCAGGCCTCTTTGGCTGGATCGTTCTCTGCGCGACCGGGCTTCAACTCTATGCCGGACATGGCGTCTCGGCAGCAAACCTCCGGGTCCTTCAGAGCGACCTGGCGAACACGACGAACTCCGTAAGTGTTTCAGTCGAGCAATCCATCAATGACTTCCGGCTGCGCGATGGGTCCAACAGGGGCGATTACATGGTCCAGATCGGGGATACGGCTTCCGATGACGTGGCCACAGGTGTTCTAATTTCCTGCGTCGCCCGGAATGGACAGGACAACGGCGAGGAGAGCTATCCCGGCACAAACTTCTGCACTGCGGCGATACACTCCTCCATCGGCGAAGGGTCTTACTTCATCCCGGTGTTCAACACCCCCGACGGAGCCGAGTACAACAGCGACGTCGCGGCCGGATTTTTCGACTACACCCGGTGGCTCGGGGGCTATGCGCGCAACTCGGGCGACACAACCGGCGGAGTCAACGATCTCCTTACCGCCTCGGCCGGAATTGCGCTGGGCACGCATTTCGTTGAAAAGGGGAGTGGAGCATTCACCGTGGACCTGAGAAGCTTCGGAATTGACTCCCGAACCGATGGCGTACTGCTGGTGTGCGGCGGCAGAAACGAGGACAACTACGCGCTCTCGCAGGCCAATGACTCCGACGGCACATGGAATGTCTGGGTCAAGGACAATGGCGCTGATAAAGATGCTTTCGAGCAGGATCCGGTCGCCTTTGTGTTCGTGCCGAAAACAAACACTTCCGTCATCTGCGGCAAGTTCCAGGGCAATGGCGCAATCCTGATCCACAGCGGAGGCAGGGCGCCATTCTCTGTCACAAATCTCGCCACTGGCGTTTGGCGACTGCAAATTGATGGACAAACACCGCAAAGCGGCGTGCTCCTGGTTTCCCCGGAGGGCGGCACATCCGTGAGCCAGGATAATATCGTCACCTTCGAGGCGGCTGGCGACGGCTGGCTGATTCAATCAAGAGATCTCCCGCAAAGCCCGCCCGGTTTGCAGACTCCGGCCGGACCCGTGGCTTCGTTCGTCTTTATCCCAGTGGCTGGCGCCTCTCTGGTCGCGCCGCTGGCGAATGCCGTGGTTACAAACTCGACCAGCCTCGAGGTCGCCCTTTTCGACTCGGTGCCGGGAGATGTTACCGTGACGTATTACGGCCGCGAAGCTCCGAGTCCCTATCCAGGCCCCGATTTCACAATCGTCGTTTTGCCGGACACGCAATACTACACCGCGGAAGCCAACGGCGGAGTCAAAGGCATGTTTATTGCCCAGACCGAGTGGGCGGTCACGAATCGTCTGAGCCGGAATGTGGCCTACGTGGCCCACCTGGGCGATATTTCGAACAACGGGGATACCAGCCACACACAGTGGCGAAACGCCACGAATGCCATGTACCGGCTCGAGGACGAGGGGCGGACAAAGATTGCCAGGGGCATACCCTATGGCCTGGCGGTGGGCAACCACGATCAGTATCCAAACGGGGATCCCGCGGGCACCACGACTTATTACAACCGTTACTTCGGGATTTCGCGCTTCGAGGGACGCCCCTACTACGGCGGCCACTACGGCACGAATAATGACAATCACTTCGACCTGTTCAGCGCCGGGGGGTTGGATTTCATCGTATTGTATTTCGAGTATTTCAATGGCGGGGACGCGAACGCGCTGGCCTGGGCGCAACAGGTTCTCAGCACCAATTTGAACCGCCGCATCATTGCGGTGACGCACTACATGGGCGCGGCCCGCACACCCAGCACTCATAGTCCCCAGGGGGCCGCCATTTACAACGCGCTGAAATCATATCCCAATCTCTTCCTGCTCCTGGGTGGCCACGTCAGCGGCGAAGGTTCGCGCGTGGATTCCTACAATGGGGTCACCACCTACACGTTCATCCAGGATTATCAAAGCCGCATCAACGGCGGCAACGGCTGGATGCGGCTGTTCGAGTTCTCCCCCAGCAACAACGTGGTGACGGTTCAAACCCATAATCCCTGGACCGGTGAATACGAAACCGATTTCGACAGTGAAACGTATTTCTCTTACGACATGCAGCTCTCCGGGGGGGCCGGTTCTCCAGGCACCCCTTATGCCCCCATCGCAACGAATATGGGCGTTGCACCTGGCACTCTCAGCGCCGCTTTATGGTCGGGACTCCAGGCCGGCAAGACCTACGATTGGTATGTCGTCGTCACCGATTCCGCGGGTAACACCTCTACATCCGGCCCTTGGGCGTTCTCCACGCCACCGAACCATGCCCCGGTTGCGAGCAGCAAGCTCTTCAACATCCCGGGCGATCAAGTCTCGGTGATCCAACTGATCGCTTCGGATCCCGATGGGGACCCTATCATTTACCGGACGAACTCCCTCCCGCAACGCGGGATCATTACCGCCTTCGACACCAACACGGGGAGCATCGCCTACGCTCCGGTGCGGGGCTATCGTGGCTCCGATCCTTTCTCTTTCAGTGTTACCGATGGCAGAAAAAACAGCGGCACAAATCTTGTGAACCTTATGATTCAGAACCCGCCAGATGCGGATTATGACGGACTGCCCGATGCGTGGGAGGCCGCTTTCGGCGCGGAAGATCCGGCGGTGGACAGTGACGCGGACGGCCAGAACAATCTGGACGAATACCGCGCGGGCACAAACCCGACAAACAGCGCATCCGCCTTCCGGATTATCAGCACCGCCAAGAGCGTCGATCGCTACGATATGCATTGGTCCTCGGTGGGTGGGACTCGCTACCGCGTTCAGGTTATGAACGCCGACCCGGGCGGCGGCCTCTCCGGAACTTTTGCGGATGTCGTCCGAAGCCTCGATAACGAGCTTGAAAAATCCCTATACGGAACGGCATCCACACAGGGGTTTTCCGAAGTTTTCAGCCCGGGGGCAACCAATGGGCGCTATTACAGGGTGAAAATTGTCCAGTAAAGTATGTCAACTCATGTTTCAGAGGAACAACTGCGTTTGGCGGCACGACTTTACTATCTCGACGGCCTGCCGCAGGCCGAGGTGGCCAGAATGGTCAAAGTCTCGCAGGCCAAGGTCTCGCGACTGCTCGCGCTCGCGCGTCAGCGGGGTGTGGTCCGTATTTCCGTAGCCGAATACGAGCCTCGAAACAAAGAACTCGAGGAGGCTCTCTGCCGTGAGTTCAAACTCAGCGCCGCAGTCGTCATCAAAACCATTCCGGGCGCGGGAGTGGAAGAGGCGCGGCATGCCGTGGGCTACTTCGGAGCCACCATACTGGCGGACATGGTGCCCAGACATAGCACGGTCGCTATTGCTGGAGGGCGCACCATGCGGGAACTGATCCTCTCATGGCCCGAGAACAGGGAGTTGGGAATAACCGTCGTTCAGGCCATGGGAAGCATTGACTTCACCTCGGTCCCGGCGGACGCGCTCGAATTGGGCCGCACGCTGGCCCGAAAATCCGGCGGCTTTCTGGTCACCCTAAACACACCCGCCATGGTCGCCGACAAGCGAACCCGCGATTCCTTTATGGCGCATGAGCAAATTCGCGGCGCCTTTCAGCGTCTCAGGGAGACGGATATCGCTCTGGTTGGCATCGGCACACTGGAAAACTCCGTCTTCGTGGATCGAGATGTGCTGAAGCCTGCCGACCAGGCGGCGATGCGAGACTGCGGGGCGGTCGGCGAGATCTGCGGACGGTTTTTTGATAACGCAGGCAACGAGTGCCACTCCATCTGGCGCGATCGCGTCATAAGCATCGCCCTGCCGGTGCTCCGGCAGACGCCCCTGGTCGTCGGAGTGACTGTCGGCACGGACCGCGCCGATGCTGTTCGCGCGGCGATTCGTGGCGGACTGCTAAAAGCCCTTCTCCTTGACGAGGTGGCTGCCTTTGCAATTCTGGGCCGGACCTGCCCGGAAGCAAACCGGCCTGGTGTCCGGGCGCAGCGCACCCTAAGGCTCGCGGAAAGCCATGCCGTCCAGGCGAGACACGGGCAGATTTGAAAGCGGGTCGGGGCCCCATCGCTTTTCCGTCCGACTTGCGGAGACTCCTGTTTGGCCTCTTTTTGTGGTGTTCAAGTCGCCTCCTTTGGTAAGCTGCTTGGACAAACGCATTTGAACTGCGGGCGCAAAACAACAGTCGTTTTTCACGATTGACCAGGCAAAGCATGCGAACACAAGTCTTGAGAAAATTATACCGGGAGCTGCTCCTGGACGGCATTGTGCCCTTTTGGGCAAAGCACGGAATCGACGAGAAATTCGGCGGAGTGCTCTCCTGTATGAAGGAGGACGGCACACCCATCAGCGGCGACAAGTTCATCTGGTCGCAGGCGCGCTGGGTCTGGGTCTGCTCGGCGCTCTATAACCGCGTCGAGAAGCGCACGGAGTTCCTGAAATGGGCCCGGTCCACCATTGACTTTCTCCTGCTTCACGGGCGTGACGAACGGGGTCGCTGGGTTTTTCATACCACCCGCGAAGGTGCGGTGATCGAGGGTGCAACCAGCATTTATACGGACTGTTTTGTCGTTTACGGGCTCAGTGAGTATTGCAGGGCTGTGCGTGACCTGGAGCTACTTGGGCTAGCCAAAAAAATCCTTGCTGACATCCGGGTCCGCATTGAAGCCGCGGACTTTTCCGAAACGGCTCCCTACAAGCTGCCTCCGAACCGAAGAAACCATGGTGTGCCCATGATCCTCACAGAGGTGGCGGGCGAACTTGCACTCACCACCAAAGACCCCGCCATTGAACAGGCCGCCGATCAATTCGCGGCAACCGTCATGAGCCATTTTGTGCGGCCGCAGAGGAAGTGCCTGCTGGAGTTTCTGGACAGAAACTACGCCGAGGTGCCCGCGCCGGAAGGCACATTCATCATGCCCGGCCACGCCATCGAGTCCATGTGGTTTGTGATGCACCGGGCGCTGGCGCGCGGCGACCGCTCCCTTGCCAATCGGGCGGCCGAGGTGATGCGCTGGCATCTCGAAAAAGGCTGGGACCCCGAATACGGCGGCATTTTCCTGGGCATTGATGCCGAGGGGCATCCGCCCTTCATGCCGAATTCCGATGTGAAGGTCTGGTGGCCTCACACTGAAGCGCTCTATGGCACGCTTCTGGCAAAAGAACTGACCGGGGAGAACCGGTGTGAAGAGTGGTATGACCGCGTTCACGAATGGGCTTTCTACCATTTCTCAATGCCGGAGGTTGGGGAGTGGCGGCAACGCCTGGACCGAAAAGGCGGTCCGATCTCTTCAGTCATCGCCCTCCCCGTCAAAGACCCGTTCCACTTGCCCCGGGCGGTGATTCTTATTCTCCAGCTTCTTGCTCGTGGCGACGTGTGAACCAAAGAACCCTATGAATCGGCGATTCACGATTCCCAGGCTGGGCTGGGTGATTGCGGGAATGTTATTCCTGATCACCTTGATTAACTACACAGACCGGATGGCGCTTTCGGTCCTCGTCGGGCAGGTGCGAGAGGATCTTCATCTGACCGAGGCGGATTACTCCCATATCGTGACCTTCTTTTTGGTCGCCTACGCGCTGATGTATGGCGCCTCGGGTTACATCGTGGACCGGCTTGGAACCAAGCGTGGGCTGGCTCTGTTTGTTTTTAGCTGGTCCGTGGCGCAAATGCTGCATGGCCTGGCCATCGGCAAGTGGTCCATGGCGGGCTGCAGGTTTTTGCTCGGGTTGACCGAGCCCGGAAACTTTCCCGCCGCCACCAAGGCCATTCGGGAATGGTTTCCGCCACAGAAGCGGGCGCTGGGAGTCGGCATTTTCAACCTCGGGTCCTCCCTGGGCGCTGCGGTGGCTGCGCCTGTTGCCGCGTTTATCGGGTTGCGGTATGGCTGGCGCGCTGCGTTCGTCATTACCGGCCTGTTTGGCCTCGTCTGGCTGGCGGCGTGGGCGGTGCTCTACGAGGCTCCCAGGAAGAACCGCTGGTTGCGTCACGAGGAACTCGCACAACTCGAAGCCGAAGGGCTCTTCCGCGAAAAGGAAGAGGTTCGCCCCAGGGTCAACTGGCTGGCCGTGTTCAAGAGCCACCCATGCGTGATGCTCATGGTGGCGCGTTTTTTCACGGATCCTGTCATCTATTTCGTGATCTTTTGGCTGCCGGCATATCTCCAGAAGGAACGCGGGTTTGGGCTGGAAGACATCGGCAAGTACGGCTGGGTGCCTTACACGTTCGGCGGGTTGGGTTATCTGATCGGCGGGTGGCTTTCCGGCAAGCTGATTTCCACGGGCTGGTCTTTGCCGAATGCGCGGAAGGCAGCCATGGGCCTGGGTGCCGTCATGCTGCCTGTGGGAATTCTTGCCCCGGTGATGCCTACGGCTTCCCTGGCTATTGCGGCCTCGAGCTTTGTTGTGCTGGGTCATGCTATCTGGATCGCCAACCTGCTCACCCTGCCGGCGGATATCTTTCCATCTCATGAGGTCGGAACTGCCTCCGGGCTCTCGGGGATGGGTGGCTCCATCGGCGGCATTCTAGCCACCATGCTGACGGGCTACATCGTTACGAAGTTTTCCTACACGCCTCTTTTCATCTGGGCGGGGCTGATGCACCCGCTCGCATTCTTTCTGATCTGGCGCTACATGCCGAACAGGCTGTTTCCGCAGCCACTTCGGGCTGCCTGAGAAGTGACGTCGTTTACCTATTGCTTATGAGAACATCGCGCGCATTGGCATTTCTTGCCGCATTTCCGCTGGTTGCCATGCCATGGGCCAGGGCCGCTGACACTTCCAGCACCGCCATCATTTACTCCGCTTCAAACGCGGAGTCTCTTAAAGACCTGCTGGCCACAGGCGGGTTCAAGGCCAGTGTTTGCAACGAAGCCCAATTGGCGGCGGTGGACCAAACACGGCCCGATCTGGTTGTCATCGGGGAGGGAACAACCTTTCCCCCTGCGGCCAGGAGAGCCCTGAGCGAGTACCTCGCAAGACGGGGCAACCTCGTGCTGCTGTCGCCAAAAGCGTTCGAGTATCTTCCGAAGTCCGGGGATAATCGAACCACCTCCGCATTCGAACCTTTGGGAAACATCCGGAAGGTGCCGGCGAAGAAAAAGCTGCCGTTTAAGAGCGACGATATTACCTCAAGGCCTGTCTCGATACCGGGACTCGCCGGGGCGGCGGCCGAGATCACTACTCCGTTGCTCGGGATGGCGGACATTCACGTGGAAGTTCCATTGGATCGTCTCGACAAGGATCGCTCCCTGATCTGTTTCTGGGCGAAGGGCGATTACGAGATGGATGTTCTGAGCGTTAAAGTGGCGGACAGCGCGGGAGTCGAGTGGGTGGGCTTTCAGGAGTTGGGCAGGGATTGGGCCTACTACCAGGTGCCGATGGCTGATTTGATCCGCACAAACGTGCCTGGCGGAGGCAGCGAGGGCACGCTGGACCCGGCCCGGGCCAGAACACTTCTGTTGGGGCTGAATCGCAGTATGGTGTGGTACGACAAACCGGGCAGCTTTGCCGTGGGCCGCGTTAGCATCGAGAGGCGAGAAAACTTTGCTGGTGTGCCTACGTCTGATCTGCGCAGATGGCGCGTCTGCCTGGAAATCGCCAAAGCCGCTTTCCCCGAATGGATTGTGGATCCGTTCCTCGATACGGAGCAGTTCAACGACATTGCACGGCTTTCCATGCCGCCCAATCCTGTCCACACAGGCCGGTTTGATAAACCTCCTGTTTCTTCTGCATTCCTCGTGCCCGGCTACAACCTCCGCGCCAAAAGCGATGCCCGAACCGGCGACAAACAAACTGCGGACGAGTTCCGCCGGGACGCGATGCGCCGGATTCCGTTGATTGAGGCTTTTGATGGCTCGGGCAAAAAGCTCGGTCCGGTGGCCGAAGTCCGCATCCATTCCGGCGGGCGCTACGAAGGCGCCGGAATGGCGCTTTTCGGACTCCCGGTGCAGGATTATTCAGCATCGAGTTCGATGGGCAGGCTGTTAATAGCGGCGGCCAAGTACCTCGTCGAAAACCCGCGTATCATCGAATACGTGCCGTATGGGGGCTCGCTGACTCAGGCCCCGGGCTTGCTGCGTTGCGACTTGGCCGTGCAGAATCCGCGCAACACACGCGCCCAGGGAACAATTACGGTCTCTCTGGCGGGCCGTGTCCAGGCCCGCACAAACGCCTTGCTCGCTCCAAATGCCTTGCGCCGCTTCTCGATGATTATCGGTGAAATCCCCGAGGACTTCCCCATGAAACGGTTTGAATGGTCCATCGAATTTGCCTCCGGCCCGGGCAAAGACACCTGGAAGGACGTCGCAGACGTCGAGCGCGCCGCCATCAACAATTCCGTGCACATGTTGAAGCTCTCCAAGACGCATCGTGACGGGCGGATGAGCCACCACTTCTTCGCGGACATTTACAGTGCCCGCATGATGCATGCGCTAGGCATTTACCTGCAGGCAAACCCTGCCTCCGTCGAGAGAAACAGTGATCTTCTCGGCATGGTGAAACCTGCGGACCTGACACAAGCCGCCCGGGCATTTTGCGACCTCCTTGCTTCCGTCCAGGATCCCGACGGCTCCGTGCCGCTCGGTTACTCCGAAACGGATAAAGTCCGGTGGGTTGCCGATGCGGGATCCATGATGCTCGGGATGGCGCAGCTCAGCACGTGGCAGGATGATGCAAGGAAACAGAAGTACTTGGACGTCGCCCGGAAGTACTACGATTGGAAAAACACGTTTTACATTTCGGAGGAGAAATCCGCCGAGTTGCAGCGCATCTACGGGCAAGGCGCGCCCTGGACACGCCCCGGCACTTACGGCCTGGGCCTGATGTCCTACGATATGGTCACCAGAGAACATTGGGGAGAACGCCGCCGCGCCGAGCGCGGACCGGACTATGTGCTGGGCATCGTGCTGGGGGTAAACGGTATTCTTGCGAAACTGGACGACAAGCCGGAGTACCGACAGATCATGCTGCGCGATGCAAAGCGCTTTTTGGATGGGAATTACTCCGCTGCCAGCTATTTCCAGGCTGAGGGCGCCTTCTGGATGCACTACCTTCTTGAAGACCCAAAACTCAAAGCGGTTTTCGCGAAAGTGCTCGAGACTTCCTTCCTGCCCGCCGTGGTAAACAACGATAAACACGACTGGTTCACCAAAGGAGGACGCGAAACGTTGCTTTGGCTCACCCTTGTCAGCTACCAGCAGCACATCGAGAACTCGCCGCGTGTCAGAGCCGCCCTGGCAAAGGCCGTGTGGGAGCATTGCTCGCCAAGTTCGGCCTTCTCTGTCTTCACCGCCGCCGAGCGTTTCTCCCACTCTTCGCACGGCAACTCGATTGCGGTCGCCAAATACGCGGGCGGCTGCAGTGGAATATGGTTCATGGAGTTGATCAAGCCCGACTCGACTCTCCTCAAAACCCCGGTAGCAAAACCGTAGCAATCTCGCCGTGCAAACTCCGCCATCCCGAGCTGGCGATGTTGCGGACCCACAGTTCCATCTTCCATTTGAGGCGAAAGCGAGGATGTGTTTCTTCCGTAATCTGCGGCCGCCGAAAGCGGAGGCCCGGGCGGCTGCTCGTGGAGTGTTCCCGGCTCGCGTCAACTCTCCGTCGGAAACGATTGCATTGCGTCGGCGTCGGTTGTTTTTTAGATTCCCGCAGCAACTGCGCAACATGCCCGAGACAGTTCGAGTTTATCGTGGCAAAGCGTCGCATTCAGATTGGGGCGACGCCACCGCTGAATGCACCATGCGCGTGCAGCCGCATTCCATCATCGGCGAATGTGAGACCGGCGTTATCGAAATGCCGCTGGAGGGGTTGCAGATCGGATACGAGGGGGCAAAACTTCCCCGATTCCAGTTCACACACCCCGGGCAACCGGGTTGGTCCCTTTTCACTTTTGACAAGGCCATACTCGAGAAGCTTTTGCGCGTGCGCAACTTCGAGGTCTGCAAGCAGGTCCGCGACATCAACCGCCGAATGGACGATATGAAGCGTCTCAAGGTAACTCTGGCGTTTCTCGCGGGGTTCCTCGTTTTTGCGATTGTGGCCATGAACGTTACAGGCTGGCTGCTGGGCTTTGTTGTTCAGCGATTGCCGGTCAGGCATGAAATCGAGCTTGGAAAGAAAGCCGCTGTTGAAGTGGCGCAGGAAGTGGATTTCGTGGCTGCGGCTCCGACGAACGAAATAAGGGCGGAGTTGGTGAAGATCCTCGGCAAGGATCTTGCCGCGCGTTACCCGGTGCATGTTGCTGTTTATGAGAGTTTCATGCCCAACGCGTTTGTCCTTCCCGGCGGTTACTTTTACGTGAGCACGGGCCTTTTGGACCTGGCGGAGACCCCCGAGGAACTCGCCGGTGTGCTCGCCCACGAAGCGGCCCATTTGAAGCTCAGGCACGGGCTCCGCTCGATCATTGCCGGCCATGGCCACGGCGTTTTCTTTAAATGGATGTTCGGTGGAAGTCGCAACCTGGTCGCCACGCTGTCCGCCGGGGCGGATCTGCTCGTCGGCCTCAGTTACTCGCGCGAGATGGAGCGCCAGGCAGATGACGACGGATGGGATATTCTTCTTGCCGCCAACATCAATCCTCACGGGATAATTACTTTGTTCGAAAAGCTGGAGAGCATGGAGCCGTCCGGGGACGAAGATGGCCCGCGTATTCTGCAGACGCACCCGCCGCCCCGCGAACGAATCGAGCGGATGAAGAAGAAGTGGGAGGAATCGCCAAAGAAAAGCGGATTTGCGGTTCTTAAGAAAATCGAGTGGCATCCGGCGGAGAAGCCGGCCATGGAACTGCTGAAACGACTCCAGGAAAAGCGACAGTCAAAATGAAGATCCTCAAAGTCATCTCGGATGAGGCATCGGGTCAATCATTCAAGCTGTCGCCGGGAGTGACAGCCGTCGGGCGGTTGGATGACAACCAGGTTCAGATCAGCCATCCCACTGTATCCAGTCATCATTGTGAGCTGCGCTTGGGCGATGGGGGGCTCATCGTGAAAGATCTGGGCTCCACCAACGGCACGTTCATTAACGATCAACCGGTGGCCGCCGAGGGGGTGCTACATCCGGGTGACATCCTGCGGTTAGGGGATGTCCGCCTTGCTTTTGAGGCAGCAGCAGCGGCGCCTGTGCGGGTTCAGGTCAGCCCTGCAAAGGTGCAGGCAGTTGCCCAGCGGGAAGCGGCGGAGACAATGGTCGAGTCTCCGTGCCACAGGCATCCGGGCGTCGAGGCGGATTACTTGTGCACCGCCTGCCGAACGAAGTTCTGCGAGGCGTGTATCGGCAAGCGCGGGACCGGACGAAAGGTCTGGCTCTATTGCCCGCTGTGCGGATCCAAAGTGATGAGCCAGGCGGATTGGCGGGCCCAACAGGTCATTCGGGAGTCCCGCGAGCATTTGACTCTCCCGCAACGGTTAGTCAGTGCTTTCGCCTATCCCGTGGCAAAGGGGGGAGTGACATTCATCATTGTGGGCGCGGTTGTTTTATGGCTGGCGGAACTGGCGCGGTGGTTTGTTGTTTTTGTGCCGCTTTATGGGTGGGTGGCGCTGATCATGCTCCTCACATTTAGCTACGGCTGGCTCTTTTCCTACATGCAGAAAATCGTCGTTTCCTGTTCGAATGACGAGGATGCTCTGCCTGAGTGGCCCGAGATCAGCAACTGGTCGGAGGATCTCGTGCAGCCATTCCTCGCCTGCCTGGGAATGATGGCGCTTTGTTTCGGCCCGGCATTCATCTATTCCTTTTTCGCTGCGGCAAACGACTTTGCGCCCATGCTGTATTATCCCATTTTCCTGCTGGGGGCCGTTTACCTGCCGATGGCCGTCGTCGTGGTGTCTTTAACACAGCGCGTGCTCTCAGCCAACCCATTTGTTGTGTTGCCTGCGATTACCAGGGTGCCGCGGGATTACCTGATCGTTTGCCTGCTTTTTCTGGCGGCCCTGGGTGTGTGGAACGGACTGGGGTTGCTGGTGGACACGTTCGGGCCTGAGGCGGAAAAGCAGGGGGGCGTTCTCTCGCGTGCATTGTGGGAAGCAGCATGGGGACTGCCGCTCTGGATCGTTTTTCTGTACCTCATGATTTTTTGCGCAAGAGTTGCCGGGCTGATGTATCGCTGCAACTGGCGGAAGTTCGGCTGGTTCAAGCACTGAGTCGGCGCTCGTTGTGCCCGCGGCTGCGGCAAATCACGGCAGGTGTGACACGGAACGAAAAAACCTGGCGCCGCACGAGGATGTCGTATCCGGTGTTTTTCCGAGCTACCGCCCTTCCAACCTGAAGAAAGCTGCTCCATCGCTACCCTGTGGCACGCTGAATTCGAAGGCTACACCGGGACTGACGGCGTTCGTCCCGATTGCAACCCAGTTCGGTGTCTGCGGTTCGGTTGTCTTCCACAGCACAACTTGTCCGCTTCCGCTTGCAACTCCAGTAATCGTAAAGTTTCCCGGTCCATTGGGTGCAATTCCGGTGATCAACGGGGTCGGCAGGGCGATCCGGAGGTCTTGCGCGTAATTGAAAGCCGAGCCCGGTATTGGTCCCAGGCCGAGGAGTTGGAGTGCGAGGTTATTCACTTCAGCATTTCGAATGGGCTGCATGCCGGCATAGGTGGTCATGGGGTAGCTGCTTGCCGCCCGCCGCCTGCCGGCATTCAACGCGTAAAGATCCGCACCCGGAGAAACTCCTGGACCCCAAACGAAAACGGGCACCGCGTAGCGATCGGCGGGCGTTGGCGGATCATCCTGGTTGCCGTGGTCTGCAGTCAGGATGATCATGGCGGTGTCCTTCATTGCCGGGACGTCCTGCTCGATCAGCTTGAAAATCCTGCCGATCATCGTATCCACGACCACCACGTTTGAGTACCAGGTCGCGGAGCCCCAGTCTGCACTGTGGCCGTAAGCGTCGGGCTCATTGATGTGGATGAAGGCATAGTTATTCGGATTTGGACTTTTCTGCCTGGCGATGAAGGTATCAACCACAACGCCGCCAAGCGCGGTGCTAATGTAGCTATCATTCACTTTGTCGCGCCCGTTGTCCGGCCCGGTTACGTCCAACGCGCCATTGACGGCGTTATAGGAGCCGCCGCCGGTGTACGACCCGAACGTGTCAAACAGCGAAAACTTGCTCTTGTTGGCATACATGCAGGTCCGGAGTCCGTTGTCATGCGCCACATCAAAAACACTTGCCACGTAGGATCCCTTGTTTGCATGGATCGTTGTGGTTGGAGTGCCATTCAACAACCAACCATGACCATCGAGCCCGTCCCGATTGTCTCTCGGTCTCGCGGTGACGATCGAGGTGTGATTCGGCAACGTTTCCCAGTTGTTGTTGTCTATGTGTGCAGCCAGGGTGCTCGCCCCCTCGTTCCTGAGCCTTTTGAAGTTCGGAATCAGATAATGCGTGTTTGTAGGATCAAATAACCTGCCCAGATACGTCCCCCCCAACCCATCCACACTGATAACAAACACATACGGGACTGCGGCTTGTGACGACAATGCAAGGAGTAGCGCGGCAAAAATGGCTGGAAGGATTTCTAAGATTTTCATTTGGTGGTTCAGCTTTGGCGGAGTTGGGGACCATAGGTCCTAACGACGCACGCGATTCATCAATCAAACTGTTCGATAGCCTCGATCATAGAACGAACAGGCCCCGCGCACAATCGATTAAAACTGTCAGGGCTTCAATCGTCATGCTCTTCGCGCCTACGACCAGTGTTGACAAAAGCCGCGTTTACGAAAGCTGATGAATCCGGCGCGTTTGCCGAAAACACTCTTGATATGAATTCTCGACGTTCCATACTGTTGCGCGGGTCGGACGTTGACGACCCCACAAAAGCAACCCTTAGTGTTAAAACTTATGATGACAGGATCTTGCGTTTCTCGAAGGCACTTTTTGAAACTATCAGCAGCCGGGGCGGCAGGGATTGTCGCAGCGCCGATGTATGTTCCCAGCAAGGCGTTTGGAGCCAACGACAGGATCCAGGTTGGCCAGATCGGGTGCGGCAGAATTGCGCTGACAATGGATATCCCCGGCGTTTTCAAGCATGACATGGCGCGGATCGTGGCTGTATGCGATCTGGATGCCAGGAGGCTCGAGAACGCGAAGAAGGATGTTACAGCCAGGTATCAGAAGCGCGGCGAGACTGTTGCCGTGAGAGCTTTTGAGGATTACCGCGAACTGATTCGCGACGGCAGAGTGGATGCGGTCTCGATCAGCACCCCGGATCATTGGCACGCGGAGCCCGTGGTGGCGGCCGCACTGGCCGGTAAGGATATCTACGTTCAGAAGCCGCTAACGATGACCCTCGAAGAGGGCCGGCTGGTCAGCGATGTTGTCGAAGCAAAAAAACGCATCTTCCAGATCGGCAGCCAACAAAGGTCCGGCACCCAGTTCCGCAAGGCGTGTGAATTAGTCCGCAACGGCCGCATCGGCAAGCTACACACGGTCAAAATCGGGCTTCCCACGGACCCGTCCGGTGGCAGCACAGCAGAAATGCCGGTGCCCCCGAACCTGAATTACGACATGTGGCTGGGGTCAACGCCGAAAGTGCCTTACAACGAGGACCGCGTGCATCCGCAGGACAGCATTACGGCCCGCCCGGGCTGGCTGCGCATTGATTCCTACTGTCTGGGGATGATCACCGGTTGGGGGTCTCATCATGTGGACATTGCTCACTGGGGCATGGACACCGAGCACACAGGACCGATCGAGGCGGAGGCCAAAGCAGAGTTTCCGACGAGCGGCTTGTGGAACGTCCACGGGCCTTACCACATCGAGATGAAATACGCCAATGGCGTCACAATGATTATCGATAACAATTTCGTCAATGGCATCCGTTTCGAGGGTGACAAAGGTTGGATCTTTGTGAGCCGGGGCGGAGAGAAAGCGACTGCCAGTGATCCCGCCAGCGCTTTTGGCAAAGCCCTCGATGCGAGTGACCGCGCCATTCTGGATTCAAAAATCGGCCCTAACGAAACGCACCTTTACGTGAGCACGGATCACCACATGAATTGGTTGGAATCCATCAAAGCGCGCAAACCCGCTGTGACGACGGCTGAGGTGGCGCATCGCTCCACCAGCGCTTGCATGATCGGCTGGGTAGCCATGAAGCTCGGGCGCAAGCTGCGATGGGACCCCGTCAGGGAAGTCTTCATCAACGACGCCGGGGCGAATGCGCTTCGCTCGCGTCCGCAGCGCGCTCCTTACGGCGCCCGGGCGCTGCTGGCTATGGCGGGACAGGCATTTGAGCCCGGCACGGGCGAATCCAAGAGAATCCTGAAATCTCCGAAACACTCCTGAAACAAAACGCAAATGAAAATCATCGTTCCAATGGCTATCTGTTTGGCGGCAACCTCGATCCAGGCGGCTTCTGACGATTCTGTGCGTCTAATGACACTGGACCCCGGTCATTTCCATGCGGGGCTGGTGCAGAAGTTCATGTATCCGCAAGTCAGCCCTGTGGTGCACGTTTATTCGCCCGGCGGTCCCGAGCTGCAGGACCACCTGAAGCGCATCGAAGGGTTCAACACGCGGGCTGAAGACCCGACCCGGTGGGAGCAAAAGGTCTATTCCGGCAAGGATTTTTTCAAGCGCATGATCAAAGACAAGCCCGGCAACGTGGTTGTCATTTCGGGCAACAACCAGCGCAAGACGGAGTATATTCACCAGTCCGTAAAGTCGAAGCTGCACGTGCTGGCGGACAAACCCATGGCCATTAACGCGAAAGACTTTCGCCTTTTGAGAAAGGCGTTCGCAGTGGCTGATAAGAATGACGCGCTGCTCTATGACATCATGACGGAGCGTTTTGAGATTACTTCGATCCTGCAGCGTGATCTCGCCCGGTTCCCCGAGTTGTTCGGAGTGTTGGACAAAGGCAGCGTCAAAGACCCTGCCGTTGAAAAGGAGAGTGTGCATCACTACTCGAAAATGGTATCCGGCAAGCCGTTGGTGCGTCCGCCGTGGTTCTTCGATGTCGAGCAGCAGGGAGAGGCCGTTCCAGACGTGGGCACGCATCTTGTTGACCTGGTGCAATGGGGTTGCTTCCCGGGGCAGGTGATTGATTGGAAGAAGGACATCAAGGTGTTGGAAGCCAACCGATGGCCCACCGGCCTTTCACGCGAGCAATTCAAGAAGGCAACAGGCCTGGACGAATGGCCCGCCTACTTGAGGAAGGATGTGGATAATGCCGGCACGCTGCAGGTGTTCCAAAACGGCGACGTGACCTACGCCATTCGCGGCGTGCATGCGAAAGTGGCCGTGATGTGGCGGTTCGAGGCGCCTCCGGGCACGGGCGACACCCACTTCTCCAAAATGCGCGGAACGCGCGCAACGATCTTTATCCGGCAGGGCGCGGAGCAGGGCTTCAAGCCCAAGCTGTACGTCGAGGCGACCTCTGGTGGCAGCAGGAACCTGGAACAAGCCTTGCGCAAAGCCATCGACAAACTGGCCCAAACGTATCCTGGCCTGGATATGAAACCAGCCTCCAACGGATGGGAAGTTGTCATTCCCGAGCAATACAGCCCAGGACATGAAGCGCATTTCACCGCGGTGACCTCCAGGTATCTCGAGTTTTTGAAGGACGGCAGGATGCCGGAATGGGAAGTGCCTAACATGATTGCCAAATACTACACTACGACCGAAGCGCACAGACTGGGGCACAAGAAGAAGTAGGTAACATGCTCCGTTCGGTGTTCCACCACAGGCATTGCGCGAACCGGCCACGCCCGGTTCGCAATTTTCCCGTGGACTTTAGCGCCGGGGGAAGTAGCATTTAACTTAGCGTATGAAACTGACCTATTTATTTTCATCTCTTGCGATTGCAATTTTCATTTGCACAAGTCCGGTCATGGCGGCCCAAAAGGAGGCCAAGCCCGCTTGCAGTTCTGCCTGCTGCGAAAAGAGTAAAGCGGAAGTCAAGAAATCGACCCGCAAATGCTGCGTGGCCGCCGAGCGGGCTGGAAAGGTTTGCACAAAGTGCAACCCTGCCGAACAGAACACAGCAAAAAAGAAATAACGCGTGCGGCGCACTTACCTCTTTACACATTGCGACGGAGCGGAGTAGCCTGCCCCCAACAGAGAAGATTCTATATGCGTAAAACATTGCCCTTGCTAATCCTTGTTGCCGCGGTTGCATCTTTTGGTTCCGGTTGTGCCAATGCCGAGAAAAAATTCGGGCGCGGCATGCGCAACAGTTTTGAAATTGTGCGCGGGAGTGAGTTCCGTCGCTCGGTTGAGCAAGACGGGTTGTTCCATGGCCCCGAATACGGTTACACCACTGGTTTCATCAAGGGGATCAACAAGTCTCTGGCCAGGACGGGCATCGGGCTTTACGAGATGATCACCGCACCGTTCCCGCCTTATGATCCTGTGGCGGTGAAATACCTGTCACCCGATCCTGCCTATCCGGATAGCTACAAGCCGTCTCTCATGGAGGATTCGATGTTCGCCACCGATGCGAACCTCGGCTTCAGCGGCGGCGACGTCCTTCCCATGGTTCCGGGCAGCAAGTTCCGTATTTTCGACACGCATTAAAAAAGTCGATCTGTTTCAAGGACGCCAGCATCCGTGCTGGCGTTTTTTTATGACCGTTGAGCGCATATCACACTGCAAGGTCAACCTGCTTCTGAATATCCTCGGCAGGCGGGCCGACGGTTTTCATGAACTGGAGACATTGATGCATCCGGTGTGGGTATTCGACAGGATTACTATTGAGGAGGCACCCGTGGGCATCGCACTGCGCTGTTCAGATGCTTCACTGCCCGTGGATGCCAGGAACCTCGTTTACCGGGCAGCCGAGGCATATTTGCGCGTGGCAGACGTCAAGACGGGTCTGCGCCTCACGCTCGAAAAGAATCTGCCGGTGGCCGCGGGCCTGGGCGGCGGCAGCGGAAACGCCGCGTCCACATTGCTCGGGCTGAACGAGCTTTTCGAAACCCGGCTGACGCAGGAGAAGCTGTTGGAAATCGCCTCGAGTTTGGGTTCGGACATTCCATTTTTTCTGCAAGACAGTCCGGCTCTGGCCTTTGGCCGTGGTGAGAAGATCGAGCCCGTCGGGAGTCTCGTGGCGTTGAAGCATGCCGCTTTTGTGCTGGTCCATCCAGGTTTTGGGATTTCGACCCCGTGGGCGTACAAAGAACTTGCGCGATTTCCTGAGGCTCGCAACGGTCGCCCGGGGCGGGCGGCAGAACTCGCTGGCGCACTGCGGTCTGGCAGTCTGCATGAGGCAACCAGGCTGTTCTACAATGTCCTGGAAGCTCCCGCTTTGGAAAAGTTTCCCTTGCTGGGACTCTACAAGGAATTCTTCAGGGAGCGTGGAGCTGTCTCCCTGATGTCCGGCAGCGGTTCAAGCGTTTTTGCGATTTTTGATTCGATGGAAGCCGCGAAAGCTGCATGCAATCCATTCAAAGAGCGGTTCGGCGACCGGCTGTGGATGGCGGTATGCCCCTGCGCAAAGCCTTAAACCGTTTTCGGCGGGGCAGGGGATTCGGGGGCAGGCGCGCCGGAGCGGGCCTCGAGGAACTCCTTCAATTCCGCCGCCGCCTTGCCGCCAAAGCCCGGCACGGCGGAGATTTGCTCGATGCTGGCCATTCGGATGCGCTGAACGGAGCCGAATTTCTTGAGCAGAGCCGCTTTCCTTTTTTGCCCGATATTGGGGAACTCGTCGAGGATGCTCTCGGAGATTTTTCTCAAGCGCAGCTCAGCGTTGTAGGTGTTTGCAAGACGGTGGGACTCATCCCGCACACGCTGCAGAAGCTTCAAGGCCCCGCTTTCATGCGAGAGCCGCAGCGGTTCGCGCTCGCCTGGCCGATATATCTCCTCGAACTCTTTGGCGAGGCCAATGATGGGGATGTTCATCAGACCGAGCTTTTCGAGTTCTGCGCGCGCCGCGCTCAACTGGCCTTTGCCGCCGTCAATCAGAATGAGATCGGGCAGCCTGGGTATCCCGCCGGACTGGAGCTTTCCGGGCGCTTTGTGAGCCAGTGCGTCGGCTGCTGCCGCGTCTCCGACGATGCCGTCCATCGTGCCATGACGTATTCCGGTGCTGACGTCATTAACCATCCGCTGGAGCTCGGCCGGGATTGCCGCGCCGGAGTCCGAGTCCGCCCCTCGCAAAGAGCCGGTCGAAGCCGCGGATTCATTCCCGGTGCGCGCAGGGGCTCTGCCTTCCTTCAGTAGGCGGGTATAGCGTCTGCGGACAACCTCTGCAACCGACGCAAAGTCATCCTGTCCCTCGACACTCTTGATCTTGAAGCGGCGATAATTCGAGCGGTCGGGACGCCCGTTTCTGAAGCTGACAAGCGAGGCCACCTTGAAAGTGCCGCTGATGTTGGAGATATCGAATCCCTCGATGCGCTCGGGCGGGGTGGGCAAGCCGAGCACCTCGGCGAGCTCCGCAAGGTCCTTTTCGGGATGGATTGCGATGGGCAGGCTGTAGGGCACGCGCTCGAAATGATGGACCTTGCTGGTCGTCTGACGCAAATCGGCGATGAGGTCGCGCAGTTGGGCGGCTCTCTCGTATTCCCGGGCTGCGGCCGCCTTGCGCATTTCCTCCTCAAGTTGCTGCTGCATCTCCTCGCAATGGCCCTCAAGAAAATCACACGCGGCGCGGACCTGGTCCAGGTACTGGTTGCGGGTGACGTTTTGAATGCACGGAGCGGTGCAATAGCGCAGGTGGGCGTACAGACAATGCCTGTAGTCGCGCTCGTTGGGAGTCAGAGGGCGGCACCCGCGCAGGTGGAACTGGCGGCGAACCAGCGCAATCGTGCTGCGCAGCGCGCCGGAGTTGGGGAATGGACCAAAGTAACGGGCGCCATCGTCCTGCTTCAGCCGGGTAAGGGTCATGCGCGGGATGGGATCGTTCAAATTCACCTTGAGCAGGAGAAAGCGTTTGTCATCCCGGAAGCTGACGTTGTAGCGCGGGTGGAACTCCTTGATGAGCTTGCCCTCGAGCAGCAGCGCCTCGGGTTCGCTGCGCACAACATGGAAGTCGAAATCGTGGATCGCATCCACCAGCGCGCGGAATTTCAGGTCCCACCCCATGCGGCGGGAGGGCTGGAAGTACGAGCTGACCCGCTTGCGCAGGTCCCGGGCCTTGCCGACGTAAATGACCGTCCCAAAGCGGTCTTTCATCAGATAAATCCCGGGGCGATGAGGCAGAGTGCCAATCTTGTTGCGGATTTTCTCGCCTGCTTCCATCCGGCGCTAATCTACGCGCGGGTGGGGCGGTCGTCCACACTGGGCTTCGTGGCGCAGGGCATGGTCAATGAGAACGAGGGCGGTCATGGCTTCCACGACCGGCACCGCGCGCGGCAGAACGCAGGGGTCATGACGTCCGCGCCCTTTGAGGGTGGTGTTTTGCAGCAGGGTGTCCACGGTGTCCTGCTCGTGCATGATGGTGGCGACCGGCTTGAACCCGACTTTGAAGTGAATAGGTTGGCCGTTTGAGATTCCGCCCTGGACACCGCCGGAGCGGTTGGAGGTGGTGATCACGCCGCCGTCTTTTGCTCGAAACGGGTCGTTATGCTCGCGGCCCGTCATGAATGTGCCCGCAAAGCCGGACCCGATCTCGAATGCTTTGGATGCGGGAAGGCTGAGCATGGCCTTGGCGAGGTCCGCCTCGAGACGGTCGAACACGGGATCTCCCCATCCCGCGGGCAGGCCCCGCGCCACGCACTCCACGATGCCTCCGACCGTGTTCCCTTCGGTGCGCATCTGATCGATGAGGGCAATCATCTTTTCCGCGGCGTCCGGATCAGGGCAGCGAACGATATTTGCCTCCACTGCTTGAAACGTGACCGCCTGGGGATCAATGCGAGCGCTGACATCCCGTACGCGCGAAACATAGGACAGCACCTCGACGCTGTAGCGCGTTTTCAGGAGTTTGCGCGCGATCGCCCCCGCCGCCACGCGGCCGATGGTTTCCCTGGCGCTGCTGCGTCCGCCACCCTGCCAGTTCCGAATTCCGTACTTGGTTTGGTAAGTAAAGTCCGCGTGGGACGGGCGAAACTTGGTTGCCATCTCCGAATACGCTTCCGGACGCGCGTCTTCGTTTCTCACCCAGAGCATGATCGGCGTTCCCGAGGTTTTGCCCTCGAAAACACCCGAAAGGATCTCGACCGTATCGGCCTCCTTGCGCGGTGTCACAATCTTTGACTGGCCCGGCCGCCTGCGATCCAGTTCGGGCTGGATGTCCGCTTCAGACAGATCCAGCAGCGGCGGGCAGCCGTCCACTACGACGCCGACACCGCCGCCGTGAGATTCGCCCCAGGTGGCGATGCGAAAGAGATGCCCAAAAATGTTTCCCATGCCTGCGAGCAGTATGACCCAGGCGCATCGAATGGTGAAGTTGAAAAAGGCGCTGTTTGGTCCGTCGATGGGGCAGAGATCCGGCCTGGTTGGCTACAGAAGCAATCCGGCAATCGATGCCGTGGTGTAGGCTGCCAGGAGGCCGCCCGCCATGGCGCGAAAACCGAACCGGGCAAGGTCTGGACGTCGTTCCGGCGCCAGCGATCCGATGCCGCCCACCTGGATGGCAATACTCGAGAAATTGGCAAACCCGCACAGGGCATAACTGCCGATCACAAACGCGCGGTCCGAAATTGCCAGGTTTGGCGAGGTCAGCGAGGCATAACCGATGAATTCATTAAGCACGATGCGTTCGCCAAGGATGCCCCCCAGTGCCACGCAATCTCCGGTGGGCACCCCCATCAGCCAGGCGAACGGAGCGTTGACCCAACCCAGGAGCATTTGCAGTGTAACAGGGCTCGATATGCCAAACCACATTTGCGGCGCGCCAATCAGGAAATTCACCAGTGCGACCACGGCGACGAAAGCGATGAGCATTGCCAGCACATTGATCGAGAGCATCATTCCCTCTCCGGCGCCGCGGCACAAAGCGTCCAGGCTGTTGACGGTAGTGCGGGGCGGATCTTTGGGCGAGACTCCGGCTGTTTCGCTGTGTTCCGTCTCAGGAAACATGATTTTTGAGATGAGCAGCGCTGCGGGCGCGTTCATGACCGAGGCGGTGAGCAGGTGCCCGGCAATATCAGGGTGGCCGGCGTCTGCGCCCATTTTTGCATAAACCGCCGCAACGCCGCCGGCGATGGTGGCCATGCCGCCCACCATCATGCAGTGGATTTCGCTGCGGGTCATGCGGGCGATGTAAGGTCGGATCAGCAACGGCGCCTCTGTTTGCCCCATGAAGATGTTCGCTGCCGCCGAGAGCGTCTCGCTGCCGCTGGTGCGCATGGCCTTCCGCATGATCCATGCAATTCCGTGCACCATTTTCTGAAGCACGCCCCAGTGGTAAAGCACCGCCGATAAGGTCGAAACGATGATGATCGTGCCGGTGACGATGATGGCAAAGACCAGGGCGCCGCCCTCAAAGACACGGCCCATGGCTGTGTCGTCGGCAAGGGGGCCAAAGACAAACCGGCAGCCTTCCTGCGAGAACCCGATCAGCTTTTGAATCGCGGCGGATGCCAGGCGAAACACAGCTCCGCCCCAGGGAGTCTTGAGGATAAGCAGGGCGAACGTCGCTTGCAGGGTCAGGCCCCACCCCACAGTGCGCCAGGGAAACCGTTTCCTGTTCACCGAAATTCCCCACGCGACCGCCAGAAAACAGACGATGCCCAAGGCACTGATCAGTTTCAGATGCATGGAGCAAAAATAAGGGAAAAAACTGCCATCGTGAAACAAAATGGAGCCAATGAGTGGGATCGAACCACCGACCTACGGTTTACGAAACCGTTGCTCTGCCACTGAGCTACATTGGCTTCAAAGCAGTCCTGATGCGAGCAAACTCCTCATTCAGAACAGTGGGAACAGTAACCAACACCACATTGGCAGTCAAAGACAAAGAAACGGCAAAGAAACTGCAGCCTACGGCTCAAATTGCGCCAGAGTGTCGGAATCTGCCGGAATGAAATTCATTGATCCGCGCGCTTTTTGGCCCTATACCGCGAGAATGATTGAACCTGCCCGGTTGCCGCAGACATCCCGCACCAGCATTCTACACGAAGGCAGGCGGGTGGCATTTTTCGCTGGATGTGACTACTTCCGGATGTCGAGCCATCCGGTGGTCAAACGGGCCATTGGAAGCACCCTTCGGGAAATCGGGCTGAACGTGGCTGCATCGAGGATCACAACGGGAAACCATGCTATCTATCGTGAGCTGGAGGGGGTCATCGAGGAGTTTTTTGACGCCCCCTCTGCGACCCTTGTGCAGGCCGGTTACATGACAAATATTGTTGTCGCCCAGGCTTTGGCCGGCCAATTCTCCCATGCGTTTCTGGACGAATCAGCCCACCCGGCGCTGAGGGACGCCGCAACGTTTTTAAGGTGCCCGATTCATTCTTACCCGTCGCGGGATCCGAAAGGTCTTGGAGTTGTGCTCAGACATTGCGGTGGAGCCGCCGGGTTGCGTCCGTTTATCATGACGGATGGGATGTTTTCGCGGGATGGAGTCGTTGCGCCTCTGCGCGAGTATCTGGCGGTGGCGCCGCGCTCGGCTGTGTTTCTCGTGGACGATGCGCACGGCGCGGGTGTGCTGGGCAGGAACGGGCGTGGCGCGTTGGAGCACTGTGGAGTGGACCGTGAACGAATCATTCAGACCATTACACTGAGCAAGGCCTTTGGGGTTTATGGCGGAGCGATATTGGGACCAAAAAAGCTGCGGGAAAGGATCTTCAAACACAGTTCGATGTTTATCGGCAGCACGCCACTGCCTCTTCCGCTGGCCGGCGCGGCGCTCGCAAGCGTCAAGTTCGTTGCCGCTCATCCGGAGCTGCGCGAGCGAATGAGCCGGAACGCCGAGCGTGTCCGGGCCCCGCTGCGAGCGCACGGGTTTGATGTTCCGAACAATCCCGGTCCGTTATTTGCCCTCGCGGCGCGTAATGCAGCCACAGCCGCGCGCGTGGCCGGAGCACTGGCCAAGGGTGGCATTTATCCGTCTTTGAGCCGTTATCCCGGCACCCCCAGGGGCGGCATGTTTCGCTTTGTGATCTCCAGCGAGCACACCACAGCCCAACTGGATGCGCTCTGTGAAGTTCTGAAAAAGTTCACACCCTCGGACTTGTTTCCCCCTTAACCGCCGGTTTTTCCGGAAGGGGTCCTCTGAGACGGGACCATCATTTCCGCGCCATCGGGGTCGGAAGTGATTTCTGTCTGGATCATGCAGGCATGCGGCTGCGCAGTGCTTTCCGGCTCATGGATTGTTGCCGAATATTTCAATCCAGTTTATGCTGATTCCTGATGGCACGATTACTCATTGCCTGCGCGGTGCTGGCTATTGCGCAGGCTGCCTTCTGCGAGGCGCTGCCGTTGCCAGCGCGCGATCCGGATGCCGCTTCGGGATCCGAGCTGGTGCAGATTATAGAACGCATGTCTTTGGAGCAGAGGGAGAGATGGGTCATTCGCGAAGTGGCTGCCGGCAACGTTCCCTCCTGGAATCGCACCTTTGCTCCGGTCACATGGACCCAGCAGATCGGCGGTTCCAACTACACGGTGGTGATAAAGGTGCTGCCTGAGTACCTGGCGCTGGGGGCCGATAGCGATTACTTTCTCTGTCCCATGGCGCCGATCGCGGCGCAGCGGTTGGCGGACAAGCTGGATTGCGTCCTGCCGACCCGGAAAATGGTGAACCTGGTCTGGACTAATGCCTCGATCAAACTGAACCCGCAGCCGATTCCTCCCAGTGACCAGATGACGACGGTGCCTGTCTTCGCCCAGCACAACCTGATGGTGCGCCAGCAGCGGGATCAGCACACCAACGCGCATCCGTTCGGGGCGCTGGTGAGCGGACACAAAAAGGACGTCGTCATTTCCTCGAAGATTTATACGAACTTTGCGACCGCCGCCCGGCAGCCGGTGGTGATTTACGGCTGGCATTACACTTCGGGCGCCCCCATTCAGCCGCTGTATAACGGGCACAGCGAAACCTGGGCGGACTACAGCCATGGCATCCGCCTCGTGCATCGCCTGGTCACAATCAACGGAACATCCGTGCCGATTACGAATGTGCTGACCGATCCGGTCCTTGCGAAGCTGCTGCACGACGAGACGGTTGCTGAAGGCGCTGCTGACGGAATCATCGCGGCGCCGAACTATCGCCGTCCGGGCGTGGCGGCCGCCATTTTGAGACATCCCAGGTCGGCGCGGATTGCGCCGGGCAAGGCGCTGGTGCTGGAAGCGGTGGCCGATGGGGATGATCCGCTGCATTACGAATGGCGCCTCAATGGTGTGGCACAAGGGCAGGGGACCCCTTTTGTGATCACGAATATGACCGGCGGCGCCGCAGGGGCATGGACCGTTGTTGTAACGAATGCGCTCGGGGCTGCTACCAGCCGGACGGCCGTGGTCCGGATGCGGATCTCTTCGCATCCGGTGCTTTTCTACGAGGATTTTGAACTGCCAAAGACGAATGCATGGACCCTGAAATCCGCCGAGGCGAGCGGTCCGCCGGATTACGCCGCGGACCTCCACTTTAAGCACCTGTATCAGCCGGTGATGTTGCGCGGGCTCACGGAGATTGTGCCGGCTGCGCCCAATGCAGAGAACGGGGACGCTTACGCCGCCAGAATGGCTGTGAATGGCGGCGACAGCCTGGGCGCTGTTTGTGCCCTGAACGCTTTCTGCCCGATGACCCTATCCAGCAACGTTGCGGTGAAGTTCGACTGCTGGATCAACTACCCCGGCGGCGCGCTTGGGCTGAACTCGACCGGAAGCACGCAACATGCATTGTTTGGACTGAATCATTCGGGTCTGCTGGCCGCCTGGAACACGGCCGCGTCGGACGGATTCTGGTTTGCAATGAGCGGCGAGGGCGGGGACTCGCGGGATTACAGGGCGTACGCGGGAGGGCCGGCTTCAAGCGTCGAGTTGCTCGGGCCGGAGGCCGGCCTGGTCGCTTCAAACCATTTGGCCCAGTTTTTTCAGAACCTATTTCCCGGGGATCGATTTGAGACCCCGGGTGCGCCCGGCAAGCAGTGGGTCAGCATTGAGTTGCGGTGGACAAACAACACCGTTGGCTGGTATTGCGATGATGTTCCCGTTGCGACGCGCGTGAATGCGTCCCCATACCTTTCCGGGAGGTTGATGCTCGGGCTGGCGGACTACTTTCCATCCATCGCGAATCCCGCGCAGGATTCGTGGGTGTTGTTTGATAACGTGGAAGTGGAGGATTGGTCGGACAGAACGCGGATTATCGAGGCTGCCCGGCGCGGGCCGGAGTTTGAAATGACATTTTCGGCCATTCCCGGTCGTTCCTACAGGGTGAAACGATCGAGCGACTTGCTGGTCTGGACAGAAGCAGGAGTGCTGACAGCGGCGCGGGGGCCGTTGGTTTTCCGGGACACAGTTGTGCAGGCGCCGGGCTTTTACAGGGTCGAAGGGCCGCTGTAGCACCGGACCGCCCGCGCTCTCCGGCGATGGATTTCCTTGCGTGAACCGCGCCTTTGCCCATCCTTGAGGTGATGGCTGAGCGAATGATTTCAGACGTATTGACCAAAGCCGATCCCGCGCTCGAACTGACGCTGCGCCCCTCGTTGTTTTCGGATTTCACCGGGCAGGAGAAGGTTAAGGAACGCCTCGAGATCACCGTTGCTGCGGCAAAGAAGCGATCCGAGTCCATTGACCACATCCTTCTGAGCGGACCTCCCGGGCTGGGCAAGACGACCCTGGCGAACATCATTGCCAAAGCCATGGGGGCCAGCATGAAAAGCACGAGCGGGCCGACCATTGAGAAGGCGGGGGATCTTGCGGGATTGCTGACCAATCTAGATGAAGGCGACGTGCTTTTCATTGATGAAATCCACCGGCTGCAGAAGACGATCGAGGAGTATCTCTACCCGGCGATGGAGGATTACAAGCTGGACATCATCATTGACCAGGGGCCGAATGCGCGCAGCGTGCGGTTGAACCTGCCCAGGTTCACACTGATCGGCGCCACAACGCGCAGCGGTCTTCTGACAGCGCCTCTCCTCACGCGCTTTCCCGTGCGCGAGCGGCTGGATTATTACCAGGCCGACCAGTTGCAGCATATCGTCACGCGCTCAGCACGGTTGCTTGCGATAGAAATCGATCCCAAAGGCGCGCTCGAGATCGCCCGCCGCAGTCGCGGCACGCCGCGCGTGGCGAACAACCTGTTGCGAAGGGTCAGGGACTACGCGCAGGTGAAGCACGAGGGGAAGATCACCGCTGAGATTGCTGATAAGGCGCTTGCGATGCTCGAGATTGACGAAAACGGGCTGGACGAAATGGATAAGAGGATCATTGAGGCGGTGATTGTGAAATTCGGGGGCGGACCGGTGGGGATCGGTTCCCTGGCGGTTGTCGTGGGAGAGGAACCCGACACCCTTGAAGAGGTCTATGAGCCTTACCTGATCATGGAAGGCTACATCAAGCGCACATCCCAGGGGCGCGTGGCCACCGAACTTGCGTACAGGAAGCTCGGGCTCAAGGTCGTGCGGGGAGAACAGCCCGGGCTGCTTTAACCGGGCACCGGGCAAGAAGCAGGATAATCCCTTCGCACAAAAGAGCAGGGACGCCGGATGGCGTCCCTGGTTCATGATGGAACAATTTGAAGGTCCGGGGTTTTACCTCGGGAGAGCAGTCTCGCCCGCGTAAACGGCGTTCTTACCCAGGAGTTGCTCGATGCGCAGCAGTTGGTTGTACTTGGCGAGGCGGTCACTGCGGCTGAGCGATCCCGTCTTGATCTGGCCGCAGTTCGTCGCAACCGCAATGTCCGCGATGGTGGCATCCTCGGTTTCACCGGAACGGTGGCTCAGCACGGCGGTATAACCGCTGTTTTGGGCCAGTTCCACGGCATCAAAGGTCTCGGTGAGAGATCCGATCTGGTTTACCTTCACAAGAATGGAATTAGCGGTGCCGGTTTCGATTCCCTTGCGCAGGAATTTCACGTTGGTGACGAAAAGATCGTCGCCGACGAGTTGAACACGGTCTCCGAGTTTTTCGGTGAGCGTCTTCCAGTTTTTCCAGTCGCTCTCGGCGCAGCCGTCCTCGATGCTGACAATCGGGTACTTGCCGCAAAGCTTGACGTAGAAATTGACCAGCTCGTCGCCGCTGATGGTCTTGCCCGTGCTCTTCTTGAAGGTGTAGGCGCCGTTTCCGTTGTAGAACTCGGACGAAGCGACATCGAGCGCCAGGAAGATTTCCTTGCCTGCCTTGTAGCCGGCGGCTTTGGTGGCCTGCAGAATGGATTCGATGGCATCCTCGACACTGTCGAGCTTGGGCGCGAAGCCGCCTTCATCCCCGACAGCGGTGCTCAGCCCGCGTTTCTTTAGAACCGCTTTCAGGGCGTGGAAGATCTCAGTGATCGCCCGCAACCCCTCGCTGAAGGTGGGCAGTCCGTGGGGCATGATCATGAATTCCTGGAAATCAATCGGGGCGTCCGAATGAGCGCCGCCATTGATCACGTTTGCCATGGGGACCGGCAGGACTTTTGCGTTCGGGCCGCCGAGGTACTTGAACAGCGGCATGCCCAGCGCATCGGATGCGGCTCTAGCCGTGGCCATTGAGACTGCCAGGATGGCATTCGCGCCGAGTTTCGATTTTGTTTCCGTGCCGTCCAGGTCGAGCATGATGCGGTCCACCGTGAGTTGATCCAGCGCATCCACGCCCCGCAGCGCGGGGAAAATCTTCTCGCGAACGTTCTTAACGGCCTTTGTCACGCCCTTGCCGAGGAAGCGCCTCGCGTTTCCGTCGCGCAACTCGATGGCTTCGTGTTCACCGGTGCTCGCGCCCGAAGGAACGGCTGCGCGCCCGAAAGCGCCGCCGGCCAAAGTGACATCCACTTCAACGGTGGGATTGCCCCGGGAATCCAGTACTTCCCGGGCTTCAATAGTATAGATCGTGCTCATAATTGTATTTCTGTATGGAATCAGGGGACCAAAAAGCGTAAATCACCCCCGCTCTTCTTTTGAAGAGTCGTCGAACTATAGAGCGGTTACCCCGGGAGTCAAAGTCAAAAAGCCCAGTCACACGCTCACAAGAAGTCCGAGAACCCGCGTCTGCCTTTCCTTCGAGGCATCAAAACGTGAGATTGGAAACTGAATTCTTATGAGATGACATTGACCCTTTGAGGGTTGCGGATTGCCGGGAAGCCAAGTTCGAGTAAGATCTGGCCAACATGCCGAAAACCACAGCCAACTCTACTGCCCGGTCGGGGTGGTTTGCCACGACCCATTGGTCGATGGTGTGCAGGGCAGGGGACGTGAATGCGCCGCGAAGCCAGGAGGCGCTGGAGAGCCTATGCAGGACATACTGGTATCCCCTTTACGCCTACGTTCGCAAGCGCGGCTACGCGGTGGAGGATGCACAGGATCTCACCCAGGAGTTTTTCGCTCGCATGCTGGATTCGAGTTTTCTGGCGAAAGCCGATCCTTTGAGGGGGCGCTTTCGAAGCTTTCTGCTGACGAGCATGGAACGTTTCCTGGCCAACGAATGGGACCGGGCCACGGCGCAAAAGCGGGGCGGGGGCAAGGCGCCGGTGCCGATTCAAACCGCCGAGGGTGAGACGCGCTACGGAGTGGAGCCTGCTGATGAGAAATCGCCCGAACAGATTTTCGAGTATAACTGGGCGGTGACGTTGCTCGAAGAGGTCATGCGAAAGCTGGAGGCCGACCACGTCGAGCGCGGCCAGGGGGACATGTGGAATGCGTTGAAGAGTTGCCTCGTGGTTTCCCCCGACGAGGAATCGCGAGCTGAACTGGCGAGCCGGTTGGGACTCAGCGAAGGCGCGGTGCGGGTGGCGGTGCACCGGTTGCGCGCCAGTTACCGGGAACTGTTGCGCCGGGAAATTGCGGGCACGCTCGACTCCGAAGCCGAGGTCGATGCCGAGATGCGGCACCTGTTCAAGGTCCTGGCCAAAAAATGATCTGTAACATCTCCCTGCCGTTTCTTTAGAAGCGGGTGAACGAAATGGGTGCCGATCGAACATGTCCGTCGTGCGGTGGAAAGTTGCCGACCAACGCCCCGCAGGGCCTTTGCCCGGAATGCCTGATGAAAGCGGGTTTTCCCAGTGGCGGCGCGCCGAAGCCCGGGGACCCCACACGCGGACCCGCTTTCGTGCCGCCAACGATCGAGGAACTCACGCCGCTTTTTCCGCAGCTTGAAATCATCCAGGTCCTGGGCCATGGCGGCATGGGCGCGGTATATAAAGCCCGACAGCCGGCGCTGGACCGGGTGGTTGCACTGAAGATTCTGCCCCCAAGGCCTGCGAACGATATTGGTTTCGCCGAGCGCTTCAATCGCGAAGCGCGCGCGCTGGCCAAACTGTCCCATCCCAACATCGTTGCCGTGCATGATTTCGGTGTTGCGGGCACATTCCACTATTTCCTGATGGAATACGTCGAAGGCGGGAATCTGCGCGAGCTGCAGGAAGCCGGCAAATTCAGTCCGAAGGAGGCCCTGAAAATTGTTCCGCAAATCTGTGAGGCGCTCCAATACGCTCACGAAGAAGGCATTGTTCACCGGGATATCAAACCAGAGAACGTGATGCTGGATAAGCGTGGCCGGGTGAAAATCACCGATTTCGGGCTCGCAAAAATTACCGGTCTGGACAAGGACAAGCTGCGCCTGACGGGCGCCAGGGATGTGATGGGCACGCCTCATTACATGGCCCCGGAGCAGATCGAGCGTCCGCAGGAAGTGGATCATCGCGCGGACATCTATTCCCTCGGCGTGGTTTTTTACGAGATGCTTACCGGGGAGCTGCCGCTGGGCCGGTTTGCGCCGCCGTCGAAAAAGGTGCAGGTGGATGTGCGCCTCGACGAAGTGGTGCTGCACACATTGGAAAAGGAACCCACACGCAGGTACCAGCACGCCGGGGAGGTTAAGGATGACGTCGAGAGAATCGTCTCCGGCAAAACGGTCGTGATGGCTGCCCCCCCGGAGTCGGAGCAGAAGCATCGGTTGGGACGGGGCATGGCGCGCGTGGTGTCTATCGCCCGCTGGACCGCCCGGTTTTTTTCGATTCTGCTGCTGCTTTTCTACGGGTTTTTCATGCTGGCGGAAGGTTTGCCCGCGATCATGACGCAGCCGGCCGGAGTGCAAGCAGGCTTTTTGGCTTTGGGCCTGATGCTTCTCGGGTTTGTGATCGGCTGGCGGCGTGAAGGAGTTGCCGCGATTTTGATTGCGCTTGGTTGGACACTTTGGCACGCGTTCGAGCCGGCAGTGCGGTGGAACGTGTTCCAAACTCCGCTGCCGGTTGCGGCCCTGTTCGCCTTCTGTTGGTGGGCCATGCAGGGACGGCGCACTCGATTGGTGCTGGGATGGGTCGGAGCGCTCGTGATTGTTTTCATTATCAGCCGGCTGTTCGTTCCCGTTAATGTTTTTCTGCACGGTGCTGTCCTTGATGCAGGAACAGGCCTCGGCGTGCCTGAAGCGGAGTTTTTTGTGAAAGCCGACCCGCCCGGAGGAAAGGTGGCTTCGCCGCAGGCGCGGTCCGGAAAGCAGGGAAATTACCGTCTTTACTTAGGCTGGCACTCGAAAAACTTGCCGCTTCGCATTTCGGCGCCCGGTTACGTAACCCTCACGACAAACGTCGGCCCGCGCGGGGTCGGACAAAAAAGCGTGCCGCGTGATTTTACTCTTCAGCCGGTGTTTTCGGAGCGGGAATCGGGTGAGGAATTTCCGTCGGTGGTTGTGGCCACAGTGCCTGAAGCCGGTGCAGTTGACGTGGACCCTTCTTTGAAGGAACTGCGTGTCACCTTCAGCCGTCCTATGGCGGACAAATCGTGGTCCTGGGTGAAGGTGGATGAGGAGAGCTTTCCTGAGATGACGGGCGAACCTCGGTTTCTGCCGGGGCAGCGCACCTGTGTGCTGCCGGTGCGGCTTCAACCGGGACGCATCTATGCCTTGTGGCTGAACCATGAGCCGCACATGACTTTCCAGAGCATGGACCATGTGCCGTCCATGCCCTACCTGCTGGTGTTCAAGACCCGAAACTAAAAAGGATAACAAAATGAAACGAACGCTTGTGTTCATCGGCCTGGCGAGTCTCGCCTGCTTCTTGCAAACAGCCTGCGCGCAAGGAATCACGCTCGAAACGGCCCCGCCAGTTGTCGTTAAGACGATCCCCCGATCGGGCCAGGCGCAGGTTGATCCCGGCCTTAAGCAAATCGAAGTCACCTTTAGCAAGCCCATGATGGACCAAAGCTGGTCCTGGGTGCAGCAAAGCAAGGAGACCTTTCCAGGAGACGGTGGCACACCGCGTTACATGCCGGACCAGCGCACGTGCGTGCTGCCGGTAAAGCTTGAGCCCGGCAAGTTTTACCTCGTGTGGCTCAACCGCGAGCCCTACATGAATTTCGTGGATGCCTCGCGCCGTCCCGCCGTGCCTTATCTGCTGACTTTCTCCACGGCAGGGACGAGCAGCGACCATGCGTCCTCGACTGAGGCAAGCCAACCTCCAGGCGATACCGCCCTCGCTCTCGCGACTGACGGGCCATCGGCTATGTTCCTGCCGTCCTTGAACGAGGAGCAAACGTTGGTCGTCCATTGGACCGATCGCCAGTTCCGAAGCTACTTCGACAATCGCACCTTCGAGGGTTGGAACGCTGAGGAATTGAAGGGCTTGGAAACGAAGCTGATAGATTCGCTCAACGGTCCGGTCACGCGCGAATATTATCAGGCCATCAACACGCTGGGAGCGATGAAATCCACGAACGCGCTGCTGGCGCTCCGGAAAATTGCCTATGAACGCGTCGATAAGAACAACCGCGACCGTTGGATGGCTATCCGGGCGCTCGGTCTTATTGGCCAGCAGGAGGATGTGCCGGAGCTGATTCACCTGGTTTATCACGGGAATACAAACACCCGATGGTGGGCGCAAGTCGCGTTGGTCCGCATCACGGGGCAGAACTTCGGCTCCGATTGGCAAGCCTGGGCCAATTGGTGGAACGGGCAGGGCGGTCAGCCGGCTTACAACCCGGAAATCATCCGCTGGTGGTCCGGTCAGCCCGAGCCGGAGAAACTGGCCGAGTCCCTTGCGGAAGCCAACACAAAGTTTTTCGAGGGTCTGCGAAAATAACCCGTCTAATAGTAAAAGCCCAAAAACATCAATACATCTATGAAACTGAAAACAACAATTCTTGGCCTGTGTCTGTCCCTGGCGGCGAGCATCGGTTTCGCTCAGCAAAACAAGCCCGTGTCCGTCGAGTCCATGGCGCCCTCTGTTATCCGCACGATCCCGGTCTGCGGCGACACCAGCGTGGACCCCGGGTTGAAGCAGATCAAGGTGGTCTTTAGCAAAGACATGCAGACGAACCGCATGTGGGCGGTGTGCCAGATATCAAAAGAAACCTTTCCCAACGTGAATGGAGATATTGGCTACAGCGACGATCGCACCTGTGTGGTGCCGGTGAAACTCGAGCCAAACAAAACCTACGTGCTGTGGTTTAACCGCGCACAATTCAACAGTTTCCGGGACAAGAAGAACAATCCTTCCGTGCCGTATCAATTGGTCTTCAAAACCCGCGCGGAGTAAGAGGGGCGCCAGAAGACGAGGTGGGAAGAATGCCGCGAGTGGGCGCAGACAAAGGCGGAAGCTCAGGCAAATTTTAGACCTCCCCATGGCGGCGCCCCTGCCGGTGGAAGACAGGGGCGCCGCTCGTGGGGAACCGGGCGCCAGATGCTTATTAAAATGTCAAAGAACGGTGAA
>CAYNZC010000031.1:0-35679 GCA_964401575.1 uncultured Verrucomicrobiota bacterium
TCACATCGAACCAAAATCCCGGGAGCGCGGCGGATACGATGGTGACACAGCGATAAAGCTATACCTGCGCGAAATCGGACAGGTGAAGCTTTTGACTCCTCAGGAAGAGATTGAGCTTGCCGCCAGGATAAAGAAGGGGGACAGGAAGGCGCGGGAGCAGATGATCAAGGCGAACCTTCGCCTGGTGGTGAAGATCGCGCGTGATTACGAGGGCATCGGGCTGCCGCTGCTGGATTTGATCAGCGAAGGGAACATTGGCTTGATGAAAGCCGTGGAACGGTTTGATCCAGCGAAGGGCGGGAAACTTTCGACCTACGGTTCATGGTGGATTAAGCAATCGATTAAGCGCGCCCTGGCGAATCAATCGAAGACCATTCGCCTGCCGGTGCATTTGGTGGACAAGATTTCCAAGATGCGCCGTACGGCCATGCGGCTGCAGGAGGAGTTGGGCCGGGAGCCGACCGATGAGGAACTCGGCGAGGAGTTGGGAATCACGGCATCGCGAGTTTCGCAAATGCGCATGGCGGCGATTCGTCCGGCATCGCTGGACGCCCCGATTGGGGATGAGGATTCGAACAACTTTGCCGAGGTCGTGCAGGATGAAAACGCGAATACTCCTTACGAGCAGCTGGAGGAGAAGACGGTTACGCACATGTTGCAGGAGATGGTAAAGACGCTCGATCCCAGGGAAGCCACCATTCTCAAAGCCCGGTTCGGATTGGACGGCGGACCGGAGAAGACCCTTGAAGAGGTTGGGCAGAAGTTTGGTGTCACCCGCGAGCGGGTGCGACAGATTCAGAACATCGCCCTGAAGAAACTGCGAAAGATGATTGAAAAAATGGAGACGACACGGACTTGACCGGGGTGTCGGCCTTTGTTCAACATCTTTCCCCAATGAATCTGACACAGCCGACGTGCCCGGAAATCGAGCGCGCCATAAGGAACATTCCTGATTTCCCGAAGCCTGGAATTCAATTCAAGGATATCACTCCGCTCCTGGCGGATGCCCGTTTGTTTTCCGGGAGCATAGATATGCTCACCGAGGGGTTTGGACCGTCGGATGTAGATGCCGTGGTCGGGATAGATGCTCGCGGATTTATATTTGCGGCGGCGGCGGCGGTGAAATTGAATGCCGGATTTGTTCCCATCCGAAAGAAGGGGAAGCTGCCTTTTGCCACTTACGAGCAGGAATATGCGCTTGAGTATGGCCAGGGCTGCGTGGCTGTGCATGTGGATGCGCTCAAGCCGGGCAGCAAGGTGTTGCTGATTGATGACCTTCTGGCCACCGGCGGCACGGCGGCGGCGGCGGCGGCGCTGATGCACAAGCTGGAGGCAAAGATTCTCCAGATTTCCTTCCTGATTGAGCTGAAATTCCTCAACGGGCGCGACAAGTTGAAGAACTACCCTGTCAAGGCAATCGTCAGCTACTGATTCCGTGGAATTAGAGCCAGTGGCCTGTGTGCGCTGTGGCCAGTGCCATCCGGTTGTGCTTTATCTGCCTCGTTGAGTTTGTTCTCCACACGGTTGGCACTTGCTCGCGGTAGCGCACAACCTCATGGGTGTCATTTGTAAGGCATTGACACGGGTTTTGTAGTGATGTCCAGTGGGAACATGGATCTGGTTACGAGTGTGATTGTCGGGTTGATCTGCTGTCGTTGGGCCATGCAGCAATGGCTGGAGTGGATCAATCGCCGGCACGTTTCGAGGTCTTCGACCAGGATTCCGGCGGGGCTGGAGGGTGTGATGAATTCGGCCACTTATGCCAGGTCTGTGGCATACACCCTTGCCAAAAGCAGAGTCCAACAGTTTGAGATTGCCTGGGATGCGGTTGTCCTGTGTGTTGCGCTTTTCAGCAGTGTGCTGCCCCGGGGAATGGAATGGTTTCAGAGCGTCTTCGGGAATTCCACGTGGTCCATGGCGGGTTACCTGTTCACTGTGGGCCTTGCAGTGGCGATGTTGGGCTTGCCGTGGAGTTGGCATGACCAGTTTGTGCTGGAAGAAAGGTTCGGATTCAACAACAGCACCCAGCGGATTTGGTGGATGGACCGCTTAAAAGGGCTGCTGCTGGCTCTCCTGCTGGGATACCCGCTTATTGTCCTCCTGCTGAAACTGGTGGAATGGACCGGACCCCAATGGTGGGTGTGGGGGTGGGGCACGATGCTGGTGTTTCAATTGCTGATTTCAGTGCTGGCGCCGGTGCTGATTTTGCCGTTATTCAACAAGCTGACCCCGTTGCCGGAAGGAACGCTGCGGGAGCGGCTCCTCAAGATGGCTGAAAAGACCCGTTTTAGAGCGCAAAACATCCAGGTAATGGACGGCAGCAAGCGTTCTCGCCACTCGAACGCGTTTTTCACAGGTTTTGGCAAGTTTAGAAAAATTGTGCTGTTTGACACATTGGTGGAACAGTTGGCCGAGCCGGAGGTCGAGGCAGTGCTGGCGCATGAGATCGGGCACTACAAGCGGAAGCACATACCGAAGATGCTCGCGTTTTCCACGGCGTCGTCATTTGCAGGATTCTGGGCGCTTTCTGTCCTGGCGAAGCAGGAGTGGTTTTACAGGTCATTTGGGTTCGAAGTGGGAAACATCGCCGCAGCACTGCTGCTTTTCGCCTTTTTATCCGGCCTGGTGAGCTTCTGGTTTTCGCCATTGATGCATGTGTGGTCGCGAAAATACGAGTATGAGGCGGACGCCTTTGCGCGGGCGGCAACCGGCGAGCCGGCGCCGCTCATCGAAGCCCTCCAGAAGTTGAACCGGGAAAACCTGTCCAACATGAACCCGCATCCTGCCTACAGCGGGTTTTACTACTCGCATCCGACGCTGGTGGAGAGAGAGCGGGCGTTGGCAGGACGGTGAAGCGTGGAAGCGGGCGGTGACGGTCCGCCTTCAGGGTATGCCGGACAGGCCCGGCAGACTTGTTGAGGGGTGACAGTGGGGGCGAATACTTTTGACCCGCCTCGCAACTTTTCCTACTTTTTAGTGTAACAGGAATTGGACGCTTAAGTAGTTCATGGCATTTGTATCTCTCAAAGACTTTCTGTCACGTTTGGGCCTTGCCACTCCGGCGCAGTTTGAGGAGTGGAACAAAGCCTGGAAAGTGGCTATTGAGAACGGGTCGCAGGAGCCGCTTCTTTCTTTCGTCTGCCGCGAAAGAGGGTTGGCGGAGGATGTTTTTCTTCAGAGACTGGCGGAGGCTCTGAACTGGCCGTATTTGGAGCTGCCCAAGATAAACGTTCCGGCGGAGGTGCGGAACCGAATTTCGACCAAAGTGGCGTTTCAGCATTCTGTTCTGCCGACCCAGGTGGAGAACGGCGCCTTGCAAGTTGCTGTGAGCAACCCATTTGACACGGCGATGCTCAACGCCGTTCGGTTTGATGCAAAGGGCCAGGTGCGATATGCACTGGCTCCCCGGGTGGAAATCGAGAAGGCCTTAAAAAAGTATTACGGGGTAGGGGCTGAAACCCTTGATGAAATGGCCGAAGAAGCCCCGATGGATCTCGAACTGCCTACAGACAAGGAGATTACCGAGGGCGACCAGGACGCGAGCGTCATCAAGTTCGTGAATCAGGTGATTTGGGAAGCCTACAAAGACCGCTCGACAGACATCCATTTCGAGCCGGCGGAGGATGAATTACGCATTCGCTACCGGATAGACGGCATCCTGCACCAGACGCCCATGCCGCCCCAGTTGAAGCGGTACCAGGCGGCTCTGATCTCGCGCATCAAGGTCATGTCTGGAATGAACATATCGGAAAAACGCCTGCCGCAGGACGGGCGCATTAACGTGAGAATAAAGGGCGAGGAAATTGACATACGCGTCTCGACTGTGCCGACGGTTTACGGGGAGAGCGTGTCGCTGCGCCTGCTCACGCGCGGCAAGATTTTTCTGAGCCTGGACAAGCTGGGGTTTTCGCCTCTGGAAGAGCAGGCGATCCGCGAGATTATCGTGAAGCCGCACGGGATTTTTCTGGTGACCGGTCCGACCGGTTCCGGCAAGTCCACATCCCTCTACGCGTTTCTCAGCACCATCAACTCGGTGCACAAGAGAATCATCACCATCGAGGAACCCGTTGAATACGAGTTGAAGGGCATCAACCAGATCGCCGTGCGGCCGGAGATCGGGCTGACCTTCGCCATGGGCCTGAGGCATATCCTGCGTCAGGACCCGAACGTGATCATGGTCGGCGAGATTCGCGATCTTGAGACGGCGGAGATTGCGATTCGGGCTGCGTTGACGGGTCACCTCGTGTTCAGCACGCTGCACACGAATGACGCCCCGAGCGCCTTTACCCGGCTGATTGACATGGGCATCGAGCCGTTCCTCGTGGCCTCATCGGTAGAGGCGGTGATGGCGCAACGGCTTGTCCGGACCATTTGTCCGCACTGTAAAACCGAGCAGAAGGTCGAAAAGGATTACCTGAAGCGCATTGGTTTTCCCGCCGACGAGATTGATACAGCCAAGTTTTGGCACGGCGCGGGCTGCGAAGAGTGCCGGCAATTGGGCTACCAGGGGCGAATGGGGATCTATGAACTGCTGATTTTGAACGAGGCTCTCCGGCCGCTTATTCTAAATCGCGCACCCGCCTCGACCATTGCGCAAAAAGCGATAGATATGGGCATGCGCACCTTGCGCACGGACGGTTGGAACAAAGTGAGGAATGGGAGTACCACCATCGAGGAAGTGCTTCGTGTCACACAGATCGAAGAGCACCTGGACGCGCTTGTGGAGGACACAAAGGCTGCAGTTTGGGTTAAGAGCTGATGCAGACCCTTTCCAATCTCCTCGTTTCGGAATGCCTGACTGCCTGGAGCCGCCGGGGCTTGCTTATGGTGAAGACCAATCGTTTTATCATTATCAGTCTGTGCGCAGCGTTATCGTTGATGGCATGGAGTGGCGCCCTGGCTGCGCCGTCGGTTCCGGCGCCTGCCCGGATTGCGCCAACGAACGCACCGGCAGCGCGTCCCGCGAGGACCAACGCCGCTTTTGTGCGGCCGGCTCCGGCACAACCTTCTGCTGTGAGAGGCGCCGCAACGAATGCTTTAACGGCTCCCGCCCGGGCCGCCGCAATGAAGGCGCCCGGGGCGGCGGTTCAGGGAACTAACGCTGTTCCGGGGACCAACAGTCCGGCAGTGACGGCGCATGACGGTGCAGCGGGGTTTTTTGAGGAAATTAAAGCACGGTGGAGGAAACTCCGAAGCGACCCGATGTCGCTGTCGATTGCAGCGGTGGCTGCCTGTGTTGTGCTATTACTGGGTTGGGGGGGTGTGTCGCTTTTACGTCGGCGCAGGCTGGCTCCCACCGGCAGTGTCGGAAAAATGCCGGGGCAGAAGCCGCGAAAGATCAGTGGTTGCAACGTGCTGCTTGCGGCGGGCGAGTCCCGAAAGCTTTGGAGCTTTGACGCGCGGAGCCATGGATTCGCTCTGAATCGCGAATACACAGTCGGGAGTGGTGAAAAGCTGCCTCAGAGCGTTGTCTCGCGAAGTTGGAAGTCGCTGTTTCAGAAGAAGCTCAACGTGGCGTTGCTGCCGCCGGAGCATGTCTTTCTCAAAGTGGTGCAACTGCCGCGCAGCAGCTACGAGGAGTTGCTATCCATGGTGGAGTTGCAGGTTGAGAAACTTTCGCCCATGCCGTTGGCGCAGGTGGTGTGGGGAATCCAGGTGCTTCCGAGAAGCGACGGGAGCATGGACACGGTGGTGGTCATGATCGTGTCACGAGCGGTTGTCGAAGAGTTTCTCGGGCAGTTGGAGGGTGAGGGCTACCTGCCGGACCGGCTCGAGATGCCCTTGCTGGATCAGTTGCAGGCCACGCCCATTACTGAGGATGGCGCCTACATTTATCCGGTGTCCAGCGGGGGCAGGGAGATCGCCCTTGTGGCGTGGTGGTATGGCGGGGTTCTGCACAATCTGGATCTTGCGGTGCTTCCGGAGACCGATCGCGCCGCCAGCTTGCGCGAGCAGTTGCTGCAGATGTCGTGGGCGGGCGAAATCGAGGGGTGGGTTACGAGCGCGCCACGGTGGACGCTGGTTGCACCTCCGGAACTTGCTGCGCTCTGGGAACCGGCTTTGCGGGAGGGGTTGGAGCAGCCTGTGACCGTGCTGGATGGTCTTGCGGGCGTGAAACTGGCCACGCGCACCGCCGAGCGGGCGGCGGAGTCCGGCGAAGCCGCGAGCCTGATGCCGCCGGAACATGTGCAGCGGTATCGGCAGCAGTTTGTGGACCGGCTGTGGATGCGCGGTCTGGCAGCGATCGTGGTTTTGTACGTGGCAGGAGTGTTCGTTTACTTTATCGCGCTGAATGTTGCAAGTTGGCAGACCAGAAAGGTGGAAAAGAGCGTTGCGCAAATGGGGGGGGCTTACACGAACGCGCTGGAGTTGAAAGCCCAGAGCCAGGTTCTCCAGGACCGCATGGAGTTGAAATATGCCGCGCTGGACTGCTGGGCCACGGTGGCCAAACTTCTGCCTGATGGAGTGGTGCTCGACAGTCTGAACTTCACCGATGGGAGACGGCTGACATTGATGGGCACGGCCCCGGCCTCGCAGACAGGCGATCTGCTCACGTTTGAGGCAGCCTTGCGCAAGGCCAGGATTGGTGATCAGCCGCTATTCGGAAAACTTGATAACATCAGCTACAACATGAGTCCCGGTTCCGCCTCTGTCGTGTGGAATGTCGGGGCGGAGCTGAAAAGAACGGAGGCCCAATGAGCAAGGGTTATTTTGAAAACCTGCGGCCCTCGGAACGGCGGTTGGTGGTGATCGTAGGGGTTGTTTTTTTCATCGTGATCAATTTCTGGTTTGTCATTCCGAAATTTGGGGAATGGGACCGTGTTCACGCGCGCAGGTGGGTGGCGGAACAGCAACTCGATGCCTATCAAAAAGAAATCGCTCAAATGGCTGCGTATGACAAAATCGTCAAAAAGATGGCCAGTGAAGGCCAGTCTGTGCCGCCGGAAGAACAGAGCATCCAGTTCTCAAGAACCATTCAGACTCACCAGGCGCAGAGCGGAGTCAATGTGACATCCACGTCAAAGATGCAAACGCGTACCAACCAGTTTTTTATTGAACAGAGCCAGACGGTCGTGTTGCAGGCAAGGGAGAACCAACTGGTGAACTTTTTGCATAGCCTCGGCTCCGGCAATTCCCTCATCCGGGTGAGAGATCTGTCTTTGCGTCCGGATCCATCCCGGCAGCAGCTCACAGCCAACGTGAAGCTCGCAGCAAGTTACCAAAAGAAACCCGATCCGAAAGGCAAGACGGGGACAGCAGCCCGCCGGACCCAGACGGCAAGGGCGGACCTGACATCCAGTCCAACATCAACAGCTAAATGATAGTGAAAACTATTCTCTCAATCTTATCCCTTACCTGCCTGGTTGCGGCAGCGCAGGTGACGCCTCAGCCCGTTCCCCAGCCGATTCCCCAGCCAATACCGCGGCCACCGCCGGCAGCCCCGACACCAACGCCTTCGGCGAGCCCGCGGCCGCTGAGCCAGGAGGAACAGTCGCGAGCTGCTGCGATACGGCGCATGATTCAATCCCGCACCAACGCCTCCGGCGCGATCTCCAGGGAACCCCTGACTCGGGCGACTGCCGCAGCCGCCACTGCTGCTTCAGCGCCCTCCGGCCCGGCTGCGCCGGGCAGTTCCGGCTACCAGCCGGCGGTAAATCCGCCTGCGCAGGCCCAGGGCAATGACACAATCGCTATTGCTCCTCCACCTTCTGCCGGCACAAACACTTCCGGACAGGATGTGTTTCCCGCCGGGATGATTCGTTTGCAAAATGCTGATCTGAACCAGGTTCTGGCGATGTATGCGGAGTATGTGAACCGGACGATTTTACGCCCGGCGAGTATTCCGGCGCAGACCCAGATTTCTCTGACAACGCAGACGGATTTAACCCGGCAGGAGGTTGTGCAAGCGCTGGAAGCTGTGCTTGGGATGAACGGCGTGGCGTTTATCAATGTGGGTGACAAGTTTGTGAAAGCTGTGCCGACCGCGCAAGCTGGACAGGCGGGCGCCCCCATCCAGACGAACGCGGCATCGGAGCTTCCCGAACTTGGGAGCTATGTGACTCATGTGGTGCAGTTGGCCTACACCAAACCGAGCGAATTGGCTCCGATTCTTCAGCCATTTGCCAGCGCCATTGCGAATCCAATCCATCCGATCGACAGCAGTCAGATACTGGTGCTTAGAGATTTCGCCGAGAACGTCAAGCGCATGCTTGAGATGGTCGAGCGCGTGGATATTGCCGTGCCTGCCGAATATATCTCGGAGGTGATCCCGATCAAGTACGCGAAGGCGACGGAAATCGCCAGCGCGTTGAACAGCTTGAGCAGTGGTGGTGGGGCCACCTCGGTGGGCGCCGGGGGCGCGGGGATGACGGGTGGCGGCACTTCCTCCACACGGGGGGTCCAGCGCAGCGTTGGGGGAATGGGCGGTTACGGACGCAGTGGCTACGGCGGCGGATATGGGGGCGGTGGATACGGCTACGGCGGGATGACTCCGTACGGAACGACGACGCCTCAAGGCATGCCGGGCGCTGCCGGAAGCACCGTGGTTCTGGACGAATACGGAGCGGTCACTCCACAGGCGACCATGCCGGGCACACCGGCTGCTCCGGGCAGCAGCAGCTTCACAGACCGGCTGCGAAGCATCATTAACAAAGCTTCAGGCGAGGGTGAAATGAAGGTGCTTGGAGAGACAAAAATGATCGCGGACGAGCGCACGAACTCTCTTTTGATCTTCGCCTCCCGGGAAGACATGAAGATGATCAAGGAAGTGGTGGAAAAGCTGGACGTCGTGCTTGCGCAAGTTTTGATCGAGGCGGTCATTGTTGAGGTGAGCCTTGGAAACGACCGGGACATCGGTTTCAGTTATTTGCAGAGGCAACAGTCCTCTGGGAACTGGACGGGCGTTGGCGCCATTAACAACACCTCCGGGTTTAAAGGGATTAACGATTTTGTCTCCGGCGCGACGAACAGTTTGTCGGGCGGCTTCAGCTACCTGGCCAACCTGGATGATGACCTGGACATCATGGTCAAGGCTGTGGCGAATGACAATAGGGCGCGGATCATACAGCGCCCTCGCATTCAAACCTCTCACAATGAGCCGGCCAGCCTGTTTGTCGGCGAATCGCGCCCGTATCCGACAGGCAGCTATTACGGCGGCGGCGCGTATGGCGGTTACTCCTCGATTCAGCAGTTGCCAATCGGTGTGACGCTGACCGTGACGCCGCTCATTAACCCGGACGGGCTGGTCGTGATGGAAATTTCACAGGACATCCAGAGCGCCAATGGATTCGTGAATATCGCGAATGTGGGCGATGTTCCCATCACCAGCCAGAAGAGCGCGCAGGCCAAGGTTTCCGTTCGCGACAGGGACACGATCATTCTCGGCGGGCTGATCGAGAATTCAAAGTCTCGCACACGCAGTGGTGTTCCGTTTCTTTCAAATATCCCGCTGGTTGGATTTTTCTTCAGCGCGAATTCCAACAAGGACCGGCGCAATGAGCTTATCGTCATGATCCGGCCGACTGTGTTGCCTACTCCTGAGGTGGCTGCCGTGACTGCTCGCGCGGAGCGAGACAGTATGCCTCTAATCAGGGCTGCGGAAGCGGAGGTGGCGGAGGAGGAGGCAAAGCATCTCCGAAAAGCGGGCAAGCGCTTTGATGATGGGGTAAGCCCGGCCCGGTAGAAGACAGGCGCGCCGGGATGGTATAAGTATCGCTGCTGCATGGCAGCAGCCCGTTTGCGGACGTGGGCGTTAAGGATGGGTATTGAATGAAGGCTGCCCAAACGGCTATCTTTTGTTGCGGATGAATCGGGAAAACCTCGATGGATGGTGTGAGCGGGCAATCGTCTGGCTTGTGACGGCCATTCTCGTGATTGGCCCGCTGGCCACTGGCGCCGTCCACACGCTCGATTTTCTGGTTCTTCAATTTCTGAGTGTTGCGGCAATGCTGCTGTGGGGGGTGAGGCTTTGGATTCTGAACCGCCCGAAAATCCTGTGGCCGTCCATGAGTTGGGCGGTGCTTGCTTTTGTGGCGCTTGCTGTCGGGCGTTATCTGACATGCGACATTGAAGTTGTTGGGAGGCTAGAGCTCACGCGAATCCTCATATATGCGTTTCTGTATTTTGTCATTGTCAACAACTGCCACAAACAGGAGCACGTTCAATTCATCACCCTGGTGCTCGTTTTCCTGGCCATGGCTATAGCGGTTTATGCGCTCGCCCAGTTCTTTACGGGCTCAAATCGGGTATGGAATTTTGTCAGTCCGTACAAGAACAGGGCGTCGGGCACCTACATTTCCCCAAATCATCTCGGTGGTTTTCTTGAGATGGTTCTGCCTTTGGCTTTTGCATTCAGCGTGGCAGGAAGGCTTAGAGCGTGGCTGCGCATTCTCGTCGGGTACGCGGGATTGGTCATCCTTGCCGGAATCGCGGTCACGGTGTCGCGAGGCGCATGGCTCGCAGCGATTATGGCACTGGTGGTGTTGCTTGCGCTGATGCTCGCTCACCGGCAGTACCGATTACCCGCGATGGTGGTGCTAGCTTTCCTGGCTGCGGGCCTGATTTTTCTGCTTCCGAAAGCATTGTTCATTCGCCTTCGCGTCGAGAGAATGTTCGCGAACAACGAGCTTAACGAAAACATGCGTTACGCGATATGGGATCCTGCCATTCGGATGTGGCAGGATTATCCGGTGTGGGGTGTGGGACCGGGCCATTTCGACTTCATGTTTAGAGGGTATAGGCCGCAGGGTGTTCAGCTACAACCCGACTGGGTGCATAACGACTACCTGAACACGCTTACAGATTGGGGGGTCGTGGGCGCCGGGGTCGTGGCTTGCGCGCTGGTTCTTCTTGCTCTTGGAACATTCAGGACCTTTCGAGCGGTTCGACCCCAAATGACTGATCTCGGGCCGGTTACAGGGAGCAACCGTTTTGCATTCACCCTTGGCGCCACCGCTGCACTGGCCGCGATCCTTGTGCATTCGTGGGTTGACTTCAACATGCACATTCCGGCCAATGCAATTCTTTGCGTTTCGCTGATGGCGCTGCTTGCGAGCCACATTCGGTTCACTTCGCGCCAACATTGGTTTGTTGCGGGATTGAGTGTCCGGCTGTTGGTGACCGCAACAATACTGGTCGGTGGCGCTTACCTGGTATGGCAGGGGGTGCGCCGGGCAAATGAGGGGGTTTGGTTGCAGCGAGCTTCGACAGAGGGGGCTTTTTCAGTTTCACAAATGGATTACCTTAAAAGAGCCTTCGAAATCGAACCCGGTAACTGGGAAACCGCCTACCGGGTTGGGGAGAGCTACCGTGTGCGGAGCCTGTTGGGAGGGGAAAATTATGCCGAAGATGCGCAGGAAGCAATGAAGTGGTACAAGAAATGCATGACATTGGATCGGTGGAACGGATATGCATTTCTGAGGTACGGTATGTGTCTTGATTGGATTGGCCAGGCGGATCAGTCGGACGGTTACTATGCTGAGGCCTATCGTTTGGATCCTTGCGGTTACTTTACGGTGGCACACGTGGGGTTGCATCATGTGCAGTTGAGGAACTACGCGGCGGCAAGGGAATGGTTTGAGCGATCGATGCTCTTGAACTGGGACAATCAGATTGCGAAGTCCTACCTGGACATCTGCGAGGCGCGGCTCATGGACCAGGCGACGAACTCCATATCCTTGTATCTCCCCGCTGCCGGGGCGGAAAACACTCAGCCGGAGAAGTTTGAGGGAAAGAAGCCATAAGTGGGCGACGATGCCTGGATTCGGGGGCTGAATAGAATCCTCAAAAAAAAATCCTTATGCGTTGACAACCTCTTGCGGAAGCCTAGAATAAGTTCAACAAAGAGCGCAGTGCATTGATACGGAGTCATTAAATACTATGAAGATCACGCGAAACTTAATTACATCTTTTGTGTCATGCGGGGTTGCTTTGGCCATGGTCAGCACCCTGGCGGCCCAGACAATCCAAGGCCAAGCCACCGTTGTCCGGATCAAAGGCGCGGCGCGGTACAGCCAGGGAGGCACTTGGAGTGATTTGCACGTCGGCGACGTGCTCAAGCCGGGTGCGATTGTGCAGACCGGGTTGGACAAGGGCTGTTACGTGGATCTCGTTCTGGGTGATGAGACAACATCGGCCGCTGCGGTCCCGGCATTGGCAGCCAGTCCCTCGCCTTCCGACACATCCAGCATTAATTACCGCGCACAGGCCGAGCAGAACGTCGTGCGGCTGAACTCCAACACAGCATTGGGCATAGACAAATTGACCTCTCAGAACACCGGCGCCGACGTCGTAACCGAGACGCAGTTGGACCTGAGACAGGGGAGCATCGTTGGGAACGTGAAGAAGCTGACTCCTGCGTCCCGTTACGAAATCAAGCTGCCGAACGGCGTTGCCGGCATTCGGGGAACCCTTTTCTGGCTGGATAGCTCTGGACATCTGCGCGTGGGGGTTGGCTCCGTTGTCATGGCGCATGTGGGACCTGATGGCAGCGTCATCACCCAAGTCGTCAACGGAAATCAGGAGTACGACGCCGCGACCCAGAAATTGACTCCGCTCGCGCCCGAGGCCATGGAGAATCTGCGTTTGATTTTAAACGAAGTTCGTGCGGGCTCCCAGGTGAGTTCAACGACTCCGTTTTCGATGGACCAGACTGTCCGTCGCGTATCTCCCAGCAAGGGTAAGGGCAAGGGCAAGGGACCGCCTCCCTTTTAAGGTCTAGGAAAGGAACTTTTGAGGCCAGAGCAGCCTTGTGTTGCTCTGGCCTTTTTGTTTAGTTCCGTTTCAGGTGAAATCGAAGCTGATTCCACTTTGGATTGCACTGGGAGTCGTGGCGCTCGTATGCGCCGCGCGTCTCTCACACTTCGACCTTTTCGAGCGGCTGGAGCTTCTGAGCTACGACATTCGGGTAAGGCAGGCTCTGAAGTTTACTCCAGCGGCGAGCGATCGGTTCGGCTTTGTGTTCATAGACGAATCGACCGTCCAGGCGGTGCATCAGGGCGGTCTTGGTTATCGCTTCGGGCTTTATTGGCCGCGACAGGTGTATGGAAGGTTGCTGGACGAGTTAAGCCAGCAAGGAGCCACGGCGATCGGACTGGACGTGATCTTTGCGGAGCTTCGTCCGGATCATCCTTCTGTGCGTACGACCAGCGGCCATCTTGTCGAGTCCGATGAATGGTTTGCGGTTTATTTGCGGCAAGCGACGAATGCCGCCATCGCGCTGAACCCGGATGCTGCTCTGCCGGACCTTTTTCTGACCAACGCGCATTGGCATGCAGACATCTCCACGGAGAAGGACCGCGATGGCATCTTGCGCCGAGTCCGGGCTTTTCGCGTTTATCGCGACTGGCATCCCCTGTTCAAGCGATTGGAAGCTGACTCGGAGTATGGTGTGGATTTGCGGGATGCGGTTGTTGGGAGGGATAGAATCATTCTTCGGCGTTGTGGATCGGACGATGTCACCATTCCGTTGGATGAGGGCGGGCTTTTTCGCACGGCGGATTTCATCGGAGAGGAAGCTGGGGGGACGAACAGGGCCAGGCCGTTTCTGGAGAGACGTGTGTGGCACATGGGAGTGGTGCTGGCAGCCATGGAACTAGGTCTGGACCTTGAACATGCGGAGGTGGATCTGGAAAGGGGGTTTATTGCGTTGCAAGGGCCGGGCGGGGTTTCACGCAGGATCCCCGTGGATCGTGATGGGAGATTCTTCGTGGACTGGGCCATTCTGCCGAATGATCCCCGGTTGAAACGCCGTCCGCTTCAGGATGTGCTGATGCAAAACAAGCTTCGGCTGCAGGGAGCCGGAGGAATGACGAACGAGTGGCAGGGCAGGGTTGTCGTGGTGGGCTCCTCAGCCTTAATGGGAAACGATTTGACGGATCGCGGCGCGACTCCGTTCAGTGCGGACACGCTGCTGGTTTCCAAGCATTGGAATGTGGCAAACTCGGTTGTGCTTGGCCGGTTCGTAATGCGGTCTTCGCCGGGAGGCGAGATGGCTTTCATTGTGTGCATGGGATTTTTGGCCGCCTTGATAACCTGGCGACTGCGGGCGATTGATGCATTTATCATCGTCATCCTTGCGGCCGGCCTGTACGTGTTCCTTGCCGCGTTGCTCTTCATCCAACTGCGGTACTGGATGCCGATTGTGTTTCCGGTGTTGGGCGGTTTATTCCTGACTCACATCTGCCTTGTAACCTGGCGGGTGGCTTTCGAGCAGGCTGCCCGTCGGAAAATTGCGGCGATTCTCGCAACGATTGTCTCGCCCAAGGTTGCCAGAGAACTCCTGATGGCCGAAAAATTGTCACTGGGCGGCGCGAGGCGTCAGATCACAGTTCTTTTTGCGGATGTCCGCGGGTTCACTGAGTTAACAGACTCGAGCCAGGAGAGGGCGGAGGAGCACGTTCGCAGTAAGGGTCTCTCAGGCGTTGAAGCGGAAGCCATCATTGATGAGCAGGCGCGAGCCACTCTCGCTACGGTGAATCTCTATCTGGGCACGGTGGCGGATGTGATTGTGGAGCACGACGGAACGCTGGATAAGTTCATTGGAGATTGTGTCATGGCCTTTTGGGGAGCGCCCAGTCCGGATCCCGCGCATGCCGCCTCGTGCGTGCGAGCCGCTGTAATGGCCCAGCGGGCGGTGCATGAGTTGAACCGGCGCCGCCAGGAGAGCAATCGCCAGATTGAAATTGAAAACAGGGCGAGGGAATCAGCGGGGCTGGCGCCCAAACCAATGCTGCCAATTCTGGAAGTGGGCACTGGAATCAACTCGGGTCCTGCAACGGTGGGGTTGATGGGTAGTGAAGTGCAGAGGGTTGTTCGGCAGGGTAATTACACCGTTTTCGGCCGTGAAGTGAACCTGGCGAGTCGGTTGGAAAGCATCTCGGGGAGGGGGCACATTTATATTAGCCAGGCCACTTACGAGCTGTTGAGGCGCGATGATCCGGGCCTCGCTTCGTTGTGCGTTGCTCTATCGCCCGTGACGGTGAAAGGCATACGGCACGCCGTCCAGGTTTACGAGGTCCGCTGGAGAGATGAGCCCCACGAAAGCCTGCCATCCGGCGACGCGACCGGGCAGCCAGCGCCGGCAGCGGATTAGGAGTCACCAGTTCACGTCCACGGACAACTTGCGTCCGAAACGATTGAAGTAATGGAGTTGTCTGTTTGTGCAGCCGAATTCATGCACCAATCTTGTGATTTTAACGTCGTAGCAACAATACTCGGCGATTTCCAACAGCTTGCCTTGCTTGTACCACTCGATCGCTTGCAGACCTTCGGCAGTTTTTTCAACGCCGAACGTGGCGGTGGCTATGGAATCGAGCGAGAGGCGGTGCTGCAGCGTGTTTTGAAGATGGACCATCATGTCCAAGGTCGGTAACTGGCGCAAATCCAGTGCGGTGTAGCCGTGAAGGACCTCGTAGTCGAAGCGCAGGATGTTGAACCCAACCACGAGGTCGGCGCGCTGCAATGCATTAATAAGCTCGTTGACATACCGTTCCGCGTAGATTTTGTATCCGCCCTGTTGCGTGCTGTAGGTGACGCCCACACTCATGCCCATAGCGCTGATTTTGCTCCATCCGCCGGCTTCCTCGGCGGAACGCTGCGTCTCAAGATCGAAATAAACGATGTTCCTCATCACGACAATGCCGTGTGAAGTGTGAGGTTGTGGACCGGGAAAGAAAAACAAAAAAAGCCGGAAGTGGGAATGCGCAAAACCTTCCCGGCGGGAGAATCATTCCCGCACCGGATATTGAATTGGGGAAAGCAAGGCTGGCGCCTCGGCTCGGGAGGATGCGAGTGCGATGCCAGATCTCTTCCTTGGAGCGGTGTTCGGGTGGAAAGGGCGGATGATTCGGGCAACGGTTCGCCAAGGAGGTAGGGATGGAGGATCCCGCTGAAGAAAACGATCCGCCACCCGAATCAAGCTGATTTTGGGAAAAGGGTGCAATTCAGTCAAGTCATTGCGGTGGATTTGGATGTATGGTTCTTTACGGATGGGGGAACGGGTTTTAAACTAAGCATTCCCGATCGGAGTATTCAGTCCTCGATTCAGATCCAGCGGGGTGCCGCTGGCAAATGGAAAACCGAGAAGCAGCATGGAATGATAGCGGAGCAGTGCAACCGGCGGTGTATCCGCCCGGGTTGCACAATTCGTTTTTGTTTACAGTTTTCAATGCGCTTTCCTACCAGATTGTCCTTGGGAGCCCGATGATCTTATATGCGAAGGCACTTGGGGCGTCTGCGACGGTTCTGGGGCTGATAGCGGGGATGATGCCTTTGCTGGTAATTTCGCAGATCCCGGCAGCAAACTATATTCCAAGGATGGGTTTCAAGCGGTTTGTTTTGGCGGGCTGGGGCACGCGTGTGATGTTTATTTTCGGGATGGCGGTCGTGCCGCTGGTGTCAGCATTCATGAGTAGCAGGACACAGATTGTGTTGCTGCTTTTGCTGCTTTTTGGATTCAACCTTTCACGGGGTATTTCGAGTTGCGCATGGCTTCCATGGATCACGGCGTTGATTCCGGCATCCATGAGGGGCAAGTACCTGGCTACGGACGCGGGCATGCAGAATGCCGCGAGCTGCGTCACGTTCCTTGTGGCTGCGGGTTGTCTCGTCGGCGAGCCGCGGCCGTGGCAATTCGGGGTGCTGTTTCTGTTCAGCGCGATTACCGGGGCGATCAGCCTTTTCTTCCTGAACCACATGCCGGATGCGCCGGTGCCGGAGGATGCGCGCCAGGCGTCCAAGGGGCGGGTTCCCTGGCTCGCGATGGCGACGTATGATCCGTTTAAGCGCCTGTTGATGGCGGTGGTGGGCTATGCAGTGGCTTATGGTGGAATTAGCACTTTTACTGTCACATTCCTGCGTGTGCATGGAATGTCTGAGGGGAAGATACTGCTAGTGTCATCGATGGCGTTTATTGGCGGGTTGAGCAGTTTGTGGTTGATGGCGGCGCGGTTTGACCGCACCGGAAGCAAGCCGGTCCTGACGACCTGTTTCATCGCGTGGACCTTCGTTTTGCTTGGCTGGCTGGCACTGTCAGGTGGTGTCATGCCGATCACCCTTTGGAGTGTGCTGCTGTTGCAGTTTCTAATGGGGCTGCTGGCCGCCCTGGTGCAAATGTCCAATACGCGACTGGCAATGTCGGTGATACCCGAGATGGGCAGAAACCACTTTTTTGCGATTTACTCTGTGACAGCCAACCTGACGCTAGGCGTTGCGCCCATCCTTTGGGGCCTGCTCCTTGATGCTGTGGGGACCAAATCGCATCGGTGGCTGGGAATTACGTGGAATAACTTCAGCGTCTTTTTTGGGGCGGTCGCGCTGTGCTGGGCGGTCAGTGTTATCTTTGCGAGGCGCCTGCATGAGCCCGCGGCCCTCAGCATGGAGCAATTGATTCGAGACGTTATGAACCAGACGCCGCTCCGATTCCTGGTGCGTTTATTCCCGCGGGGTTGAGAGCGGAAGGGAGGAAGGATATAACGGCGACGACCGGGATTTGGGCGGTGTTGTGGATGCCTCCGGAGACTTTTGATCCTGCTCGACATAGACAGGCATGCCGATGCGGGCGATTTTGAGGAGGTGGGCGGCGTTCCAGTTTGCAAGCCGGAAGCACCCGTGCGATTCCGTTCGGCCCACCTGCTCCGGCTGGGGTGTGCCATGGATTCCATAGCCGGGTTTATTGAGGCTGATCCATGCGATTCCGACAGGATTATTTGGACCGGGCGGGAGAATGAGCTTGCGGTTCAGGCTGCGTGCCTCTGTGGATTCCGGGAAGACCGCCGGATTGAATGTGTAGTTGGGATCCGGGGCCACAGCGATGATGCGCAGTTCGCCGGCGGGTCGCTTCGCAACGTTCTGTGCGATGCTGCATGGGAAATGAGCCACAAGATTTGACTCAGAATCAAAGACCTGCAGCAGCCGTTTGGCAAGAAATATGCGCATGAAAGCCGCATCCGTGCGGATCACCGGCATGGATGTGTCTGGAACCGTAACGACCATGCCCGGGGAGACCTGCTCCCAGATGATTGTCGGATTGAGTTTGCGGATGAAATTGGGGTGCGCTTTGCAATGCTCCGAGATTAGTTCGAGGATGTTCTCGTAGTCCAAGGCGGTTTGGAGAGACTTGCCAACCCAGGTGGGGCTGATCCGTTGGAGGCGTGCGAGGTCCTGCGCGGTGACAGCATAATCCGTGAGGGGCGGCGAATGCAGGAGGAGCAACTCCTTTGTAAACGGATCCAAATCGCCTGTGGCCGGAAGGCCCTGCTCCTGCTGAAAGGCGGCGAGCGCGGCGCGTGTCTGGCTCCCAATCAAACCATCCACGGAGCCGCTTGAGATTCCCTGTCGCGCAAGGGCGATTTGGGTTTCGGCAACGGTGCGAGCCGGTCTTGGGAATTGGTTCCAGTCCAGCTCATCCTGTCGAGCTTGTGCCGGTGAAGGTTTGGGTGGTGGAATCTGTTCTGGTTTTCCGGCGAGACCAGGAAGCGCGGGGGCAGGTGGAATTTCGGGTGGAGGTGGCGTCTCCGGCGGTTTTTGCGCTGGAAGCGCAGGCGGTTGCTGCCGGGGGCGCACTTCGACGAGCTGTGCCGGGGGAGGTGTTGGAGGAGGCTTTTGAGGGTGTGGAGCAGGGATCCAGAACCACAAGAAGACCCCAAGAAGACCGAGGATCAGAAGAAACCAGGGAACAATGCGCCTGCCACGGTTCTCACGCCTGCGGATTAATTTGTAATTTGGCTTCTTGCGCAACATCTTCAGCGTGCCCGAGACGAGCCTCGGTTTTCAAGCGCCGGATTCTGCTCAGTCGCAGGAATCCGTGATGCGCGGGTCGGGTATTCCGTTCTGGCTCAAACTGGATTCCGACTACTGAGATTCGCTGAGGCAGTAGAGAGATTCGTGCGTGCGAATGAAAAGATCACGGCCTGCCAGTGCAATGGATGCGTCGGTTTTTTCACCAAGAACATTTCGCGCGAGTTCCACTGGCTTGGGGCCTTTTTTGAGGACGATGCAGGTGCCGTTGCGTCCCAGAATATAGACTCTATCCCTGGCTGAGACAGGGGAGGCATAGATACCACTGAGTCCATCGAAACGCTCGCCTTCGAAGTGGGGAGCACCTGTAGTTGCGTCCAGACAGGTGAGCTCAGGGTTGTTGCCAGTGGCCAGGTAGAGCAAGTCATCCACGAGCAGTGGGGATGGAACATAAGGCGTCTTCTTGTTGCGGGACCATCGCACCGCGTCGGTGCCGGTAAGATCGCCGGACTTGCCCAGGGCTATTGCAAAGACTGCACTACCTCTAAAACCGCTGGTCACATAGACGGTGTCCCTCGAAGCCACGGGTGTGGGGATGGGATTGGCGGTCTGGCCGCCGCATTGCCAGAGTTCGCTGCCATCGGCAAGGTTATAGCTGCGTACACGCTTTTCAGCATTCACAATGACCTGAGAAACTCCGTTATACTGGACAATGAGCGGCGTAGTCCATGAGGTGGCTTCATCGCGTTTGACGCGCCACAGTTCCCGCCCGGTGCGCTTGTCGAATGCTGCAAGAAAGTCGTTTTCAGTTTCATCGTCCCAGTTCACGACGACGGTGTTGCCGTAAAGGGCGGGGGAAGCTCCCTCACCGAAGCGGCCCCGGGTGCGCATCTTTCCGAGTGTCTTGCTCCACTGGATTGCACCATCCATGTTGAGGCAATAAAGCCCCCGGGAGCCAAAGTATGCCAGCAACAATTCCCCGTCCGTTATCGGCGATGCGGAGGCGAATCCATGATCCCTGTGGTGGCCCTCGTGAGGCGCCTCTTCGCAGACAGTCCTTCGCCAGAGCTGTTTCCCTGTGTTGCGATCGTAGCACAACACTTCAAAGCGGTGAACCTGCTGTTGCCCCTGTGGTGGGGGATTTCCGACAGGCATGGCCGCAAGCAGAAACACTTTCCTGTCCCATACAACAGGCGTGGATGTGCCGAAGCCCGGGGTAGCCACTTTCCATCTCACGTTGTTAGTGGAGCTCCAGGTGAGCGGCGGATTTGCGGTGGCCGAAACGCCTGTGCGGAGGGGACCTCGCCACTCCGGCCAGAACTCCCCGGCGGGTCCTGAAGCCAACAGGGCGCCAGGCATGCTGAACAGCAGAATAGAAATAAATAATCTCATAAATAAAGCATCTTCCCGTTTCGGGCAGCCGCAATGTTACACAAGGAAAGCCCTCCGCCAAGTCCGCATCCGCCGCAGGAATCGGTTTTAGACGATCGACATCGACTTTGGACCGTCCTGTGCTGGCCGCTCCGCAAGCAACAAGAGGTAGTGTCGAAGTTATTGGCGGTTGTTGGTCCCTGGAGAGGGGATGCCACAGGGGCTGTTTCCTGCTGAGTGAGCGCGCCAAACCTGCCGGCTGGCGGCACGGTCTGAAATACGGTTAGACTTGCAGCATGCGGTTGCACTTTGAAAGCTTGGGAGCTGGTGTTCCGGTCATAATCCTTCACGGGTTATTTGGATCTCTGGACAATTGGCTTGGTTTTGCCCGCAGCATATCTGGTCAGTTTCGGGTTCTCTTGGCAGACCAGCGGAATCACGGTCGATCTCCACATTCGGACACGATGAGCTATGGCGAAATGGCGGAGGACATTCGTGATATGATGGACCAGTTGGGGCTGTCGCGGTCGATCATTATTGGCCATTCGATGGGCGGGAAGACAGCGATGCAGTTTGCGCTCGATTTTCCGGACAGAGTGCAAAAACTCGTTTGTGTGGACATAGCGCCACGTCGGTACGAAGCCCGCCATAACAAGATCCTCAAGGCGCTGTCGGGACTGGATCCTTCGGCCTACCACAGCCGTCAGGCGATGGAACTTGCGCTGGCGCCGTGCATTCCGGACATTCAAGTGAGAAGGTTTCTTTTGAAAGGGGTGCATCTGGAGGAGGGCACATTTCGCTGGCGAATGGGAATTCACGAAATTGCCGGCAACTACGACAAGCTGAGCGCGGAGATAAAGGGAAGCGGCGTATTCGACGGGCCCGTCCTGTTCGTCCGCGGGGAACTATCCGACTACCTCCGACCGGAGGATGAGCCCCGAATATTGCGCTCATTTCCGAATGCGAAATTCTGCTGCATTCCGAACGCGAGTCACTGGGTGCATGCCGACAATCCGGAAGGCTTTCGCCGACCAGTGGCAGAGTTTTTGGAGCAGCCGCAGCGGACTGCGAGCAGGCGATAGCGAGGTCAAACTTGCCGGACAGGCGCCATCCTCCGGCCAATGGACGCTCCCCGCGTGCAGTTCAAGGTCGAGCAGGGCGCCACTCGCGAATGTCCTTTCCGGACTCGGGCATGAAGTTACGAAGTGCTTCCCAGGTGAAAAAGATCAGACCATCCGACCCGGATTCCTTCGCGAACTGCATCTGTTTGCGCAGCGCGGCGGGGTTTTCAAGCTTGCCATGGCTGGTGGAGACACCAATGGTGATGTAGAAAGGCGTGGCGGCAGGCACAGTCTGCCGGTTCAGAGCGGCGGCCTTCTTAAACTCCTCGTCGGTATATCGGTATCCTGAGGGGTTAATCCAATCCAACTGCTTTTTGTCGATCCATGTTTTCCAGTCCTGGCAGGTTTCGAAAGATGGGCTGTTGAGCGTGTGGGCGCCCCAGCAGTAGCTGGACATCGGGAGACCCGGGCGGGCATTTTGAACGGCATCCCGCAATTCATGCATGAAGTTGTTCAATTGTTGGCGGCGCCATTCCTTGTATTGAGGCCAGACTGGATTGGCCCGCACGGCAGCGGTGGAGGCGCCCTTCTTGCCCCCCTCGCTTTCCAGGGCGGCGGGCTCGAGGACTTTGGCCAGATCCACCCCCTTGCGACTTAAGAATTCAGTGCGGGCGGTGTCGGTGTAGCCGACCTTTTGCGGGAAGCGCATATAATCGAGGCTGATTCCGTCAATAGGATACAGCGTTGCGGCCTCGACAATGAGGCTGGTCTGGTAGGCGCGCGCCTCCGCGTTGCCGGGGTCGATATAGCCCACGGGTCCGGAGGCTGTTTTGAAAGCCCAGGAGGGATGCTTTTCGAGCAACGGGTTCACCTTGGTGTCGCCACCTTCCGTGCACACACAGAACACCGGGTAAACCTTCAAACCGGCCTGGTGGGCCGCCTTCGTGACTTGTCCAAGGAATTCCGGGTCATCCAACATTTCCTTCGGGGCTATTTTGCTGGCCCATTTGACTTTGCCGCTTGTGAGTTTTGTGTAGGGAAGGATGAAGTCAATGCCGGCCGCCTTGATTTGCAACATCGTCTCTGCGAGTGCGGGGGGATCCTTTATGTCCGTGAGCTTGCAGTAAACGCCGGCTTTGCCGGGTGCTGCGGCCATGCCGGACACAACTCCCAGCAGCAGGGCGGTTCCACTCACAAACAGCCGATATCGGTTCAATAAGCTCATGCGTCACAATCTATTCAAGAACGTCAGGAAAATACACCCCCAAAATCAGTTGTGTGTGTGCTTGATAAGATATCGAGGGATTTCTAACGTCAGGGCATGCAGTCGTATGAAATCCTCCGGGAAGTGTTCCAGGTTTGCCCTCCGAAGCAACTGGCTTCAGACCTGGGGCTGTCCATCTCGATGATATACAAATGGGCGGAACCGCCTGATGAAGCGCATGGCAGCGGAAGCACGAATCCCCTCGACCGCATTGATTTGCTGATGCAGTGCACGAGGGATCCTCGCATCGTGCAGTGGATTTGCGAAAGGGCGGGGGGGTTCTTCATTCAGAATCCAAAGATTCGAGCGCCGCATCCCGAGTTCCTGATTCCTGCCACGAACCAAATTGTCCAGGAGTTTGCCGACCTGCTGGCTGTCATTGCGACGGCGGCCTCGGACAACAGCATCAGCCTGAAAGAGGCAAAGTCCATCCGCGCGCGATGGGAGGAACTCAAGTGCGTTACCGAAGGCTTTGTGGCCTGTTGCGAGGAAGGCAACTTTGACAGGATGCGAACGCAGGCCTTGGACGTGAAGAAATGAGCTCTGTTGCACTAATCACTGGAGCTTCGCGAGGCATTGGGCGGGGCATTGCACTGGAATTGGCGGTGCTGGGATGGGATCTGGTAATCAACTACGCGCGGAACGGGGAGGCCGCGGCAAAGACCGCCAGTGAATGCGAGGCCATCGCTCTCGCGCATGGGAGAAAGATCCGCGCTGCCCACTGCCGGGCGGATGTGTCCGTCGGAGAGGATCGCGAAGCCCTTGTGCGTTTCACGCAGGAGACATTTGGGCATATCGAGATGCTGGTGAACAATGCCGGTGTGGCCCCTGCGGTGCGGACGGATTTGCTCGAAATATCAGAGGAAAGTTTCGACCGCCTCATGAGTATCAACGTGAAGGGTCCGTTGTTTCTGACACAGGCGGTTGCAAGGTGGATGATCGAGACCCCGACGGAGACGCCCCGCGCGATTGTGACCGTCTCGTCCACGAGCGCAAGAACGGTGTCCTTGAATCGGGGAGAGTATTGCGTTTCCAAAGCAGCCCTTTCCATGCTGACGCCGTTGTTTGCGGCGCGTTTGGCAGGACATGGTATTAACACTTATGAATTACGCCCGGGGATTATTGCTACGGATATGACTTCCGGCGTAAAGGAGAAGTACGACCGACTGATCGAGGGCGGGTTGACTCCGATTCAACGCTGGGGCACCCCGGTGGATGTCGGGAAAGCTGTGGCGGCGATCGCGCAGAATCTCTTGCCTTACAGCACGGGCGAGACTCTGAATATTGACGGAGGATTTCACATCAGGAGGCTCTAAAGTGCGCATCTCACAAAATGTAACCCCCAAAACACTGCGGCGCCGGGTGGAAAAAATGTTTGAAATTTCCGCCGGGAAGATCCGGCGTGTTGAGAAGACATGGGCCAGCGCCGGGGGGGCGCCTGTGTTCACGGTGAGGGGCAAATACACATCGCGAGGTTGGACCGATTGGACGCAGGGCTTTCAGGTGGGTGCTGCGATTCTTCAGTTTGATGCCACTGGCGAACGCGAGTTCCTGGCGATGGGCCGGAGCGGCACATTTGAACGGATGGCTGCGCATGTCTCACATACGGGTGTGCATGATCACGGGTTCAACAACGTTTCCACCTACGGCGCATTATGGCGTCTCATGGGAGAGAAAAAGGTTCCATTTAACCCCGAGGAGAAACATTTCTACGAGATGGCGCTGAAAGTGTCCGGCGCGGTGCAGGCATCCAGATGGACGACGCTGCCGAATGGAGGCTTCATTTATTCATTTAACGGCCCCCACTCGCTGTTTGTGGACACAATCCGGTCGCTAAGGTCGCTGGCGATTGCACATCTGCTTGGACATGTCCTGATGGGGGAGAGGGACAGCCGGATTTCGCTGCTCGAAAGGCTTGTGCTGCACGGTCTCGAGACCGCTAAGAACTCGGTCTATTACGGCCAGGGCCGGGACATTTACGATGTCAGGGGCCGAACGGCGCATGAGAGCATATACAACGTCCACGATGGCAGTTATCGGTGTCCGAGCTCGCAACAGGGCTACTCTCCCTTCACGACGTGGACTCGCGGCCTGGCATGGGCGATTCTTGGTTTTGCAGAGCAGATTGAGTTTTTAGACTTTCTGCTTGGGTGCGGGGGGGGTGGAGTTGGTTTGAACAGGTCGCTGCTGGTGGCTGTGCGTGTCACGTTCCTGAAAGCGGCTGAAGCCACCGCCGATTTCTATATTGAGAATTCCTGCGCGGACGGAATCCCGCTCTGGGATACGGGCGCGGGGAATGCATGGCGGCTTGGGAATTACCTATCGAAAGCTTCCGATCCGTTCAACGGATGGGAACCAGTGGACAGTTCCGCGGCTGCGATTGCCGCTCAGGGTCTGATCCGTCTGGGCAATGTGTTGCTCAAAGAGGGTGCGGGCGCTCGGGGCCGGCGTTATCGGGCAGCCGGCTTCACGATTGCCAGGACACTTCTTGGCGAGCCGTACTTATGCATGGATGCCAGGCACGAAGGGCTGCTGTTGCATTCGATATATCATCGTCCGAATGGCTGGGACCGCATTCAGCGCGGCCAAAAAGTGCCAAACGGCGAAAGCTCGATGTGGGGAGACTACCACCTCCGCGAGTTGGGTTTGCTGCTGCTTCGTGAGGCGCGGGGAGAAACATACCCGGTTTTTTTTCGGAGGTCTGGCGGCGAGTGCTGACAACACTTCCCGTCGCAGCCCATGAGGATTGCGCGCCTCTGTTTCAGGAATGGTCTGTCTGGCGGATAGATGGGGTCAATAGATGGAGGATGGCCGTGGTGTTCACCATTGCCTTGGGCACAAACCTTGATGCGTCCACGTATTCGGGGAGTTTGCTGCCGTCTCGGCTGCGCTCGGAGCAGTGATCGTTGTCCCCCCACGGTCCCAGCCCATCGAGAGTGGGAACCACATCCCAGATGAGGTTGCCGTCACTGAGGCCTCCGCGCTCTTCCCATCCGGTTGGAGACTGCACTTCCTGGCCGGCCTTCCGCCAAAACTCGTAAAGCATGTCCGTGCCGGGGTTCCTCGGCCATGGGCGGGTTTCCGTCAGGACCTCGACCTTGACGCAACATGGGAAACCATCGTCTGCGCTGCGGATCTCGCCGTTTCCCCCCAAAGCGAGCAGATTCCGCTTTCCCTCGAGAAAGTTCTCGGGCGTGAAGGCGCGGAACTCTCCTTCGGCAACAGCTTCGTGAGGGACCCTGTTGGAGACGGTTCCGCCCTGGATTGTGCCAACATTGAAAGTCAGATTCTTGCTGTAATCCGTGAGGGCCTGAATTTTTTGAATCGTCAGGCCCAGTTGCTGAATGGCGTTTGCCCCGTGTTTATGCTTGCCCCCCGCATGGGCGGCGCGCCCGCTTGCAGTCACCCGCCATGTCGCCCTGCCTTTGCGGGCAAGCACCATGTTGTATGTCGTGTCACCCTTTCCCTCTGATTCAAAGACCAGCGCCGCTGCGGTTCCGGAATTTATGCGGGCCTTGCACAATTCCCCGAAATCCGGGCAGAAGCGTTCCTCGGCCGCATCGAGCAGCACTGTCCAGGCCGTGTCTGCAAACACCGTTGGCGCGAACCGCTGCAGAGATAGGAGCACCAGCCAGATCATTACAGTGCCGCCCTTGATGTCCTGCGTGCCCGGCCCGAAGATCCGGTCTCCCTCGACGGACCATCGAAAGTTGTTGCGCTGCTCCTCCTCGGGCGGAAATACCGTGTCAAGATGCGAAACCATTACGATGTTTCTGCCGGATCGCCCCGCTCGCTGAAGGACAAGGTGATTTCCGAATTCCGGGTTTTCGGAGGGCACGTATTCGGCAGAGAAGCCCAGCGGGGCGAAGACCTGAGCTGTATATTCGGCAAGCGTGTTGACGCCCTGGGGGTTGCCGGTAAAGCTGTTGATACCCACCATGTTTTGGAGGATGTCTAATCCCTCCGGCAGTCTTTGTAGCAGAAAAGCACGGAGCGCGTTTTTGTCGATCATTCTCAAGCTTGATGGTGCTTTGGAAAAAAATCAACAAGCGAGCTCTATCCGCTGCGTTAACGCGGGGGTCTGGAAAGCTCCAAAGTCTGCGAGGCCTCCTGCTGTCCCTGCTCGCGCCAGACAGCGAACGCCACGAAGTTTGTTGCCGGTTTGTAACCACCTTTCAGGAACAATGCGAGCGCTCCTTTGGCGTCATAAACGTCCGGCTTCGAGCTGACCACGAGGGAGGGCGCAGGGAGACCGGCTGCAAAGCCGGATTCCGGGTTCGCGACAAACAAAGCACTGCCCGGCAGTACATTTGTTGAAAGTGGAAGACCATAAACGATCGCGCCTTCGGGTGAGGCGCTCCACCAAACGACTTCGCCCTTTTGCAGCGAAGCGTTCGCGACACGGGCCGCGCTCCGGTAATCGTCCTTGGAGTGCCGCTCGTTGAAGCGAACCATCAGGCAGGAGGCAATCGCAATGCAGGCAAAAATGGGCGTTGCCCATCGGCTGTGGCTCCGGCGGTTAGCCCAGAGAGAGGAAGCCCCAGCGCCTAGAATGAACAGGACCAGTGGGAAGACTGGCGTGCAATGGCGCCCCAGCACTCTAAAATGCGCGACCACGCCAACCCCGAGGATGAAAAAGGCCACGAGGAGAAAAGACAGCAGCCAGGACCAGCGAACACGGGCAGGAAAAGTCAATCGAACGGTTCGTAGCCCGGCAAATAGCACCGCAAGAAGCGCCAATCCATACAATGCAAGCCAGTGAATCCATGGTGCAAACGCGCGCAGGCCATCATTCCGAATTGCCAGCCTGCCGGGGCCAAATCCACTGAAGCCCAGAACCTCAAAAACGATAAATGCGAAGTTTCGGAGATCGGTTCCTCCCACGGCGGTAGCCCGGGCGCCGATGCTCAACGTCCACAGGTAAAACATTCCCATGCCCAGCAGCAAGAGCGCTGTCAGCGCGAACGCGAACAAATGGCGCGCAAGGATGGATTTGAGCCGCGATTGGGGGGTGGCGAGCAGTGCGGCAAGGATGTAGGCGCCAAGCCAGAGCATCGCAAGCATCCCGCTGACCGCGAGCAGCACGATGCCCGAACAGAGGATCCAAACCCACGATGTTTCGTTGCGAATGGGTTGGTCCTTTGAGAGTTTGAACATGGAAGAGAAGACGATCAGGCTGGCGCATAGCTGGACCGAGTAGGGCCGGGCTTCATTTAGATAATACCAGACAAAGGGGCTGGTGAAAGCTGCCAACAGCATCCCGGCAAGAAGCCCGGGCGTGCCGCGGAAGGCGAAGAGAACCACGGCCATTCCCAGCAACAGGAATGGGATGTTCGCCGACCGGAGACCGAATTCATCAATCCCGAAGACTTTCTCCCAGCCCCAGGCGTAGAAATGATGAAACGGTTGCTGCAGGTCCGCGCTGCCTTCGGTCGAAATCTGTTGCCAGAAAGCTTTCAGGGTTGGGAGCATGGCCTTCTGGGCGACACCGCATTCGTCAATCCAAAAGCTTTGATCGCTTATGGCCACTGCGCAGACCAGGAGGGAAAGCCCCAGAACACCGGCTAATGCCAACGGCGTGGCAGTTGGCGATTGGCGTTCAGTTAGAGAGTCTTTTGTCATCATGCCTGCTAAGAATTACCGATTGTTCGGGTCATGCCATGCTGTCAGCGAACCATACTCAATCTCCAGCTATCCGGGTGCAAGCAGCGGTTTGAATGGAGATGCATTGCTTGTGGATCATTCGCACAGCTACTTTCGCGGCGCGCATAAGCGCACCTTGGTCCCGCCACCAGTCGGGCAGGTGATTTCAAACGTGCCTTGCACCTCCTCCATGCGGCGCCGCATGTTCTTGAGACCGTGCCGTCCTTTGTCGTGGGCCCCGGGGGGAAGGCCCTTTCCGTTGTCCTCAATATCAAGGGAGAAATGAGCAGGATCGACCGCGAGCCGGACATGTGCCTCGGTGGCGGCTGAGTGTTTGACCAGGTTGTTGAGGGCTTCCTTTGCAACAAGGAAAACATTATGGCGCAACTCTGGCGAAATCGGCGAGGCCGGGAGCTGTGGCGGGACATCGAGTCTGCACTTTATTCCGGCGGTCTCCAGGTAATCCTGGGCATACTTGCAGATATAGTTGCCCAAACCTTCCAGGGTGTCGTTGGAGGGGTTGACCGTCCAGACGATCTCATCCAGAGCCCGGGTCGTCTCGCGGGCCGTGGAGGAAATCTGCTTCGCGTGAGACTCGACCTCGCCGGGCAGGTCCTTGTCCGTTTCGGCCAGTTCGCCGAGCAGGGCGACCTGGGTGAGATTCGCCCCGAGTTGATCGTGCAGGTCCCTGGCGATTCGAGCGCGCTCGCGTTCGAGGGCTTCCTTTTGGTGCATTTCTGCGAGCTGCCGCTGCAGCCTTTGTGTGGAAATGAAATAGACCAGGCCGGAGACTGTGGCGAGCACGGAGAGAACTACCAGGGTGATGAACCACCACGTTTTCCAGAAAGGCGGAAGAACGATGATGCCAATAGAGCTTCCCGCTGAATTCCACACGCCGTCCTCATTGCAGGCTGTGATCTCGAAGATGTATTCGCCGTGCGGCAGCTTGGTGTAGTGCACGGAACGGATGTCGCCCGGAATAAGTGTTGAGGTGCGCTCAAAACCCTTGAGTTGATAACGGAACTGTCCCTGGTCCGGAGCTGAGAGGTTGAGGCTGGTGAAGAAAATATCTAGGTTTTCCCTGCCGGCTGGAATGGTTAGTGAGTCCGGGATTTTGGCGCGGAGCCCGCTGGATGTTACCATCCTATTCTCGACGGCCACTGCTTCGATGATGACCGGGGGAGGGTTCGTGTTTTGTTTCATCCGGCCGGGGTGCACATAGACCAGGCCCTTGATGGTTGAGAACCAGAGTGTCCCGTTGGACGAGCGGCACGCGGCTGGTTGGGATCCCTGGCTTGCCTCGCGTGTGGGCAGCCCATCGGCCTTGCTGTAAAACCGGACAGGAATCTCGCTGACCATGCCTTTCGCGTATCCGTTCAAGGCTGCCTTGGGAACGCGCATCAGCCCGAGATTGGATCCCAGCCAGAGGCATCCCTGTTCATCATCCAGCAAGTAACCTATGTTTGGACCGGAGAGACCGGGTTGATTTGTGTAGAATGTCCATGAGAGGTTGTCAAAGCGAGCGAGTCCAAGAGATGTGCCCGCCCATAGAACCTGGTTTGTATCCCACAGCAGGCAGGACACCGTCGTTGTCGGAAAAGCTGCCAGTGCAGGGGAGTGGCCGGGCGTTTGATTGGTTTTGGTCAAAAACCTTCCCTCCCGGAACACGGAGATTCCACCTCGTTCCGTTCCGATCCAAATGGCACGGTCCGGGCCCTCTGCAATAGCGCGGACGAAAGAACCCGCAAGGCCATCCCGCGGGGTGTAGAAGCTCCAGCGGCCTTGGTCATTGCATGCCAGGCCGTCCGGGGTGCCCACCCAAAGGCGCTTTAAACTGTCTTCAAAGAGCGCGCAGACCTCGCGGTCTCTGCGCAGGAATCCGCCTTCCGTTGCATTCAGGAAAAGTCCCTCCGAAAACCTCAGCAAGCCCCTGCCAAGCGTGCCGGCCCACACCTGTCCCGAACTGTCTGCAAACATCGTCCGAACATTAAGGTCTATAAGACCGTGTGTGTTCGTGTAAGTGAGTGTCGCACCGTCCTTCCACCGGTCAATACGGGCCATGTTATAGCCAACCCAGATATTTGTCCTGTCGTCCTGCGTCACGGAACGGACGACCAGGTCGCGTGAGGTTTCCAGGACTTTGAATGTTTGCTCCCGAACGCGATTCAGTCCACCTCCGTCAGTGCCTACCCAGAGGTTCTGCTCGGTATCGTACAGGACGGAGAGTATTGTGTGGTAAGAGAGTCCTTTGTCCTCGTCCAAACGGATGTGACTGCCTTGAGCATCGAACCAGAAGATGCCTTCGCCCCCGGTTCCGACCACAAGATTTCCGGCGCCATCCTCGCAGGCCGTGTACACCGGTGTGGTCCGGAGATTCCAGGGATAGGCGCCCAAATCGCGCTCCAGCTTGTCCTTGTTCCACTTTTGAATCCGGCCATTTGCCAGCCGCCAGTAGCCGCCTGTTTTGCTGGCAAGGAGGTAATCGAGGCGGACGACCGGCATTTCGTATGCCACAACAAAACCGGGGCTGGTGGCGCTGGTCAGTGGTCCAAGGGCGACAAGTGTTCGGTCTGTGCCCACCCACAGGTACTGGCCTTCCGGGATGAGATGCCTTGATCGGCTGGGAACATCCATTCCGGGTTTCCATACGTCGAGCTTGCCCGCATAGTGCCTGGCAAGCTGGCCATCAGCCGTGTACATCCAGACAGCGCCCAGGTGATCCTCGCAAATAGACATCAAACGGCTCTCTCGATTTCCACGTCCCAATTCAATGGTCTCGATGGCGCCATCTTTGACGCGAGCCACGCCGGCGGTTTCAGTGCCGATCCACAGGCTGCCTCTGCTGTCCTCGAAAAGCTTTACAATCAAGCTGCTGTTGAGGCCGGGTGTGTTGCGCTCGTCAAAAACCGGAAACTGAATCCCAACTCCGCCACTGATCCTGCGTCCAACACCATCAAATCTCACCAGCCCGTTCACGGTTCCCATCCAGAGATACCCATCACGGGTGCGAATCATGCTGATCACGGAGTTTTGAGGCAGACCGGAATCCGTGTCCCAAACGTCGATCGTGAAGCGTTGCTCGGGCGCATTCGCAGCTCCCATGCACAGGATGAGCATGCACAGGAGAAAGGTGAAGGCCCAACAGCGTTTTGCCATAACGCGCAGTGTGCAGAGACCGCAAAAACAAGGCAATTAGTTTACGCTGCCAACAGGAGGGATAAACGTGACGGCGCCGGACGGCGCGACCCTCGATTGGCCCGAACCGACGTCGTGAAACCATCTTTGCCATCCCGCACCGGCAGCGCAGGGCGCCTCGTTCTGAGAACCTGCCGCGAAACTTCGAAATTCCTTGTGATTACATTGGGGCTGTCGAGAATGGACGCTGCGTGAATACACAACGAAATCGGTTTTCCTTATGTGGGCATGAGGTCATGAAAGGCTGCGGCCTGCGTACGGTATCGGGCGCGATCGTTGTCTGCGCCTTGCTGGTTCTTTGTTCGCAGGCGTGGGGTGGCCTGCGGGTCAGCCAGCTTCGGTGTGAATATCTGGAGAATCCGCTGGGCATTGATGTATCGAGGCCACGGCTTAGCTGGATACTGGAATCGGATGAGCGCGGCGTGCGGCAGGAGGCCTTCCAGGTGATTGTTGCCGGAACCGTGACGGGGCTGAGCTCCGGGAAAGGCGTCTTGTGGAACAGTGGCCGTCTTGAATCCGATGAAACGCTCGATGTGCGTTATGACGGGCGGGCGTTGCAATCGGAGGAAAGAGTTTTCTGGAAGGTCATCGTATGGGACCAGGACGGCCGCAAAGCCGAAAGCAAGGCCGCTTGTTGGGAGATGGGTCTGCTGCAGCCCGGTGATTGGAAGGCACGCTGGATCAGCCGCACCACCGACACACAGGTTCAGCCTGCTCCTTTGCTGCGGCGTGAATTTGCAGTTAGCGGACGGGTCAAGAGCGCTCGCGCCTGCATTTGTGGTTTGGGTTACTACGAGCTCTACATGAACGGCAGGAGAGTCGGCGACCATCTGCTGGATCCCGGCTACACCCGCTATGATCGCCGTGCGCTTTACGTAACCTATGACATCACAGAGAACCTTCAACACGGCGCCAATGCGGTGGGCGTCATCCTTGGTACTGGGTGGTACAACTGTCATACGGAGGCGGTCTGGGATTTCCACAAGGCTCCGTGGCGCGCCGCTCCGAAGCTCCTGTTGCAAATAAGGATTGATTACGCAGACGGACGCAGTGAGTTGGTGGTGAGCGATGAATCATGGCGCACCTCGACGGGCCCTATCGTTTTCGACAGCATTTATGGCGGCGAGTCTTACGATGCGCGTCTCGAAAAGAAAAACTGGGCGAGCGCCGGTTACGACGCCTCCGGCTGGGAAGCTGTCCAATTGGTTGAGCCGCCGGGAGGCAAGCTTGTGGCTCAGATGATGCCGCCGATAAAGATTGGTGCGACGATCCGGCCGGTTTCCGTCACGGAGCCCCGGCCGGGGATGTACATCGTCGATGTCGGGCAGAACCTGGCGGGCATGGCTGAACTGCGGGTGCGCGGACCCGCCGGAACACAGGTTCAAATGCGCTACGGGGAGCGGCTGTTTCCCGATGGCACTTTGGATACGCGGGACATTGAGCAACACATCAAGAAACGGGGGGCAGCCCAGCCATTTCAAACGGACAAATACATCCTCAAGGGAGGGAAAAGCGAAGAGGTTTACGCCTCCCGTTTCACTTACCACGGTTTCCAGTATATTGAGGTGACCGGTTTTCCCGGCAAACCGACCACGGACAGTTTTCGCATTCGGTTTATCCATTCGGCTGTGCCAAAGGCCGGCGAGTTTTCCTGCTCCAATGAGATGTTTAACCGGATCCAGCGCGCCGCTGAGTGGGCGTTTTTGAGCAATTTCCAGGGGATTCCGACCGATTGCCCGCACCGTGAGAAAAATGGGTGGACTGGCGATGCGCACCTTGCCTGCGAGCAGGCTCAACTCAACTTTTTTCCTGTTTCCGTGCATCAGAAATGGATGAACGATCTGGCGGATGAGCAAAAACCGTCCGGTCAGCTTCCCGGGATTGTGCCCACGAGTGGCTGGGGATACACATGGGGGAACGGCCCCGCATGGGACAGCGCGTTCCTTCTGATCCCCTATTATCAATATGTCTATTACGGAGATGTCGAGAATTTCCGGCGCAACTACGAAGGAATGAGGCGCTATGTTGATTATCTCACCGGGCGTGCGCAGAACGGAATCGTAAGCATTGGGCTGAATGATTGGGCGCCCTGGAAAACTCAGACGCAGGCTGGCATTACGGATACCGCGTATTACTACGTGGACGCAAGGATTGTCTCTTTGGCTGCGGGCCTCCTCGGGAAAAAGGACGACGAGGAAAAGTACAGCAGGCTGGCGGAGCAGATCAAAGGTGACTTCAACAGAAAGTTCTTCGATCCGAATACGGGTCTTTACGACAACGGCAGTCAGACTGCTCTTAGCTGTGCTCTCTGTCAGGGATTGGCGCCGGACGGGCAGAGGGACCGGGTGATGTCGAATCTCGTCGCCGCTGTGGAGAAGGCTGACGGCCATATGGACGCCGGCATTCTTGGGACGAAGTACCTGCTGAATGCTCTTTTGGAAAACGGCCGGACGGATTTGGCCTATCGAATGGTAAATCAAAAGGATCAACCCGGGTGGGGATGGTGGCTGGAGCAGGGAGCCACAACGCTTTGGGAGCAATGGAGCGGGAACGAATCGCGCAACCATATTATGTTCGGTGATGTGAGCGCATGGTTCTACAAAGCGCTCGCCGGCATTCAACCCGACGCTCGTTCGCCGGGATTCAAGCATTTCTTCATCTCGCCGAACGTTGTCGGTGACCTGACTTTCGCGCGAGGGGCCTACAAATCAATCCGCGGCGAAATTGTGAGTGACTGGCACATTAATGATGGCCTTTTCCATTTGCGCGTGAAAGTGCCGGCAAACAGCACCGCAACCGTTTCATTGCCTGTTGGCGGCGAACTCAGGGAGGGGCGCAGGCCCGCCTCAAAGGCGCCGGGGGTGGAGATCATCGGGGAAAGGTCCGGTCGATTACTGCTCAGAATTGGCTCGGGCAGTTACAGATTCAGCGGACCGTTGTCACAGAAACCATCTTGAGATCCGGCTATGCCATACCGACTTTTCGATCTGCAACAGGCCGCGGAGTATCTGCACTTGGCAAGGGAAGACATCGAGCGACTCGTCAAGGAGCGCGAAATCCCATTCGAGAAACGCGGCAACAGGTTCGTATTTCGCAAGGTCGAGATGGATGCGTGGGCGTCCGAGCGAATTCTCAAGCTGCAAGGTGGCCGGTTGGTTGAGTATCATGCCAAGTCTTCGAAGGCTGCCGCCACGTTCCTGCCCCATCAGCCGATGATGGAGGACATGATTGAGCCATCGTTTGTCGAGCCTGGGTTGCCAGCCAAAACCAAGGCGTCGGCGATTCGGGAGATGGTGTCACTTGCCTGCCGGACGGGTCGTGTCGCCGATGTTCGGGGCCTGCTCGAGAGTGTGCAGGCCCGGGAGGAATTATGCTCCACGGGGATGCCGGGGGGGCTTGCGTTGCTCCATCCCCGTCAGCCAGACCCGGTCCTGATCGAGCAGCCTTTCGTTGCCGTCGGGCGAACGCCGGTTCCTGTGCCATTCGGAGCGCCAGACGGCCTGCCCACCGACTTGTTTTTCCTGCTCGGCTGTCCGGACGATCGCTTGCATCTTCACACGCTCGCAAGGCTGTGCATGATGACGCAGAAGACGGATTTGTTGCAGCGTCTGCGTCAGGTCACGACGTGCGATGAAATGCGGGAGCAACTCGTCCAAGCCGAAGCGGTGGTGCTTGCGCTCATGCCCTGACCGGTGAGCGAGCAGGCAGTCCCGGCCTGCATATTTCTCAAGTTGATGAAATGGATTGTCCCGGAAAAGTGGCACTGCCTACGATTATCAAGATGAGTCCTATCAGGATTCGCTTTTTTTGGGCCTACGAGACGCGAGCGGACACCCCCATCTTGGCAGGAGCAGTGCCTGAGCCTTCAAGCTGGGTGTTACTGACTGTGAGCGCTATTCGGCTCTGGGCTGCCGGGCGGTGCTGAAATGCCCGTCCCTGGGCCGGCGAGCATCCATGTGGATCCAAGTGGATCCGGAGAAGACATGATCCTGCAGGCGATTGCAGTCAAAGCAGGCATGGACACACCCACGATGGGGCCAACGGCCTCATTCAAGGCGGAAAACCGGTTCATGGAAAAATCGGGCAGCGACTTTTTCCCCGCATGGTAGGTGCCCGAACGGGTCATCCACCCATCTTGTGGCAGGGTCCAGTCGGCCCCCATGGCGGCGCCCCTGCCGGTGGGAGACAGGGGCGCCGCTCGTGGGGAACCGGGCGTCAGATGCTTATTAGAATGTCAAAGAACGGTGAAAGCTCCGGGGTGAGCGTTTCAAAATAACTGCAATTAAGTGCGATTTGGTGCAATTAAGTGCAACTCGGAGGGGGGCTGTTCACAGAATACCGTAACTTGGCGTAACTTGGCGTAATTTGGCGTAATGCCGGGCGAGCATCGGCCGTGGTCGAGGGATGCTG
>CAYNZC010000032.1:0-15348 GCA_964401575.1 uncultured Verrucomicrobiota bacterium
TGCGGGCATTGTCGCCGGGCATGTTTGCGTTGTGGCACGGGCGTTCACGTCTTTCACCGCAAATTCGAAAAACAAGGAATAGATTTATTGGTGTCCGTTCGCGCTACCTACAGCACCAAAACTGTCGTGGGATTGGTCGGACCGTAGAAGCGCCCGATTTGGTTATTGATCAGGCCTTTGTTTCTGCCAAAACTGAACCGTGCCACGCGAACTCCGAGTAGAATACCCGGGCGCGATGTATCACGTGATGGACGGCGGAGACAGCGCGCCGATGGAGTCCCGTAGCAAACCCCGCGCCCGAAAATCCCCACCATGCCCGGGACCTGTCCCGCAAATCCAGACGATGCGCTGAAGTTCAGGGGCGCTATATCCGGCGCCGCCATCGGGGACGACCGGGCCCTGCCACATTATTAAACTCGGACGCTGTGCGGAAAGGCGTTGGTTACACCAGGCCCTGGTCCAGCATGGAATCAGCGACTTTCGCGAATCCGGCGATATTTGCGCCGGCGACGTAGTTTCCCGGCATGCCGTATTCGCTGGCTGTGTTGCTGCAGTTGCGATGAATGTCCACCATGATCCGGTGCAGGCGCTGGTCCACTTCCTCGCGGTTCCATCCAAGCCGCATGGAGTTTTGCGACATTTCAAGGCCGGAGGTGGCAACGCCGCCCGCGTTTGCAGCTTTGCCGGGGCCGTAAAGGATTTTGGCCTGGAGATAAAGGTCCACCGCTTCGGGCGTCGAGGGCATGTTGGCCCCCTCGCAGACAAGCTGGCACCCGTTTTTCAAAAGCATCTGGGCGTCCTGCCCGTTGATCTCGTTCTGGGTGGCGCTGGGGAAGGCGCAATCGCAAGGCACCGACCACGGCCGCTGGCCCGGGATGTAGTTGGCCTTGAACTTCTGCGCGTATTCCTTGATGCGGCCCCGGCGGATGTTCTTCAGATCCATAATCCAGGCGAGCTTTTCAGAGTCAATGCCCGCCGGATCGTGAATGGAGCCGTCGGAGTCAGAAACCGTGACGGGCCTGGCGCCGCGCTGCAGGAGTTTCTCGATGGTGTATTGGGCCACGTTTCCCGAGCCTGATACGGAGCAGACTTTGCCATCGAGAGATTCGCCGCGCGTTTTCAACATTTCCTCGGCGAAATAGACGGAGCCGTAACCGGTGGCCTCGGGGCGAATCAGCGAACCGCCCCAGTTCAGGCCCTTGCCCGTCAACACGCCGGAAAACTCCGATTTGAGGCGCTTGTACTGCCCGAAGAGGAACCCGACCTCGCGTCCGCCAACGCCAATGTCGCCGGCCGGGACGTCTGTATCCGGCCCAATATGCCGGAAGAGCTCCGTCATGAAGCTCTGGCAGAAACGCATGACCTCGCCGGACGATTTGCCTTTTGGATCGAAGTCCGAGCCGCCCTTTGCGCCACCCATCGGCAGCGTTGTCAGCGCGTTCTTGAAGATCTGCTCAAAACCGAGGAATTTGAGAATCCCCAGGTTGACGCTTGGGTGAAACCGCAATCCGCCCTTGTAAGGTCCGATCGCGCTGTTGAACTGGATGCGGAAGCCGCGATTCACCTGCATCGCGCCGGCATCATCCTGCCATGCAACGCGAAAGATGATCTGGCGCTCAGGTTCCACAATGCGCTCGAGAATCCGGTTATCGCGATACTTCCTGTGCTTTTCGACGACTGGGTCGAGGCTTTCAAGCACTTCGCGAGCAGCCTGGAGAAACTCGGGCTCCCCGGCGTTGCGGCGTGAAACGGTGTCCAGGACATCAGCGATGTATGAATTCATAATCAAAAAGTTGCTGTAGAATGCCAAAGGCCAACGGCAACACAAGATGAAGTACAAGGTACTTTGACATCGCCGGCCAGACGCTCTGCCCGCTTAACGGGCCCGCATCCGCGGGACTATCGCCGCATCTCCTGTTGAATGAGCCGCATCAGGTCCTGATATTCCTCCACGGCAGGAAACCGGGAAAACTGCGCACGGACATTTTCCGGCGCGCGGAAAAGGATGCCGGCATCGGCTTCCATCAGCATGGCGGTGTCGTTGAAGGAGTCCCCCGCCGAGATGACCCGGTAATTCATTGATCTGAAAGCGGCGACAGCCTTTTTCTTCTGTTCCGCAACCCGCAGCTTGTAATCGGTGATGCGATCATTCTCCACCACGAGCCGGTGGCACAACAGAACGGGCCAGCCAAGCTGCGCGAGCAATGGCGAGGCAAACTGCTCGAAGGTGTCCGAAAGGATAATCACCTGAACAATCGAGCGGAGTTGGTCCAGGAAGTCCCTGGCCCCCGGCAGAGGGCGCAAGGACCCGATCACCGCCTGGATATCCGAGAGCTTCAGTCCGTGCCGGTCCAGAATCTCCAGGCGGCCCCGCATCAACTTGTCGTAATCAGGCTCGTCGCGCGTCGTTCGCCGCAGTTCCGGTATCCCGGTTTTTTCAGCGACGGCAATCCAAATTTCCGGCGTCAGAACGCCTTCCATGTCCAGTGTGACGAGCGATTGTTTCACGGGCGCGCAGTGTTTCAAAGAGCCGGCTGCATGTCCAGTTCGCGTACGGAGGATTCGTAGTGAAGAGCGGCTTGATTGATTTGTCCGTTCATAGTTTCCTGATGCCCGGCCATACGAGGCCACACTCGATCTTGAACATTCAGAAACTGAGCGCAGTCGCAATCATTGCGGCAGGCTTGCATGTCGCAGCAGCCCGAGACGTCACATTCTATGTCGCCCCGGGCGGAAACGATCAATGGTCCGGGCGGAAGCCGCGCCCGGGATTCCTTCTTCGGGACGGCCCCTTTGCCACAGTTCCCCGCGCGGTCGCGGCAGCCCGCGCATTCAGGAAGCGCCCACAAGGAACCAATGCCCGGATAATCATTAACCTGCGGGAGGGCGCCTATTTTCTCAAAGAGCCGCTTCGATTGCTTCCGGAGGATTCGGGCCTGGTATTCACAGGCCCGGGCACTCTTAGCGGCGGTATCCGCATCACGAACTGGTGGGCCGGCAGCATCAATGGCCGCACGGCGCTGATCGCTTCGGTGCCGCCAGGACTTGTGTTTCACCAATTATGGGTAAACGGAAAACGCGCCACCCCCGCGCGGCATCCCAACACGAATTATTTTAAAATCGAGTCCGTGCCGGACAAGACGGCGGCCTGGCAAATCGGCCAGTCGCGATTCGTTTACAAGGCGGGAGACGTGGCCGGCTGGAAAGACATTGATCCGCAGGCCAAGGTCGTCGTGATGTGCCGCTGGGTGGAATCACATCTGCCGATCGCCGGAATCGACCCGGAAACGCGAACGCTTCGCTTCAAGAAACGGGCGGTGTTCCAGCTTGCCCCCGGGGATCTCTGGTATATGCAGGGGCTGATGGATGTGATTGACGCTACCGGTGAGTGGTTCCTCGATTCGCAAAAGCAGACCGTCTATTACCTTCCGAGGGAGGGCGAGTCACCCGAGAACATTGTGGCCATCGCGCCGGTGCTTCAGCAGGTGCTGCGCATCGAGGGAGAGCCCGCAAAAGGCAGGTTTGTCTCAGACGTTTCTTTCCAGAATGTAACCTTCTCTCACACGGAGTGGAACCTGCCGCCTGCAAAGGAAGGTCCGGAACTTGAATCGGGCGGGGCGGCCCAGGCTGCGGTGAACGTCCCCGGCAGCGTTTATGCCGCGGGTCTGCGCAACTCACAGTTTCAGGGCTGCACGTTCAGGCACCTGGGGGCCTACGGGCTCGAGTTGGGCATCGGATGCCAGGACAACGTGATCGCCAAATGCGAGTTCTCCGACCTGGCAGCCGGCGGCCTGAAGATCGGCGAGCCGGCCATCCGGACCGGCCAGGAGCAGACCTCCGGGGCCGAGGTTCGCGACAGCCGGTTTTTCGATGGCGGCAAAGCTTACCATAGCGCGGTGGGCATCTGGATCGGCCAGTCTCCAAACAATACCATCCTGCGCAATGAGATTCATGACTTCTACTACACCGGCATTTCCATCGGCTGGACATGGGGTTACGGCAGGGCTCTGGCCACAAACAATCTTGTCGCTTCAAACCACGTCCACCATATCGGTGTGCTGTCCAACGGCGACGGGCCGATCCTAAGCGACATGGGCGGGATCTACACACTGGGCATGCAGCCCGGCACCCGCATCATCAATAACCTCTGGCATGATATTGCGGGACTGCGTTACGGTGGCTGGGGGATCTATTTCGATGAGGGCAGCAGCTCGATTCTGGCCGCGAGCAACATCGTCTATAACACGACACACGGCGGCTTTCATCAGCATTATGGAGCCACAAACAGGGTATGGAACAATGTGTTCGCGTTTGCGCGGGATCACCAGCTCCAGCGCACACGCCACGAAGAGCACATCAGTTTTTCGTTTCGCACGAACATTGTCGTTATTGACCAGGGAGTCTTTCTGGGCGGTAACTGGCACGGACACATGGATACAGGGCAGAATTTGTTCTACGACTTGAGGGCCGGCGGAGGAACCAACAAAACCTTTGCCGGGCAGACCCTCAAGGACTGGCAGGCCATGGGCAATGAAACGAACTCCATTTTTGCAGACCCAATGTTCCGCGACCTCAAGAACCGCGACTTCAACCTCGACCCGAAGTCCCCGGCGAGAGCCCTGGGCTTTCAACCGATCACAACTCCCCTGCCCCGATGAATACACGAACAAACACCAGATTCACCCATCCAAGGATATTGGTTGCGGCCGCAATCGCCTTCGTTTTCTCTTTAGCCGCGCCGGCTTTTGGCCTGCAGCCGCTTGACCTGAAGTGCGAGCACCGGACAGATCCGCTCGGGATTGACATTGCACAACCGCGGCTGAGCTGGACGCTTAAGGCGGCAAGCAAGTCCGCCCGGGCCGAACGGCAGCGCGCGTACCAGATCATGGCCGCCAGCTCACAGGAGAAGCTCAGGCACAACGTGGGCGACCTGTGGGACAGCGGCAAGGTGGAGGACTCCCGCTCCGTGCTCGTGCCTTACGCGGGAAAACCCCTGGCTTCAGGACAGCATTGCTTCTGGAAGGTGAAGGTTTGGGACCAGGCGGGACGAGAATCCTCCTGGAGCCGTCCCGCGCATTGGTCCATGGGCCTGCTGAAGCGGGACGATTGGAAGGCCCAATGGATCGGGCTGGACGAACCGGAGTCCAAAGTAACCTTTGCCAACGCTTCGTGGATCTGGTTTCCCGAGGGCGCCCCGGAAAAGGCCGCGCCGCTGGGCACAGCCTTCTTCCGGCGTGAATTCCGCATCCCGCCGGGCCGCGTGGTTTCCTCCGCCAAATGGTTGATCGCCGGAGACAACAGTGCCCGCGCCTTTGTGAATGGGAAAGAGGCGGGCAGCAACGCGAATTTCAAGGCGGTCACCGCTCTCGACATCGCCGCATTCCTCAATGAAGAGAGAAACGTTTTGGCTGTCGCTGTGGAGAATGGCGGTTCCGGCCCCAACCCGGCCGGACTCATCGGGCGCGTTGAGATTCAATTCGACTCCGGCGAGCCCCTCGTCATCGCAACAGATGCCCAATGGCGATCGACTCTCGAAAAATTTGAGAACTGGGAAGCGCGGAATTTTGACGACTCCACGTGGCTGGCCGCCCTTGTCATCGGCCCGGTCGGCATGCAGCCCTGGGGAGAAATTGGAATGCCCGAAAACCGGGTGCTTCCAGCCCGCCACTTGCGCAAAGACTTTGAAATTGTCAGAACGGTCTCGCGGGCCACGATCTGGTGCTCAGGCCTCGGCCTCTCCGAGCTCTACGTAAACGGAAAACGCACGGACGACGACGTGCTTTCCCCGGCGCTGACCGAGTACAATAAACGCGTCTTCTACGTCACCCGGGATGTTACCGGCTTTGTCCGGCGCGGCGCGAACACACTGGGAGTGCTTCTCGGGAACGGAAGATTCTATGCGCCGCGATCCTCTGTCCCTATTTCCACGCGCAGCTACGGATTCCCAAAGCTTCTGCTGCAACTTAAGCTCGAATACGCAGACGGTTCCAGCGAGTTGATTGTCAGCGATGAGTCCTGGGACCTGAGCACGGAGGGACCAATCCGTGAGAACAACGAGTATGATGGGGAGGTCTATGACGCTCGCATGGAACTTGCCGGATGGAGCCAGCCCGGCGGCTTTGAGCGCAGCGGTCAGTGGATGAAGGCCCGGAGGGTAAGCGCGCCGGAGGGCGAGTTGCGCGCCCAAATGATCGAGCCTATCCGCGTCACCGAAACCCTCAAGCCCATCTCCATGAAGGAGGTCAGCCCGGGGACGTTTATCTATGACATGGGGCAAAACATGGTTGGGTGGTGCCGGATGCGGGTCAGCGGCCCCGCCGGAACCGTCGTTCGGTTGCGCCATGCTGAAACATTGAAACCGGACGGCACATTGTACATGGACAACATTCGGGGGGCAAAGGTGACGGACACCTACATCCTGAAAGGCGGCAGGCGCGAGTTTTACGAGCCGCGATTCACCTATCACGGTTTCCGGTTTGTTGAGATCACGGGTTTCCCCGGGAGACCTTCACTGGATTCGATTGAGGGACGTGTGGTGCATGACGACATGGAACGAACAGGGCACTTTGCCTGCTCAAGCCATCTTCTGAACAAAGTAATCACAAATACCGTGTGGGGATTTCGCGGGAATTACCGGAGCATTCCAACCGATTGCCCCCAGCGCGACGAGCGCCAGGGCTGGCTGGGCGACCGTTCCGAAGTTTCCCGTGGAGAAACTTACATTCACAACACCGCGGCGTTCCACACCAAGTGGACGCAGGACATGGCCGACGCGCAAAACGAGACAGGGAGCGTGCCTGATGTTTGCCCGTCATACTGGCCGCTCTACAACGACAATGTGACCTGGCCGAGCAGCATCGCCATGATCCCGGGGACTCTGCGGCAGCAGTACGGGGATTTGGCCCCGATCGAGCGGATTTATCCCGCAGCAAAAAAGTGGCTCGATCACATGTCGGGTTACATCACAAACGGCATTATCAGCCGTGACAATTACGGCGATTGGTGCGTTCCGCCAGAGGATCCTTTGCTGATTCATTCCAAGGATCCGGCGCGAAAAACAGACCCTGCCCTCCTGGCATCGGCCTATTTGTATTGGGATGCCCGGTTACTGTCGCATTATGCCACTCTCCTGGGGAAGACTGAGGACTCCCAGAATTTCGACCAACTCGCGGACCGCCTCAGGGAGGGGATTTTGAGAAAGTTCTACTCCGAGGAAAAAGGCTATTTTGCAAACGGATCGCAGACTTCCTGCGTTCTGCCGCTCGCATTCGGGCTCGTGCCGGACAGCGGGCGCGATAAAGTCCTCAATAGGCTGATCGAGAAGATTTCGAGTGAATCAAGGGACCATGTGGGCACCGGCTTGATTGGCGCCCAGTGGCTGATGCGCACGCTGACCCGCAACGGTTATGGGGATGTGGCATGGAGAATTGCAACACAAGATACCTACCCGAGCTGGGGTTATATGGTTCGCAAAGGAGCGACAACTATTTGGGAACTGTGGAACGGCGACACTGCGGATCCCGCCATGAACTCAGGAAATCATGTCATGCTCGTGGGTGATCTCGTGGCATGGGCTTTTGAAGATCTTGCCGGCATACAGCCCGATGCTCAAACGCCGGGTTTTGCGCGGATCAACATGCGCCCGGAACTTCCCGGGGGCTGCGACTGGGTGCGCGCCTCATACAAGTCGCCACACGGCGTTGTCCTCAGTGAGTGGAACCGGGCCGGGGACCGCTTCACATGGAAACTGGTGGTTCCGCCGAACACAACTGCCAGGCTTTCCATCCCGGCAGGCGCCCCTGAATCCATCCGGGAAAGCGGCAAGGCTCTTGCCCGCGCGAAGGGGGCGCGCCCGGTGGCCTTCGAGAACGGACGCCAGGTCGTTGAGGTCGGGTCCGGGCGCTACACGTTCCGCAGCCAGCTCTGAGCTTACTTCAAAACAGAACGCTTGGCCGGAATCGGCTTGAGTGTCAGCGGATCACGCTGCGGAAGGTCGCTGATGCGTCCTTTCACAAGGTCCTTGAGTTGAACGGCGTGATTCGGATGCCCCAGCAGCACCTGGTCCTTTTGCCCTACGACAAGGAGAACCGCCCGCTCCGGTTTGAGGTACTTTTCGGCCACCTTCAGCACGTCTTCCTTTTCAATGGATTCGACACGCGCCCGGTAGTTTGTCCAGAAGTCCGGCTCACGCCGGTATCTCCCGGTGAATTCGTCCTGGGCGAACGTATTGGCCACTTGCGCCTTGGTCGCAAACTGCTGCGGAAAACGCTCGATAAAGCCCCGCTTAGATGTCGTCAGCTCGGAGTCCGACACCGGCTCTGAGGTGATTTGTTTTATTTCCTCAAAAACGATGGAGCTGGCATAGGCAACAGTGCGGCTCTTGGTCTGGAAACCGGCCGTGAACGTGGACGGGAAATAAACGCCTCCAGGGAATCGCGAAAAGGCGCTGTAAGCGAGTCCTTCATCCGAACGTACACGGTTCAAAATACGCGAGATGAATCCCCCGCCCCCAAGGATATCGTTCATAACCATGACAGCAACATAGTCAGGATTCTCGCGCATAATGCCCGGCAGCATAATGGAGACCCGGCCCTGGTTGACGTCCTGCTTGTCGAGGATGTAAGCGCCCGGAGCGGCGAAACGGGTGTTCGTCGGAATGGCGGACGCAGACTGCCCTTGAAAAGGCCAGCTTGCAAAGAGCCCTTCCAGTTGCTCGATCATGCGCCCACGCTCGAAATCACCGCTCACAGCCAGAACAAAGTTGGATGGCCAGAACCATGCCTGGTGAAACTGGCGCAAATCTTCCCGCGTAAGTGGATTGACCGAATCGGGCGTCGGGTGCTGGTTCATCCAAAAGTCTTCGCCGAAGGCCAGGAAGGCCGCCTCGCGAGCCTCAATCGCGCCCGATTCGTCGTTGCGCCTGCGCATCGCCTGCACCATTTGCTGTTTCCGCAGCGCAAGTTTGTCCTCCTGAAATCGGGGAGCAGTGAGGACTTCGCGAAGGATCTGCAGACCTTCCGGAAGGTCTTTCGAGAGGAGATTCAGCCGGACACTGGCCTGGGTATCTCCCACTCCCGAGCTTAAGTCGGCCGCAAGAAACGCCAGGCGTTCTTCGAGTTCTTCGGCTGTCCGGGTTTCAGTTCCGCCTCGGGCCAGCAGGTACCCGGCAAGACTTGCCCGCCCTTTCGTCGCTGGTGAATCCACATAGTCGCCCGTGCGCACGTAAATGACGATGTTCACGAGAGGAAGCTCTTTGTCCTCGATGACGTATCCCACCGGACCGGACTTCAGTTCCACACGGTGGTCCTGTGGTCTGGGAGGCACGTAGGTCAGCGGGGGGAAGCTTAATTGCTCCGGGCGCGTTGGCACACCGCCGGGAGCAATAGCTGGTGCGGCTTTACGGACCGGGCTCTTGACCGGCATATCCTCAACGGCTAAAGCCGCGAAGCCGGCAGCAGAGGCGGCGACAAACATCGCGAGTGAATATGTTCGCATGAATCCCAGGCAAAAAGCTGATCTCATTGCGCCTCCCCGGTTTCTGATTTCTTGGCCGCTTTGCGCGTGTAAGTGGCCACAGCGCGGTTTTCAGCCGTCAGGTAAGTCCTGGCCACACGCTTGACATCCTCGGCTGTAACCGCCTGTATCTTGCCCCCTGCTTCGTTCATTTCTCGCCAGTCACCCAAACCATCATAGATCAACAGTTGGACGAGGATTGGAAAGTTGGACGACAACCGGCGATACTCGGCGGCTGCAAAATTGTTCTTCACCTTTTGCAATTCCGCGGCTGGCACGGTTTCGTTTTTGAGCTTCTCGATCTCCGCATAGATCCCCTGCTCCACCTCCTGCGGCTTGTGGCCTTCTCTGGCCTCCCCTCCGCAGTTGAAATACCCCGCCCATTTCTTGGACTCCTGGTTTGCATACACCTCGGTTGCAACACCGCTGCCCAGGACCAAACCTTTGAAAAGCCTGCCGGTTCTCGTGGACAGCAACTGGGCAAGAATCTCAAGCGCATAGGAGTCGCGGTGCCGGAAGGCCACGCTGTGCCAGAGGATATCTACCTGCGGATTCGTGTCCGCCTCGGCGTACATCCTCTTTTCTGCTTCCTGCTTGATTTCCAATGTCACCACGGGGGGCGGATCCGTTTTGCCACGCGGTATTCGTTCGAAATACCGCCTTGCGAGAGCCTCCGTCGCTGCAGGTTCAAAATCCCCAACGAGCACCAGGGTGATGTTCTGGGGGGAATAATAAGTGGCATAAAACTCATCCGCCTGTGCTTTGCTGATGCTCGGCAGGTCCGACGGCCACCCGATCACAGGCCAGCTATAACTGCAGGACTGCCAGAACATGGCGCCGAACTCCTCTTCAAACCGGCCCAGGGGAGTGGATTCCGTGCGCAACCGGCGCTCTTCATAAACGACGTCCCGCTCCGCATAGAACTCGCGAAACACCGGGTGCAGCAACCGCTCGGATTCCATGAGCATCCACAACTCAAGTTTGTTGGCGGGCACATTGATGAAATAGACCGTCATGTCCTCGGAGGTGAACGCATTCATGCCCGAGGCGCCCTGCGAGGTGTAAAGCCGGTCAAATTCGTTTTTAACGAGCACGTCACGGTGTTGCGCCACGAGCTTCTGAAACTCCTTTTCCAGTTCCTTGTAGCGATCCGTTTTGTTTTCCGGTTTAAGGAGATCGTCAATGTGGCCCTGCCGGAAGGCCGCTCGCATCGTCTCCTCCTCCTGGCGCATTTGATCCCGAATCCGCTCCTGGGCTAAAATAATCTCAACATCCTTCTTGAAATTCTTTGTTCCGATGTGCGGGGTCCCCTTGAACATCATGTGCTCAAACAGGTGGGCGATGCCGGTGATTCCCGGTCGTTCGTTGGAGCTGCCGACATGGGCCACCCAACCACCGGATACGATTGGCTCGTCATGGCGCTCCACCAGCAGCAGCTTCATCCCGTTGGACAACCGCCTCTCAACCGCCGGCACCTGCTGTGCCGCACATGGAGCAATCGCGAAAAGCCAGAGGCCGACACCCAACCCGCAACAGGCACCCGTCCACTTCGCACTCATAATGTTTTTCATTCCTTTAAATCACGGGAGCCTAGCCCAGGAAACGCGCTTCCGAAAGTGAAACTATGGCGGTTTTGGGCGTCCCGACAGGCAGGCAGAGCGAAACTTCCGGCGGCATGCTTCTAGCTCTCTCAGCGGTCGCAGGTTCCTTGCCTGCGTCCTCCTGAGTGGGGGCGGCGCCCTGACGACTCCGGCGCCGCCTCTCTCATTGTACGGTCTTAAGAGTTGGTTCTGACGCAAAAAAACTGGCACATGTCCTGCAATATCAACACGCAGCCGTAAATGTTACTACTGCGGAGAACGAAATGCGTATTAGAAAATTAACGCGGAGTTTGGGGGTTTTGTTTGCTTCGGCATGTCTCGGGCTGTGCGGGGCAAACTCGAAGGCCTCCGGGGCAAGCGCGGAGCAGCACTTTGACACGATCACAATCGGGACACAGACGTATTCAAATGTGACAGTCACGACGAAGAACAAAAGCTACGTCTTTCTGCTGCATTCAGCCGGGATGCTCAACGTTAAGGTTTCCGAGCTCACTCAGGAGGAGAAGGAGATTCTGGGGTACGAGGCTCGCAAGCCCGCAACCAATGCGGCTGTTGCCTGGGCCAAGACGACGATTCAAAAAATCGAGAGTCCGCAAATCCGTAATATTCATCAGAACCTCCAGAAGGGCGCGGCGCCGGACATGGCAAAATGGATGTCGAAGAGTCTCGGGCTTCCAGTGTTAATCGGCTTTGGGGTCGCCATGCTCGCGTTCTACCTGTTCGTCTGTTACTGCTGCATGCTCATCTGCAAAAAGACCGGGAGTGAGCCCGGCGCGCTGATTTGGTTCCCCGTGCTGCAGATGTTCCCCCTGCTTAAAGCGGCTGGAATGTCTCCCGTGTGGTTTGTGGCGATGCTATTGCCCATCCTAAACCTGGTCGCTCATATTGTCTGGTGTTTTAAAATCTCCCGGGCCCGCGGTAAGAGCATCTGGACAGCGATTTGCCTGCTCCTTCCGGTCACGAGCATCTTCGCGTTCTTCTACCTCGCGTTTTCCAATGGCTCGAACTCGCAGGAAAGCGGTAAGGAACGAATCGAGATTATGACGCTGGAAACAGCCTGATCTTTCTACCGGCTAACGACCGAGCGAGGCCTGCGGGGGACGACAGGATGTTCTCGGAGAACGTCTGCCGCCTGAGCCGATGCCAATGACCGTGAAAGCATTGAGAGAGGAATGCAATCCCCAGCGATTCGCGGCATTAGCACGCTGCCATCGCCTGCAGAGGAATATAGCCCTCGGCAATCGCATAGCGCGTAAGGCCGGCAATACTGTGGATGTTCAGCTTGCGCATGATCCTCTCGCGGTGGGTTTCCACCGTGCGAACACCCAGGTTCAGGATACAGGCGATTTCCTTGTTGCTCAGGCCCTCGGCTATCTGCACCAGCACCTCCTTTTCGCGAGGAGTGAGCGTCGAAGGTGAATCGGAAGCCTGCGCCCGAACAAACTGACTGACGGCCACCATAGCCACCTCCCCACTGAAGCAGGTCTCCCCGGCATGCACTTTTTCCACAGCCTGGATGAGTTCCGCAGCTGAACGATCTTTTAACAGGTAGCCGCGCGCGCCTGATTGAATGGCGCGCATGATGTACTCGCTCCGGTGATGCATCGTAAGCATGATAATCCTGGACTTTGGCGCGTGAATGCGGAACTGATCGGCCAGCGCCAGCCCATTCATATTCGGCAATTCGAGGTCCATAAGGACGACGTCCGGCGCGCACTGTTTTGCCAACCGGATAGCTTCCGTTCCGTTCCTGGCTTCGCCCACAATGGTGATGTTGGCGGCTTTGGCAAGACAGCAGGCAATTCCCCGGAGCACGATGGGATGATCGTCCACCACCATTACTTTGATCTGCGAGGAGGTGCACGCCGCAGAGCCCTTGTCGGCATTTGTGGAGTGAACGGGTGTCAGCCGAAACGGCGCCGGTCTGGTTGCGTAAGTAGTTGTCATAAGCTTAAAACGAGTAGGATATTCCAAAATTGACTACAACGGCCTCATCAAGGTCTAAAACTCCTTCCTTGCTACCGAGGTCTCCCCTGCCCGACTTCGTAACGGCGTCACCAGCGGACTGGAAATATGCCCCTGCAAATACGTCTGTGTGGTTCGCAACTCTGAACGACAGAGCGGCGCCGGCATACCAGCCGACAAGGAAATCCTGACTCGACGAGGATGCGGACCTCGTCTGAGTTCCCACACCCGGGATGCTAACGGTTTCGCGATAACTAAAATCCGCATCTGCAATAGCAAGAGTCAAACCAGCGCCAACGTTCCCCGAAAGGCGTCCCTTGATCAGGAATTCGTGGGATGGCCCCAACCTGAACACGAATACGTCGGCTTCCAGTGTTCGTTCTCCGAGGATATCCGCTTCCTGTCGGAGCAAGACCCGATCCCGATTCGGAGAAGAGCTGATGCGGGCGTTGGGCTGGTCGAATGACCCATGAAACGGCGCCAAGGGAGGATTCACTCCGCCCGTGTCGTAACGGTCGAGAATCCTGTCAACTGTTCCCTTAAGGGGAGTGCTGTCTGAAATGCTGAGCGGCACATAGGAAAAAGACACCTCAGCACCCAACTTGCCATATTTGCCCCGCGCCAACTGCCGTGTGTAGGCGAGTTCCACTCCGTGTTGAACGCTTTCTTCCTTCCCTTCAACGCTGCGATTGGCCGGGGAGGCGGAACTCTGGAGAACGACGTAGTCTCCCTGAAGCGCCTGCGGATTGTCGTAACCGTAAAACCAGGTTCTGCCCTCAAAATTATCCCAAATATCTACACGATTGTATCCGCCCTGTTCATATGTCCGGTCAAAGTTGGCCCCCGTGGCGGGCCCCGGGTCTCCGATCCGCGCGAAGCCCCCAAGTTTGTTGAAGTCCACTTTTATATTTAGGCCCATTCGGTAACTGAGCGAGATCTTGTTCAGTTCCTCATCGGAGGAAGTCCTGGAGAGTAACCCTGCAGCTTCCGCCGGTTCCACGGCGACTGCCCTCCAGCTTGTCCCGGCGAAGGCTAGAGCCGCAGCGGCTGCCCAGCGGCAAATGATTTCTCTTTTCATATTTCTTCTTGTGTTAATTAGGTTAAGGAAGAACCACAACACGGTAGAAACGCTTTGACGCGGCTGAGGGCGCGCTAATTGTCTTCGGTTGTCCGTTGTCCAGCCACTGATATTGCGTGCCGGTGCCTGTCAATGCCGGCTCTGCCTGGAGCCAGTTTTGCAGGTCACTGCTGTACTGCACGTAATACGCCCTGTTTGCTTCCGTTGGAAATTCCAGCAGGAAGAACCCATCGGGACGCATCAACGCGCGCGTGATGTGTATTTGCTGACCCACCGCAGTCACACCGCCTCCCGGAACCAACGGAACAACTTCCACCCGGAAGGTCGCCTGGGGTGCGACAGGCACCGAGTTGTAATACTCAACCACCAGATCCAGGTGCTCTCCCGACGCGATCGGAGTTCGCGTTGCGATATAGGCAGTGCCGTTGTTCGTTCCGGAAGCGTTCCATACGCGGACGGTAGGCTGAACATTCTCCACATACAGCCGCAGGCCTTCAATTGTGCTGGCAGTGGTATTGATAATTCGCACTTTCTGCTCAAACAGACCGGTCTGCAAATTCAGCCGGACCTCGCTCAGAATGACCGGCTGCAGCGTATCCACAACCTCGACCGTCACAGGCGTGGAGATGCCTACGGCCCCCATATCATCAGTAGCCTTAGCGAAGAACGTGTAGCCGCCGGGCTGAAGGTTTGTGCACATCACAAAGAACGAGCCGCCATCGGTGGTGAAACCGAGGAGATTGGTCGCCCCGTCGAAAATCTCTACCCGCGTGATCACGCCGTCCAGGTCCGCCGCGCTCGCAACTACCGGGAAACTCCCCGGGAAAGCAAACGTTTCGCCGTTGGTCGGATTCACAATGCTCACCCTTGGCGGGAGATTGACCCTCAGAGCTGCTGTGCGCGCCTTTGTCTCGCACGGGCCGGTGACTTCGACACTGTAGTTCCCGGCATCCGCATCTCTGAGGCTTGCCAAAACCAGCGTGTTCCCGGTTTGGCCAGGGATAATGTTTCCGTCGCGTTTCCACACGTAGCTGAACGGCCCTGTCCCGGACGCCTCAGCGGCCAGAGACACATTCTGGCCAGGATTAACAAACTTATCGGGCATCGGGCTTACTTCCAATGCCTGCCGAACCGCCAGGGTCGTGCTCCGGCTGACCGGGCTGCCACAAGCGCCACTGACCGTCACGCTGT
>CAYNZC010000032.1:15448-35244 GCA_964401575.1 uncultured Verrucomicrobiota bacterium
GGGCGCTATCTCTCCAGCCACTGTCACCACCGCGTTCACTCCAAGGGTCGTGCTCGCTTGTGCTGTGGCGCACGCGTTGGAAACCATGACCCCGTAAACACCGCCGTCAAACTCCGAAACGCCGGTAACAGCGAGCGCGGAAGTTGTGGCGCCTGGTATGATCGCCCCGTTCCTGAACCACTGGTATGAAATGGGCGCAGTGCCGGTTGCCGTTGCAGTAAAAGAGATGGATTCCCCCGGGCACAGGACAGGCTCACGGGGTTGGAGGATCACCGACGATGGGGTGCAAGACTTCGTTTTGGTAACCCACGAGTCGCTATTGTCGTCGTAGTCGGCATCATTCTCCGCACTCAGAATCTGAGTGTAATTGGTGAAATTCACGCTATACCCCACCTCTGACCGCACGCGGACCTGGTAAGTAATAGTTCCCGAGTCGCCGAAAACCAGGTCAGGAAGATCCCAGAAAATCGTGTCGCCCACCAAAACGCCGCCATTGGGGAGAGTCGCGGGATCCACAACAACTTCGTCCGGCAGGATGTCGCTTAGTTGCACGCCGGTGGCCAAGACAGAAGAGTTTTGATAGGAAAGAGTGTAGGTCAGGTATTCCCCCGGCGCCGCGATAACAGGACCATTCTTCACCACAGACAGATCGGGGGCTCCGGGAGCCGGGCTGGGCTTGTGGATTTGCAGATTGCCCATGGACGTTGGCTGCCCGCTGAGCGCCAGTGAACTTCCCGTGTTGAGATGCGCGCCCGCCGCCAGGCGCGCCTGGAAATAAACAAACGCGGGTTTGCTGTCCGTCACATCAACAGTGAAGGTGTAAGACCAGGTGCTTGCGTTTCGTGGAGCGCTCAGAACAGGGGTGGCGCTGAATATTACGTTCGACGATGTGGAAAAATTAAAAAGGTTTTGAACACCCGGAACATTGTTGTTTCGGCGCTCGAAATTGATCGTGAAGGTCTGGTTCGCGCCGAATGCGTTGTCCATGCGCAAACGGCAAGGAATGAAGTCCAACTCTTTCCAGTTCTGCAGATTGCCGGCATACCAGTTGATCACGTCGCCCCCGTTCTGCCCTTCAAGCGTGAGTTTTGCCGCAAAGGCGCCATCCGGCAAACCCAACCAGCAAGCCGCTATCGCGACGCAGAATGAACTTGCGATTCGATTTGTGTTCATAGGTCCGACTTTCATTTTGTTCTTGAATCAACATTAGTATGTCGGTGGGGTTGGAACAATCGGGGCGGCCGCCAAATGCGGACCGAGGAAAAATCCGGAGTGCCTCCCGGGAATTCCCCGGGCTAAAGCGGCCTCAAACACGTACATGAAGCCAAAAATGGTTAGGATAAGGAAAGAAACCCGGCTCTTCGAGCGGGCTGATCCCGGCTACCCTTGGGATTCCCGTTGAACCCAGGCCGTGGCGTGCTGTGTCAACTCAGCGGAATTCTTGAGATTCAACTTCTTCTTAATCTGCTCGCGGTAGTACTCGATGGTCTTGACGCTAAGGTGCAGTTCCTGCGCAATCTCACTCGTTTTTTTCCATCGACCGAGCAATTCGAAAACCTCCAACTCGCGGTCGCTGAGGTCTTTTACGGGGGAATCGTTCAGGCTGGCTTGTCCGCGAATCTGTTGCTGGAGCATCCGCGCTCCCAGGGCTTCGCTGACGTAAATGTTGCCTTCCAGCACCCGCTTAATCGCGACGACAATGTTGTCCAGGCCGGACTGTTTCATCAGGTAACCCGTGGCCCCCGCGCGAAAGGCAATCTCGGCATAAATCTGCTCGTCGTGCGCGCTGACTACCAATACAGGAAGACCGGGCATCTGCGCTTTCAAGTTGCGAATCAGTTCAAGCCCGCTGCTTTCCCGCAAGGAAACGTCCGCAATCACAAGGTCCGGCTTGAGTTTCATGATGGCCTGCAAAGCGGGTCCCGCCACCTCCTCTTCGCCGCACACAACCATGTCAGGTTGACGCTCGATCAACTGCGCGATGCCAAACCGGACCACAGCGTGGTCATCCACCAGGAAAATCCTGGTTCGATCGTCCTTTGCCGAGTTGCTCTTTGTGGTTGCCATGTTGCTTATAGCTCGTTCCCGCACCAATTCCATGCACAACAACTACTCCCCGACGATGCGGATCTGTTCAAAGTTTGTTGCATTCGCCCCCGGCTCGCAAGGAGGAAGAGCGAGGAAGCAGACCTCGCGATTTTCAAACGCGGCCACCAGGTCTGGCCTGGTGTGCCAACGGCTGAAATTGACATGTGGCAAGAGCTTGGACACCCTGCACACATGGCAAAACCAGCTTTGGGCCGAGGTCTGGGAGCGCTGATGGGGAACAACCCTGTGACAAAAGCGCCCCTCGCCGCCGCCACGCCAACGCACGCCCCTGTCGCTGAGCCCGCCGACATGCACGAGCGGGTCCTGCGCGTTCCGTTTTCACGTGTGCAGCCCTGTCCATTTCAGCCACGCAAGTCTTTCGAGCCGGAAGCCCTGCGCGAATTGGCAGATTCCATTCAGGAACAGGGCATACTTCAGCCGCTCATCGTTCGCGAGCGCAACGGCAGATACGAGCTCATCGCAGGAGAGCGCCGCTGGCGCGCGGCCGGATTGCTCAAGCTGACCGAGGTTCCGGTAATCGTTCGCGAGGCGGAAGACAAGGATGTGCTTGAGCTTGCGCTCATAGAAAACCTGCAGCGCGAGAATCTCAACCCGATCGAGGAAGCCCAGGGATACAGCCGTCTGATCTCCCAGTTTCAACTGACTCAGGAAGAAGCCTCGCTCAAAGTGGGCAAGAGCCGCGCGGTTGTGGCAAATGCGCTCCGTCTGCTAAAGCTGGCACCCGAACTCCAGGGATACGTTCGCGACGGCCGTTTGTCTGTAGGCCATGCCAAGGTGATCCTTGGCCTGGAGCAACCGGAGCAGCAAAAGACCGCGGCAAACCGGATTCTCAAGGAAGGATTAAACGTGCGCCAGGCCGAGGCGCTGGTCGCCAGGATGCAAAACCCGAAATCGGTCACACCCCAAATCTCACCTGTTGCTCGGGATGCCAATCTGGCAAGCCTCGAAAGCCGCATCCGCGAGAGGCTAGGCACAAAAATCAACCTGCGTTACTCCAAGGGCAAAGGTGCTCTTGAGATCACTTTTTACAGCGACGACGACCTCGATCGCATCCTGCAAATCCTGGGAGTCTCCGAAAACTGAACCGGTTTAATTGCCTGAAATGAATACAACACCTGAAATGCGGTCACAGACCGCTTCAAAACTGGAAACAAAAAAAACTCAAGTTGCCCGGACAAGCGCGTTTGTGGGTATGGATGGTTTCGTCGATGAAATCTACCACGTGGTGGACAAGCGCGAGAGCGCGGAAAAATACACGCGCCTGCCAACCATTGCGAAATTTGCCGAACGCCTGGCGGGCGCAGCCGGCAAAAGCACCAACGTGGAAATGGTGCGGATCATGACCAAGCTGGGTGGCAATGGGCCAATCATGGCCAACACTCTTGCGAGCCTCAGCCTGAAGGTTTGTTACCTCGGAAATCTCGGCTACCCCACCCTCCACCCGATCTTCAGCGAGTTTTCGCAGCGGGCGGAGGTTCACACTATTGCCGAACCCGGTTATACCGACGCCGTCGAGTTTGAGGACGGCAAAATTATGATCGGCAAGCACCAGGCCCTTAAGGATGTCACTTGGAAGAACGTGTGCGAGCGCTTCGGACGGGACAAACTGGAGTCCGCACTGAAGCAGGCCGACCTGATCGGTTTCGTAAACTGGACAATGTTAACGGGCACCACCGATATCTGGGAAGCCGTGCTCAAGGAAATCTGCCCCTCGATGAACGGGAAACGCCGCAAGCTCTTTTTCGATCTTGCAGACCCTGAGAAACGAACAAAGGAGGACATTCTTCGTGCCCTGCAGCTAATCTCTGATTTTGAAAAACATTTTGATGTCATTCTTGGGCTCAACGAGAAGGAAAGTCACGAAATCGGCAAAGCGCTGGATTTGAAAACCCCGGCTTTTACCCCCGAAGGGCTCCAAGAGCACTGCAAGCTGATTCACAGCGTCTTAAAAGTGAATACCGTGATCGTGCATCCGACGGCTTATGCGCTTGCCACAGGCCCCGACGGAACATTTATCGTAGGCGGCCCGTTTACCCCAAAGCCAAAAATCACTACAGGCGCCGGCGACCATTTCAATTCCGGCTTCTGCCTCGGCAAACTGATCGGATTGAGCACGCGGGAAGCGCTGCTCCTAGGGGTAGCAACAAGCGGCTTCTATGTTAGGACAGGCAAAAGCCCGAGTCTTGATGACCTGGCCGGTATTCTGCGAAACTGGCCGGCGCCGGAAGCTTGAGGGATAATGTGACAGAGCGAGTTCGGCAGACTAGATTTACACAGGATGGTTCTTAACATTGTAAAATACGGCACTCCGGTGTTGCGCCAGAAAGGCGCGCAAATCACCACGGTCACTCCTGCAGTCAAACAACTCATCGCGGACATGTTTGAAACGATGTACGCCGGCAAGGGCGTGGGCCTGGCAGCTCAGCAGGTTGGGCAAGCGCTGCAATTGACGGTGATCGATGTCCGCGGAGTGGAGGACCGTCCATCAACCCTGGAGTTAAACGGCAAACCTGCCGATGTGGACAAATTTATGCCACTGGTGCTGATCAACCCAGTCATTACACCCCTGGGTCCGCCTGTGAAGGGACCCGAAGGCTGCTTGAGCTTCCCGGAAATCTACGCCGATATCACCCGATCTGATGTTATTGACGTAAAAGCGTTGGACAGGCACGGCAGCGAGATCTCGTTCCGCTGCGGAGGTCTGCTCTCGCGTGCGGTGCAGCACGAGACCGATCATCTCCACGGCGTTTTATTCATCGACCGCATGGATCGGGCGACTAAAGCGGACCTGCGGCCGGATCTGGAAGCGTTGCAGGCGGCAACCAAAGCAACTGCCGCACACGCAGGCTGACAACGGCCTCAGTGCGCCGCATGCCGTGCGACATGGCTGGCAAACGACCCTCCGGGCCCGTTTCAGGCACCGAGGTTGAAGCTGGCGCGGACCGGTTCCTGCCTGTAGGTTCGGGTGCATGAGGGTGGTATTCTCAATACGCTTCCACACGCGTTTCGGACAGGAGCTTTTTCTGAAGGCAATGGACCCGGTAGCGGGGCTCACAGATGCCGCAGGACTGCTACCTCTGCGATACAAGGATTCAGAAACCTGGGAGGCAGCAGTCCTGTGGCCGGAAGATGCCGACCCTGTCAGACCCTTTACTTATAATTACCTCCTCCGCGAACCAGACGGATCCACAGTTTTGGATTGGGGAAATGACCGCACACTAGACCTTCACGAGTGTAAGTTCGGGGAGGTGAGGGTCTTGGATTCCTGGAACTCCCCGGCTTTCTACGAAAACGCTTTTTACACCGAGCCCTTTCAACAAGTTCTCTTGCGCGGGATGCGGACGCGTGTTCCACCGCGCGTTTCCGTCAGCAATACAGAAGGGCTTCTATGCCAATTCTCAGTCAAGGCACCCCTGCTTTCAAAGTCACAAACCTTATGTCTGCTGGGAAACTCGCCGGAGCTTGGGAGCTGGACCGCAAATGATCCGGTTCTGCTGGGGCGCCGCCCCGGAGACACTGATTGCCGGGTGGAGATTCGGCTGAAGAGTTTTCCCGTCGAGTACAAATACGGCGTCTTCGACCTGGACACCGGAAAGTTTATCGAGTTTGAGGGAGGCGGAAACCGTCTGTTAAGCAGGCCCGATCCGAAGACGGATCTAATGATGGCGCGGGACGGCTTCGCAGTCCTGCCATCGACAACATGGAAGGGCGCCGGTGTATCGGTGCCGGTATTCAGTTTGCGGACCAAAAAAGGCTTCGGCGTTGGCGAGTTTGAGGACCTAAAGACAATGGCCGATTGGTGCGCAGTCACCGGATTGCAACTCATCCAACTGCTGCCCGTCAACGACACCACAGCGACAGGAAGCTGGAGGGATTCCTATCCGTACGCGGCAATTTCCGCATTTGCGCTACATCCGATTTACCTGAGACTTGAATCTGTTGCGACCACAAAGAGAAGCAGAGCGCTGCTCGCTGGTCTGGAAGGCGAACGGAAGCGACTCAACAGTTTGGAGGCAATGGATTATGAGGCGGTGATGGCGCTCAAGGGAAGGTTCTTGCAACAGGTGTTTCCGGAAGAAAATGCAGGCATACAAAACCGGTTGGATTACAGAGAGTTCATCGAACTCAACCGGGAGTGGCTGTTCCCTTATGCGATGTTTTGCTGCTTTCGCGACAAACACGGAACGAGCGATTTCAGTGCCTGGCCTGCCTGCCAAAGATACAACGAGTCCGAAGCACGCAGGCTGGCAGCAACGCTGGAGTTTCGCGAGCCGATCGAGTTGGTGTATTTCATCCAGTATCACCTGCACAGGCAGTTGCGGGAGGCGGCAGCCTATGCACATAACCGCGGCGTGGTGCTTAAAGGAGATATTCCCATTGGAGTTTACCGCTGTGGCGCAGACGCATGGGAAAGCCCCGACCTCTACCACATGGAAACTCAGGCAGGCGCGCCGCCGGACGCGTTTGCCGTCAAGGGCCAGAACTGGGGATTCCCCACCTACAACTGGGAAAAAATGCAACAAGATGGATTCGCCTGGTGGAAACAGCGCTTCTCCCATATGAGCCGCTATTTTGACGCCTTCCGGATTGACCACATTCTCGGGTTTTTCAGGATTTGGAGTGTCCCGATCGATTGTGTGGAGGGTATTCTGGGACATTTTGCCCCGGCGCTGCCGGTGCATGCCAACGAGTTTCAAGAGCGTGGAATCCGCTTTGACCGGGCAAGATTTACCCAACCCTTCATCAATGATGCGGTGCTCGCGGAGTTGTTCGGTGAAGCGGCACAGGAGGCCAAAGAGAGGTGCCTGGAAAGCGACCAATTCGGCTGTTACAGGCTAAAGCCCGAGTTTGCCACACAGCACCAGGTGGCGCGGGTGTTGTGCGGCCCTGACCCGGCGACGGCACAGCTGCGGGACGGACTTTTCGAGTTGATTGCGAACGTAATCCTCCTGGATTTCGATGATACGGGGGACGAGTTTCATTTCCGCTTTGGAATGGAAGAGACGTCGTCGTTCCGAGCACTTCCACCTGAGGTGCAGAGACCGCTGATGGAGCTTTATGTCGATTATTTTTACCGCCGCCAGGACCCTTTCTGGACCAGGGAGGCCCTTAAGAAACTGCCGTCGTTAAAGCGCGTGACCAACATGCTGGTGTGCGGCGAGGATCTTGGAATGGTGCCAGCGTGTGTGCCACAGGTGATGCGCGATCTTGGACTGCTGTCGCTTGAGATTCAACGGATGCCCAAGGAGTCGGGAAAGGTGTTCTTCAACCCCAAAGACGCGCCTTACCTGAGCGTGGTGACGCCTTCAACCCACGACATGAGCACGATCCGGGGCTGGTGGGAGGAAGACCCCGCGCGAACACAACAGTTTTATAATAGCGAGCTGGGAATGGAGGCGCCGGCCCCGCCTAAATGCGATGCAAAATTAAACAGCGCAATTGTGGAGCAGCATCTCCGCTCGCCAGCAATGTGGAGCATTTTTATGATCCAGGATCTGCTCGGATGTGATTCCGAACTCAGGCACCCGGACCCTCAGATGGAACGCATTAATGTTCCGGCAGTGCCGCAACATTACTGGCGGTACCGCATGCATATTTCGCTGGAAGAACTCCTGGGCTCGACGTCGTTTAACTATTTCCTTCGAAATGCAATAAACGAGGCGGGCCGCCTCCCAGTCACTTGATCGCAAAGTCGGGCTTGGACAGCGTAAGCAGCATGGAAAACTTCGAGACAGCCCTCAACGCGTGCGGGGCGTTGGGCTTCATGTAAAGAAGATCTCCCGGCTTCATGCGGTGAACGGCGCCCGAGACGGTAAAGTCACACTCGCCGGACAGGACCTGCACGACGGCGTGCTGCGTAGACGCGTGCTCGGAAAGTTCCTGGCCCTCAGCAAAGCCAAACAAGACCACACGCATGTTCGGGGTGCGCAACAAAGTGCGGCTGGCAATGCCGTTTGGAACAAACTCTGTCTCCCCCGAGATGGAAATGAGCTTGTTTTCGTCCGCATCGATTAAAGGTTTCTCTGCCATAAGTGGGGTGAACTTGGCTCAAAACGGACTCATAGTCAAAACCGCAAGCCCCTTGGGTCGAGGCTGCGAAAAACTGCGCCTAAAACCACACAAAATTCACGTTGCACGAACCTGCGTTTGCTTGTCGCCTGCTTTTCTGTTGCCGTGCTTATCTTGCGCGAGGCGCAAAATTCAAATATACTTCGTAAATCTGTTGATATGAAGATCTATTTAGATGGAAAATACTACGACGAGCGGACCGCAAAGGTGTCCGTGTTCGATCACGGCCTGTTGTATGGCGATGGCATTTTTGAGGGCATCCGCATTTACAACGGCAGGGTCTTCAAACTCAAAGAACACCTGGAAAGGCTTTTCTACTCAGCCAAGGCCATACTGCTGCAAATGCCCATGTCCCATGCGGACCTGACACGGGCGGTTCTTGATACTTGCCGAAAGAACAAGCTCCGGGAGGGTTACATCCGCCTGGTGGTCACCCGCGGGGTGGGCACACTCGGCCTCAACCCCAATCGCTGCAAGAATCCCTCCGTAATCATCATCGCGGATAAAATCCAGCTTTATCCCGAGGATTACTACCGGAAGGGATTGGAGATTATTACTGTGCCGACAACGCGGAACCTCCACAATTCAGTGAATCCGGCAATAAAGTCGTTGAACTACCTGAACAACATCCTGGCAAAAATCGAAGCCAATAATTCCGGCTGCGAGGAGGCAATCATGCTCAACGCCGAGGGGTTTGTGGCCGAATGCACCGGGGACAACATCTTCATCATCAAAGAAGGTAAGATGCATACTCCCCCGCTTTCTGCGGGCGCACTTTACGGCGTGACCCGGCGAGTGGTCATGGAGATTGCGCAACAGGAAGGGATTGCTGTATCTGAACCGAACCTGACGCGATACGATCTGTTCAATGCGGACGAATGCTTTGTGACCGGCACCGCAGCCGAATTGGTGCCTGTGTCACGGATTGACGGTCGTGTAATCGGCAACGGGAAGCCGGGACCGATCACACAGAAACTGGTCAAGCTTTACCATGCCTTGACGAAAAGCTCGGGCGAGCCGATATACGATTGATATATGCTCTGTTGCATCTGCAAACAGAAGGAAGCGACCGTTCATCTCACCCAGATCACAGGTGACAAAATGCAGAAGGTGGACTTGTGCGAGGAATGCGCCAAGACCAAGGGGGTGAACGATCCAACCGGTTTTTCTCTGGCCGACCTGCTCCTGGGCCTTGGAGCTTCCCAGGAAATCGAGCAGGCAGCGGGCGGCGGAGAAGTGCGGTGCCCCAAATGCGGTTTCACCCAGGGCGACTTCAAGAAATCCGGACGGCTCGGATGCCCGGAGTGTTACAAGACATTTGCCGAGGCGCTGGAAGGCCTTTTGAAAACCATGCACAAGGGTACGCGCCACGTCGGTAAGGCGCCGGAAGCTTTGAGACAGACCCGCGATCTTTCGGACCGGCTGAAGACGCTTCAAAAACGCCTGGCTAAGGCAATTGAAGTGGAAGATTTTGAACAGGCTGCCGTGTTGCGCGACGAAATCAAAATGACCACAGCCCGCCTAAGCAGTCCCGCTCCTTAACTCGACTCAAATGGATATACATGCGTTTTTGATTTCCCCTGCCGAGAGCGCGCAGCGCAAAGGGCCGTTCGACCGGATTGTAATGTCCAGCCGCGTGCGGTTGGCGCGCAACATTCGCGGCGCAGCTTTTCCTGGCTGGGCCAAAAAGCCTGAGCGCATCAAGGTGCTGGAGCTGATCCGGCCCGCAGTCATCTCCCTCCCCGAGATGAAGGATTCCTTCTCGGAGAACATGGACAGCCTGTCCACGCTCGATAAACAAATCCTGGTGGAGCGCCACCTGATCAGTCGTGAGCACGCTGCAAAAACCGCCGGAAGCGGCCTCGTGCTGAACCGGGACGAAACGCTTTGCTTCATGATCAACGAGGAGGATCATTTGCGAATGCAGGCGTTGCGGCCCGGGCTACAGCTTAAACAGGCTTGGACGGCAATTGACCAGGCTGATTCCCAGCTCGAAAAGCGCCTTGAATACGCCTTCGCCGCCGATCTCGGGTATCTCACCGCCTGCCCGACAAATCTCGGGACCGGCATACGTGTCAGCGCGATGCTTCACCTGCCCGGGTTGGTTCTGGCAGAGCAAATCAACCCGATCATTTCATCCGTTAATAAGCTGGGGCTTGCGGTGCGGGGTTTGTACGGGGAAGGGACGGAGGCGCTGGGAAACGTTTTTCAGGTCTCGAATCAAATGACGCTTGGGGAAAGCGAGGTTTCAATCGTCGAGCGGCTTGAGAAGGTTCTTTCGCAAATCATTGAGCATGAAGAGAATGCGAGAGCATCGCTGATTGAGAAAAAGCCGAAGATCGTCTATAATCACATTGGCCGGGCTTATGGCATACTCGCAAACGCTCACAGCATTTCGTCCAAGGAGACCATGAATTTGCTGTCCCTGATGCGGTTGGGGGTTGACCTGGAGCTTTTCCCGGGGGTGGACCGGGCGCTTGTGGAACAGATGTTCATGACGACGCAGCCGGCGCATTTGCAGAAGCAGCATTCGGAGAAGCTCTCCGCTGAGGAGCGCGATGTGCTTCGTGCGGACATGGTCCGCGACGCGTTGAAGGCGGTGAGCAGGCCTGTTGCAAAGCCGTCGGCTCCCGGATCTGCCGGATTGGACAAACAAGACAAGTGACTGCAATTTGATGTATGAGCGACGAAGCTATGAACAATTTTACTCCGCGGGCGCAGCAGGTGCTTGGCCTGGCTCGGAAAGAGGCTGACAGATTCAACCATAACTTCGTCGGCACGGAGCATCTGCTGCTCGGGTTGATCAAACTTGGCCAGGGTGTGGCGGTTAATGTGCTGCAACGGCTCGGGCTGGACCTGGAAACCGTCCGAATGGAGGTCGAAAAGCAGGTCGGCACCGGTCCGGACCAAAAGATGATCGGGAACATTCCCTACACGCCGCGCGTCAAGAAGGTGCTGAACCTCGCACAAAAGGAGGCAAAAGCGCTCAATCATACCTATGTTGGGACCGAGCACATTCTTCTTGGACTCCTGAGAGAGGGTGATGGCGTGGCGGCGCATGTTTTGAAGAACCTCGATGTCGATATTGAGCAGACCCGGCAGGAGATTCTGAAAGAGCTTGACCCGAACCTTGCTGCACAGGATGAGGCGGGACCGGGAGAGGCGCCCGAGAAGCCGGCCCCGGAGAAAAAGGGCGAAATAAAGACTCCCGCCCTGAAAGCCTTTGGGCGCGATCTGACGGAGATCGCGCGCAAGGGCGAAATGGACCCGGTGATTGGCAGAAAGGACGAAATTGAGCGCGTTATTCAAATTCTGTGCAGACGCACAAAAAACAACCCAGTGCTGTTGGGTGAAGCCGGCGTAGGCAAAACGGCGATTGTTGAGGGTCTCGCGCAGGAAATCGCTGCGGGAAACGTCCCTGAACTGTTGCGAGAACGGCGCCTGATCACCCTGGACCTCGCGCTCATGGTGGCCGGGACAAAATACCGCGGCCAGTTCGAGGAGCGCATCAAAGCGGTCATGGACGAAATCAGGCGCTCCAAGAACATCATTCTTTTCATTGACGAGTTGCACACGATTGTGGGAGCGGGCTCGGCCGAGGGCACAATGGACGCTTCAAACATCATCAAGCCGGCCTTGAGCCGCGGCGAGCTGCAGTGCATCGGCGCCACAACCCTAAACGAGTATCGCAAGTATATCGAGAAGGACGCCGCCCTCGAACGCCGTTTCCAGTCCGTAAAAGTCGAAGCCCCATCGGTTGAGGAGGCTATTCTGATCCTCAATGGACTCAAACCGAAGTACGAGGACCACCACAAAGCCGAGTTTACCGAGAAAGCCATCGAAGCCTCCGTGAAACTGTCGGATCGTTACATTACCGACCGTTATCTGCCGGACAAGGCCATTGACCTTATGGACGAGGCCGGGTCCCGTGCGCGCATCAGCACCATGACGCGTCCCCCGCAAGTCAAAGAACTGGAACTTGAGATCGAAGATATCAAGGGAAAGAAGGAGAAGGCGATCAAGAACCAGGATTTTGAAGGCGCCGCCGCCATGCGGGACAAGGAAAAGCAGGCCAAAGAGAAGCTGGACGGGGTGCTGAAGGAGTGGAGGACATCACGCGAGGAGAAGCGGGTGAAGGTGGACGAAGAGGACATTCTCCAGGTGGTGGCCAAATGGACGGGTATTCCGCTACAGCGCATGGAACAGGGCGAGATGGAGCGGCTCCTGAAAGTTGAATCCGAGATGGGCAAAGTGGTTATTGGTCAGCGGGAGGCCGTCTCGGCTTTGTGCAAAGCGCTGCGGCGTTCGAGGGCGGACCTCAAGGATCCGCGCCGGCCCATTGGCACCTTTGCCCTCCTGGGTCCCACCGGCGTGGGCAAGACGTTGCTGGCAAAGACACTTGCCGAACAGTTGTTCGGCGATTCCAAGGCCCTGATTCAGCTCGATATGAGCGAGTACATGGAAAAGTTCAACGTCTCCCGGCTTGTGGGCTCCCCGCCGGGATATGTCGGCTATGAAGAAGGCGGCCAATTAACCGAAGCTGTGCGGCGCAAGCCTTACTCTGTGGTGCTCTTTGACGAAATTGAAAAGGCGCATCCGGATGTTTGGAACATGCTCCTGCAAATCCTCGAGGAGGGCAAACTGACTGATAACGTTGGCCGGGTGGTGAATTTCCGGAACACCATTATCCTCATGACCTCCAACGTGGGGTCTGACACCATAAAGCGCCAGTCCGCGATGGGCTTCACGCCAATCAAGGACCAGGACAGCTACGAAAAGATGCGGGATCGCATTCTCGAAGAGGCAAAGAAGACATTCCGGCCCGAGTTTTTGAACCGCCTGGATGACATTGTTGTCTTCCGCTCGTTGACGAAGCCTGATCTGATCGAGATTCTTGACCTCGAGATCAGCAAAGTGGCGCAGCGCCTCAAGGCCAAGAACATCAGCCTCGAACTGGACGAAAAGGCCAAGGACTTTCTGGTCGCGAAGGGTTACGACCCGCAATACGGAGCCCGCCCGATGCGCCGTTCCGTGGAGCGCTTTCTCGAAGATCCGCTCGCGGAAGAAATCCTTAAAGGAGCTTTCCACGACGGCGAACCGATTTTCGTATCTGTGGAGAATGATCGGGTGCATTTCACACAGCGCAAGCCTGAGGGGGCACTGTCGAGCTGACCTGACCTTCTTCCTGATTCATCGAAGGGCGCTCATTCGGGCGCCCTTTTTTTAGAATCTCGGAAGCGCGTTGATAATGCCTCCATCCAGCGGCATTTTGTCCGGCATTGCTTTGTGGCGCTTTAGCAACCGGTCGTATTCTTTTTTCAACTCGGCCAGCTTGTTGGCGGCACGAGGATCATCCACCAGATTGTGAATTTCAAGCGGGTCGTTGAACACGTGATAAAGCTCAGCCTTGTGCCGATCCGGGCCGTTGTCTCCGTGCGGGTACCGGATGTATTTCCAGTCCGCCGTCCGCACGCCGCGAACATTGGGCGTATAAGGAAACTCGCTTTCGTAGTTATAGAAATAAACGAATGACTCGCGCCACGCGCTTCTCATGCCGCGAAGGAGTGGCTGCCACGAACGCCCGTCAATGTCTTCCAGCGGTTTCGCGCCGCAGATGTCCATAATGCTCGGGGCAAGATCCACATTCAGAACCATCTGCCTGACCCGGGTGCCGGGGCGAATGAGGCGCGGGTAGCGGGCCAGCAACGGCACGCGTATGCTTTCCTCGTACATCGTTCGCTTATCCACACGCCCGTGTTCCCCAAGCGCAAAGCCGTTGTCGGATGTAAAGATGATCAATGTTTCATCCAGAAGCCCGCAATCCCGGAGGGTTTCATAAAGGAAACCCACACTTTCATCCACGGAGAGAAGCGTGCCCAGGTATGCGCGGACGAACTTGTCATAGTCCTTGTAGTTGTAGAGCGGCCCTCCCGCTCCATGCCACGTCGGAAAACTCTGGGCCAGCCACTCGGGTTTGCCGTCCTTCCAGGCGTGGTAATTTGGCGGCCGGGGGATTTGCAGGTGATCGAAAGAATGTTCGAACTTCGGTTCCGGCTCGATCGGTCCGCCATGAGGCGCCTTCTGGCCGAGCACCAACAAAAACGGCTTTTCATGTTTTTGCTTCAGCCATTCGACCGCATGCTCTGTGACCACAGTCGTGTAGTAGCCTTTGATGAAGCGGGTTTTCCCGTTCATGTTCCACTCATTGTCAAAGTAGCGCCCCTGCCCTGCGTGGCTCATCCAAAAATCGAAACCCGAGCGCGGGGCGGCGTTGGTTTCGCCCATGTGCCACTTGCCAAAGTATGCCGTGGTGTAGCCGGCCTGCCGAAGTGCTTTGGGATAGCTCGGCAACGCGTCGGGATATTCCGTGAAGTTGTTCAGCACCCCATGCCGGTGGGCATACAGGCCGCTGAGCATTGAAGCCCGGCTCGGCGAACAGAGGGACGTGGTCACAAAGGCATTCTCGAAGCGGGCGCCCTCGCGCGCCAACCGGTCGAGATTCGGTGTTTTGAGCAGCGGATGCCCTGCGCAGCTCATCGCATCCCAGCGCTGGTCGTCAGTAAGAATCACGAGAACGTTCGGACGGGCGGTAGCGCCTTTGGATCCCGCAAAAGTGTCCAGAGCCAGACCGAGCAGCACAAAGGTCCCGGCAGCCAGTGAAAGAACTTTTGTCATGACGGTAGTTAAAGGGACCCGGAGCAAACCGCAACCCAAATTGGCGCGGGGCGGATGCCCTTACGACTCCCCGGCCGCAGATGAGTCCGAAAAAGGTGTAGAGTAACGCTGCGCGTTCTGTTCCTGCTGTCCCGGTTTTGCCGCGCGATTGAATGCGGGATTAGTCAACCGCGCCCTTGTATCCGGCGAGCAGAACCGGGACAACATCTATTTCCGATCGCGTGGAGCGTTGTGGATCGGTGTTGTAGTAGCGGTTGAGCATGATGCAGAACAAAAGTCTCTCGCCCGCCGCCGTCTTCACATCGCCGGATAAAGAATACGCCCAGCGGAGCGTGCCGGTCTTGGCCCGCACATTCCCTTCGGCCGGCGTTCCCTTCATTCTGCTTCGCAATGTCCCATCCACGCCGGCCACCGGCAGGGCCGACCAGTAAGCTTCGGCCGCAGGATGTTTGGACATGTACTGCAAGAGGGCTATGGTCGCATTCGGCGTTGTGAGATTGTTCCGAGACAGGCCTGAGCCCTCCTCAAACTGCACGTCGCTCTGCCTTACCCCGGCCTCCCTCAAGAACTTTCCGAGCTCCCGAATTCCAAGATCCTCCGAGGAAACTTCCTCCGCTCGCTGCCCTCCGCGGATTTTCTCGCCCACATGCGCGAGCAGCAGGTCCGTGTAGAGGTTCTGCGATGGCTTCTGCACCTCGCGCGCGATGTCCTTGAGAGGCGGGGAATCCATCCCGCCAAGTTCGGTCAGTTCAGAAATCCTGTCGCGATAGCAGTTTGAATTCAGCCAACCTATCACTTGATTTGTGCCCTGAACGTGAATGCCGTTGTTCTCCAGCGCGCGCCGGAACAACTCCGCGAACAAGGCGGCAGGCCTGCGAACCGGCACTTCCTCGTTCGCGGTGGCCCCGACCGGGAGTTCCCCCGAGACGTAGAGGACGGCGCCGTCTATGGTCCTGAAGAAGCGAACATTCTGCTTCCCCTGGGCCGCGACGGTCCTCACCCGGTTGCTTACGGACAAAAGCGAAGTTTCGGGACGGAGCCGAATGGAGCACGGTTCGCCCGGCGCATTGCCGCCACGCACAGTGACCATAGTGGTATTGTCGCCGATCGTTAAAGCGGATACCTCGGCGCCGTAGTAATTCTGGAGATCGTCCCAGCTCCATCCGGAGCCAAACTCCGCGCCGGCAAAAAAGCTCTCGTCGGCGACAAGGTTTCCTTTTATCTCGCGCACACCGGCATTGGTCAGCGCCGCGACCAGCGGTTGGAATCCGTTTAGAAGATTTCCGCCGTTCAGCTTTGCTGTGATACACGGATCCCCGCGGCCGAAAACGACCAGGTCCCCATCCAGCACTCCGTCGCGCGGGGCGGACGTCGAGTAAAGGCTCGTCCGAATTCGGTAGTCCTGTCCCAACCGATCGAGCGCGAGCGCTACAGTGTACAGCTTCGCGTTGGAGGCCGGGCTGAGAAGTTCGTCGGCGTCCTGCTCAAAAACAACCGTGCCGGTCTTTGCGGAGACAATTTTGACGCCAAGCGTTCCGGCCTTGAACTTCGGGTTGGAAACGTGCGCCTGAATGCGCGACCGCAACTCGTCAAGGGTTGCGGGGGGCAGATCCTCCGAAAACGTGGAAACCACACCGCCCACCAGGAACAACAGCAGGCAAAAAACGCTACGCATCCTCATTTGTTGAACGGCTAGGAGCCCGAGGCGGATTCGAGTTTGTAGCTCAGTGTGTTGTAGTAGCGTCTGCGAAGTCCGCGTTTCTTGCGCTGGCGTTCGCGCGCCTTGATCAGGTGTTTGAGACAACGCGAACCCTCGACAACGGGGTCGCCGCATTCGGTGCAGCGTCCATCGCGCTGCATGCGAAGCTGATATTTACGCTGCCTCGAGATTGGCAGGTTTGTGAACTCATCCTGTATCTGCATTCTCATGTGTTTGGTTCGGGCGCCTGTGGGGCACCCGGTGTAACTGTAACACAACCCTTGACTTTGAAAAGTCAAATGTACAATTAGATCCTGAAAACTGCGGGAGAGCCAGTTTGAGGTGCGGCTAATGGCCGCGCGTCAAAGTGACTCGCCCGCAACAGGTGAATGTGCTCCTCAGGCACCCCCGCCCTGCCCGTTTCAGCCCAGCGACTACCGTGCTCATGCGGCCAGCAGCACGCGGCTGCGTCTGAAGATTTCCGTTTGCCGCTCTACATGAGCCAGGCAGGTCCTGAGCATCTCCTCGAACAATTCCGGGAACGTGAGCAGCGGGTAAGGTGTTGTCCATGCGAGAGATGCGGCGTCATTTGCCGCTCTGCGCACCGAGTTGTTCACCTCGGTTTCCCATATATCACTCAACCGTTCGTTGAGAAGTTGCCTTTTGAGCGCCTCGAAACGGCTGCTCTCCTCCGCCCGGGCGGAGGCTGTTCTGGGTATTGGGCCGAACTCGAACCGTGTTTCCGGTCCAAACTTCGCCTTAAGTTTCTTTTTATTATCTCTCATACTTGTTTCGGTGTTCATAGAACTGATTTTCGGTTAAACAAAAAACCCGCGACTGCCTTGGCAATCGCGGGTTTTCGAAATCTTTCCAGGAATCAGAAGAGTCCCCCCACGATGCCACAAAGCGCGCAACGCCGCGTGGACGGGTGTCCAACGGTTTGTTGACAGCGCTTAATGTTATGCATCACAGGTCTCATCTATGACGGAGGTAATAGACACCACAATTCATTGATTGTCAATCCCCCCTCGCCGATTTTGAACAACCCGCTGGCGATGTCAGGCCCAGGAGTGCGCGTCCGCGCGGGCCAACAGCGTTGCCCTGCGGGCTGTCGGCTCGATGCTTCCCTTTCGCCCGGCACTCATCTCTGACTGGCTGAATTGTCCGCGGCAATGAAAAAGCCGCGCCTTGCGGCGCGGCTCTGAAGATTGAATCAGGATGAAATTTACTTCTCGTCCTGTTTGCTGGCTTCGTCCGCAGCATCGAACGCGTGCTGGAGCGCCACCAGGTCTTCACCCGGCTTGAGAGCGTCGAGCACGGCCTGTTCCGCCTTGAGCTGTTCAGGCGAGTAATTTGCGGCCTTGATTGAGAGACCAATGCGCCGTTCGCCGCGGTCGATCTTGATCACGCGCGCGGTCACTTCCTGGCCGACCTTGAGCACGTTCTTGATCTTGTCCACACGATCCTCGCTGATTTGCGAGATGTGCACCAGGCCGTCGATATCCTGCTGCAAACCGATGAACGCGCCGAAGCTCGCGAGCTTCGTAACCTTGCCGGTGACGAGATCGCCCACCTTGTAAAGCTGGTCGATGCTTTCCCACGGGTCGGTGCCGAGCTGCTTGATGCCGACAGCGATGCGCTGATTGGCTTTGTCCACCTCCAGCACCACTGCTTCCACTTCGTCGCCCTTCTTGAGCACTTCGCTCGGGTGATTGATCTTGCGCGTCCAGGAAATGTCCGAGACATGGATCATGCCGTCCAAACCTTCCTCGAGCTCGATAAACGCACCGTAGCTGGTGAGGTTGCGAATCTTGCCTTTGACCTTTGTTCCCGGAGGGTACTTTTCCTGGGCGAGGTCCCATGGATTACTCTCCAACTGGCGGAGGCCGAGCGAGATCTTCTGCTCTTCGCGGTTGATGCCCAGCACCTGGGCTTCGATTGTTTCGTCCTGCTTGAGGACATCCGAAGGTTTCGCGATCCGCTTGGTCCAGGACAGCTCGGTGACGTGGACGAGCCCTTCCACGCCGGGTTCCAACTCCACAAACGCGCCGTAGGGCACCAGGTTGACGACCTTGCCTTTGACGCGGGCGCCCACAGGGTATTTCTGCTCGATGCTGTCCCACGGGTTGGCGAGCTTCTGCTTGAGGCCGAGGCTCACGCGCTCTTTCTCGCGGTTGATGTCAAGAACGACGACATCGATGTCCTGGCCGACCTTGAGGATTTCCGAGGGGTGCCCGATGCGGCCCCAGCTCATATCGGTGATGTGCAACAGGCCGTCGATGCCGTTGAGGTCGATGAACGCGCCGAAATCGGTGATGTTCTTGACCGTGCCCTTGCGGATGTCGCCCGGGACCATCTCGGCCAGGAGCTTTTGGCGGCGGTCGAGTCGTTCCTGCTCAATAAGTTCGCGCCTGGAGAGGACGATGTTCTGCCGTTCCTGGTTGATTTTAACAACCTTGAAATCGTATGTGTTGCCGACGTATTGCTGGAGGTTTTTGGGGGTGATGACGTCGATCTGGGATGCGGGGAGGAAAGCTTCCACGCCGATGTTCACAAGCAGGCCGCCTTTGACGATGGCTTTGACCTTGCCCTTGATGGTGCCGCCCTCATTGCAAATACTGAGGATGCGCTCCCAGTTCTGTTTGAACTCCGCCTTTTCCTTGGAGAGGACGACCATGCCCTCTTTGTCTTCGAGCTTTTCGATGAGGACGTCGATCTGATCGCCGACCTTTACCGTCTTGATATCTTCGAATTCGCCACCGGAGATGACGCCTTCACTTTTGTAGCCGATGTCCACCAGAACTTCCTTGGGGCGGACTTCGATGATGGTGCCTTTGACGATGTTGCCATTTGCGAAGGGCAGTTGACCTGCGCTCTTCATGGCTTCTTCCATGGTTAACATAAACAATAAACGGACCGGACTTCTGAACGAACCTTTGGGGGCTTGGCGAGCGAGGCTTGCCGAAGCTCCATTGCCTTACGACCGACGTTGCAGGGGCAACGGAGGTTGATGGTTAGGTTCTTCGTTGACTTCTTTTTCTCAGCCTAAACGGAACCCCGCACACACGGGGACCAGGCAAGAAAAAGCATACTCCCACCGGGCACGAAAGCAAGCGGAAAGAAACCGGAAAGAAACCGGATCGGACGCACGACGATAGAACTGACAATTGCTTCACGCACCCTAAGCTGCACCTAGCGCAACACGCGAGGAAAAAGACCTGCGAAAACACGCAAAAATCTTTCA
>CAYNZC010000033.1:0-23655 GCA_964401575.1 uncultured Verrucomicrobiota bacterium
TCTTCCCTCTGCTGGCCACGGCGCTCATCGCGCGGCCACCGAATTACGATGAATCAAAGGTGGCGCCCTACACCCTCCCCGATCCGCTCACCTTCGTGGACGGCACGAAGCTGACTTCCCCGACGCAGTGGCCCAAACGCCGGGCCGAGATCCTCAGCATCTTTGAGGACCAGATGTACGGTCTGATTCCGCCGCCCCCGGCGGTACTGCGCCTGGAGACGCTCGAGACGAGCGACATCCTGGGAGGGCGGGCCACGCGCAAGCAGATACGCATGTGGTTTAATGCCGCCAACACCGGGCCGAAGATCGATTGGATTCTGTTCATCCCAAAGCATGCCCTCGGACCGGTCCCCGCGTTCATTGGCTTGAACTATCACGGGAACCAGGAAATCGATGCCGATCCCGCCATTCGGCTGTGCGAGGGCTGGCTGCGCAACGACCCGAAGCATTTTGTGAACAATCACCGCGCAGTGGAGCAGAGCCGGGGGCTGGATCCCAAGAGCTGGCCGGTGGCAACCCTGATCACGCGCGGCTACGCGCTGGCCACCGCATGCTATGGAGACGTGGCGCCGGACGACAAGGACCTGTACACGAACGGGGTGCATGTGCTCTTCCCGCCGTCGGTGCCCGGGGTGGGCAACAACACCACCGCAATTTCGGCGTGGGCCTGGGCATTGATGCGCGGCATGGATATGCTGGAGCGCCAGCCGGGCATTGACCGCCATCGCGTGGCAGCCATCGGGTGCTCGCGCCTGGCCAAGACGGCGCTCCTGGCAGGCGCCAGGGACGACCGGTTTGCGGTGGTGATCCCCAATCAAACCGGCGGGGGCGGCGTGCCCCTGGCCAAGCGCGACTACGGCGAGAATGTCTCGACGCAAAACCAGATGTTTCCCTACTGGTTCTGCGGCAATTTCAGGAAATACAGCGACAACGAGGCGGCCATGCCCTTTGACCAGCACATGCTGGTGGCGGCCTGTGCGCCCCGCAAAGTTTATGTCTCAAGTTTTCCGGGCAAGTGGTTTGATCCGTACGGCGAGTTTCTGAGCATGAAAGCCGCCGAGCCGGTGTGGCAGTTCCTGGGACGTCCCGGCTTGCCGGCCACCGAATGGCCGCCGGAGATGACACCCTCCATGAGCACGCACCTGGCCTACCACCGCCGGCCGTTTGAACACGGGATCGCACCCTACGATTGGCAGTGCTACCTGGCTTTCACGGATCGCGCCTTTAACCAGGCCATCGACTGGCAGGCCGAGCGCACGGATACCTGGCACGGCTGTGTGCGCCACCACTTCAAGGTCAATGGCTGCCCCTGCTGGGCAGTGACACCCGGGACCCCGCGCCCCGGCAACCACTGGGTCTGGTGCACCGAGTGGCCCGACTCCTTCGGCGAGCGCACCGGGACGGACCGCTTTCTCGATGCGGGTTTCTACTACATCCATATCGTGGTCGGCACGATGTCGCTGGCCAGCCCGCCGGCTTTGGCGAACATGGGGGCCTTTTACCAACACATCGTCAGCAAGGGGCTGAATTCCAAAGGCACGCTCACAGGCGTGAGCCGCGGCGGCCTTTACGCCTATCGTTTTGCAGCGGCTCATCCCGAGCGGGTGATCTGCATCTACGGCGACGCGCCAGTGTGCGATTTCAAGAGCTGGCCAATGGGCGTGACCAAGGGCACCCGGAGTGCGGAGGGCGTCAAGGCACTGCTGGAGCTTTACGGCTTCAAGGATGAGACGGACGCGGTGGCGTATCGGGGCAATCCCATCGACAACCTGGAACCGCTCGCCAAGGCCGGCATCCCACTCATCCACGTCATCGGGGATGCCGACGAGGCCGTGCCGCCGGAGGCCAACTCGTCCGTCGTTGAGCAGCGGTACAAGGCGCTCGGAGGCACGATCAGCGTTTTTCACAAGCCCGGGGGCGGGCACCACCCGCACGGATTGGAAGATCCCACCCCGGTTGTTGACCTGATCAAGGCCTATACCACAAAATGGGACATAGAAAACTGCAAATGAAGCCCGCTTGAGCCATAGAAAGGTAATTCCTTATCAAAAAGCGATGGAAATCACTCGGCGCGAGTTTCCGAAAGGGGCGCTGGCACTGCCGGGGGGATTCAGTTTGTGTGGTATCGCGGGGAGGACGTTCGCGGCTTGCAATCACACGCCGCATCTTAAAAAATCCGACTTTATTTGACATTCTGCATATTCGCCTTCGGGGGTGGAGTCCCAGACAATGCCGCCGCCGACGCCCATTTCGCCAATGTCACCGCGTAGAAGCAGGGTGCGTATGGCAACGTTAAAGAACATCTCCCGTTCGGGCGTCATGAAGCCGATGGCTCCAGTGTGAATGTGCCGTGGCTCGGGTTCAATCTCGCGAATAATCTGCATAGCGCGGATTTTAGGTGCGCCGGTGACTGAGCCTGAGGGAAAAAGCGCCTTGAACATTTCATAGGCGCTGATCTGCGCCGGCACCTCAGCGGTCACGGTGGAAGTCATTTGGTGCAGCGTGGTATATGAGGCGACTTCGAACAGCTTCGGCACACGCACGGTGTTTCCGATCCTTCCAAGATCGTTCCGCAACAAGTCTGCGATCATGACGTTTTCGGCGCGATTCTTTTCGTCGAAGTGCAATCGTCGGCGGTTGATCCAATCTGTCAGAAACGTGCGACCACGTTTCCAGGTGCCTTTCATGGGCTTGGTGACGACGTGAGTGCCGCGCTTGCAGAAGAACAGTTCCGGGGAAAGCGAAAGGATATCAAACTCGCTGGTCTTTACGCGAGCGGGATAAGGAACCGGCTGCCTGCGCAGCAGCTCATGAAATACACGCTTCGAGTCGCCGACGCATTGCAGCTCGTTTTTTACGCAATACGTGATTTGGTACACGTCTCCGTTCCGGATGTACTCCCGTATCGTTTGGATGTTCGCGGTGTAACGGTCTGGTGGGACCTTTAGGGTGCGTTGCAGACGGAACCCTTCCCTATGCGCAGCGGACCGGGCAGAGTGGTCGTGTTCCATCCGTTCGAAAACACCAAAATAAATCAGTGGAAAACCACAAGGCGGCATGGAAGCAAAAACTTCCTCAAAAGCGTAGCCAGCTTCATACGAGAGGAAGCCTGCCACGTAGCGACCTGCTTTCAAGGCTCGTTCTGCCGCCGCAAATACACTCGGCACTTCACTCTGCTGAAAAGCCCTCAGCTCTTCCAGAGGTTCCTGGAAGGTCCGGTGCTGTCCCTCAAAGCCAATATATATTTCCATGCCGATTGGCGGGCTCGTTAAACGGAACGGAGGCGGCCCCGCAAAAACTGATAGAGGGCAGGAATGATGGGGATGGGGGGCGGACAAGAAAGTTGCCAGGTCCACCGGCATGATGCGTATTCACAAGTCACCTTCTAACGGTCAGGCCTGCGGAGCGCAAGTCGCAAGCGAAGATTCCAGGGAACGTCCCGGGAACACAAGTGTTCACAAACAAAAGGTTCACAGGCAGAACTACCGGGCTCATGTGCCGCCAGACAGCACGAAAAATCCGGGTTTAAATGGAGAGCTCACAGAGGGCAGAATGATGCGAAATATGAAGCATGCAAACCACGCTCGCCTTGAAGGAAACGCCGCTCTCCTGTGATTTGTTTCTTTTCGTCCGTTCTCCGGCGTCTGCCGCCAAATTGTGCGGGCTGTAACGGACTCCCTGAATCTGTTAATGTCTATTCATGATGGAAGTGACTCCGTCCCGCGGACCGCACGAGTTTCCGCATACGCGCTGGTCGGTGGTGCTCGCGGCGCGTCAGAACGCGTTGCCGCAATCCGCGGCGGCGCTGGAAGCTATTTGCCAGGCGTACTGGTATCCCGTTTATGCGTACATTCGCCACTGTGGCCACTCCCCGCACGATGCGCAGGACCTCGCGCAGGAATTCTTCGCCCGGTTATTGGAAAAACGATGGCTGGATAGCGCGGATCGGGAGAAAGGGAAACTTCGCACCTTCCTGATCGTGGCGGTGAACCGGTTTATGGCGAACGAATGGCGCAAGGCTTCGGCCCACAAACGCGGGGCACACCTCGCACACCTCCCCATGGATACCGCTTTCGCCGAGAGCCGCTATGCCGCGGACACCTCAGCCGGCCTGCCGGCGGAAGGTTTGTTCGAGCAGCAATGGGCCCTCACGTTGATCGACCTTACGGTGAGACGTTTGCGGGCGGAGTTTGAAGGTGCCGGCAAGGCGCGCGATTTTGAGGTGCTTAAGCCTTGTTTGATGGCGGACCACGGGTCCATCTCCTATTCGTCCATAGGCGCGGAACTCGGCGTGTCCGAGGGTACCGCCAAGGTGGCGGTGCATCGCTTGCGGAAGCGATTTCGAGCGATTTACCGCGAGGAAATCGCCCAGACTCTTTCGGAGGGCGCTGACCTGGACGAGGAACTCCGCCACCTGGCCCGGGCGCTGGCCCGCGAATAATGGTGGATGCTCTGTAACCCGCAAAGTGCAATCGGTAACTATGTAGTATGGGAAAGGGTGTAAATAGCTGTCCAAAGTGTGGAGCGGCCCTGCCGGCGAGCGCGGCGGAAGAACTCTGCCCACGCTGCGTCATGGCCATGAACATGGCCACACAAACCGATTTCACGGGCGATGAAGGCCCGCACGGAACCAGCATCCTCAAGCCAGCCCCACTGCCCGAGGAATTGGCCGAAAGATTCCCGGAGCTCGAGATCATTGAACTACTCGGGCGCGGCGGCATGGGAGCTGTTTACAAAACACGTCAAAAGGAGCTGGACCGGATCGTTGCCCTGAAGATTCTACCCCCGGGAATTGGTGAAACCCCGGGATTCGCCGAGCGGTTCACCCGCGAGGCCAGGGCGCTGGCGAAGCTGAACCATCCGAATATCGTGACGCTTTATGAATTCGGCCGGGCGGATGGCTTGTTCTTCTTCCTGATGGAATATGTGGACGGCGTCAATTTGCGCCAACTGCTCGAGGGCGGCCGAGTTTCCGCACGCGAAGCACTGGCGATCGTGCCGCAGATCTGTGATGCTCTTCAATACGCTCACGACCAAGGCCTCGTCCATCGCGACATCAAGCCCGATAATATCCTGATGGACCGGCGTGGCCGCGTGAAGGTTGCCGACTTCGGTTTGGCGAAAATTGTGAACCAAACCGGCGACCCCGGTCCAGCCGTGAACACCGAAGCGGGAGAAGGGACTGGGGCGCGCGGAACAGATCAAGCTGCGCCGGAACTCACCGAGGCCGGCAAGGTCATGGGCACTCCCCGCTACATGGCTCCTGAGCAGGAGCATACACCGTTAGCCGTCGATCACCGCGCAGACATCTACGCCCTGGGCGTAGTCTTTTACCAAATGCTCACAGGAGAACTTCCCGGAAAACCTATCGAACCGCCCTCCAGCAAAGTCCGGATCGACGTGCGGCTCGATGAAATTGTTCTGCGCGCTTTGGAAAAGACTCCGGAATTGCGCTACCAGCAAGCCAGTGTTCTGAAGACCGCAGTGGAGGATTTAACCGGAACAGCCGCACCTGAGGATAAGCAAGACCTTCGGCGAGAGAGTCCAAGCGAGTCACCGGATGGTCAGTCAAGAGACGAAAGACGCCGCCGCGCAATGCGCCGGCGATTTCCGTGGCAAATCTGGGTAGCGGTCCTGATGTTGGGTCTTGAAGCATCGGGCAATCTGCTTTCGATTCCGCGTGAACCGATCGCCTTGCTCTGGCTGGGCGTAAAAGCACTCCTCATCACCGGCCTGTTGCTAAAATGGCGTCCGGTATTTGTTCTGGCGCTGTTGTTAACCGGAATTCACATCATTTATTTTGCGTCCGCTAATCCAGTGGCAGCGTTCACCAATTTGCTTTTGCTTGGACTAATCGGATCAGCGTTCCGGTTCTACTTTCCGCCGGTAACGTCGGACCATTCAGCAGCGATGGATTCCACACGCGAGTCCCGCGAAGCAAGCAGAACTTCCAAGCCAGTCCGCTGGGCAATCGCTGTGGTGATCACCCTGTTTGGAATCGGGGTTATCGCGGCCGCGATGCCGTTCCTCACAAACCGTTATCTCAGTGGCGTTGTAACGGATGCGGCCACAGGGAAGCCGATTGCTGGAGCGAGTGTCAGCATCTGGAGTCCGGACAAGTCTTCCGGATTTATCATTAACCGCACACCAAGAGCGAAGGCGGATGGACGCTTGCGCATTTTCATTCCACGAAAACTGATCACTCCGGATTTTAAAGCGATCGTCGTTGTTCACGCTGCCGGATATGATTCTGGTTCTTGGAGTTTTTCAGAGGTTCAGGCTGATTCCGCGAAGGGTCAGTTGAACTTTCAACTTCACTCCTCTCGTCAGGAGTCACGGCATTCCTCTGTCGTTTTCCATCCGGCGATCGTGCGTGTCGTGACCGGCGCAATTGATTTCGATTCGGGAAAGTTGATGGATTTGCCCCTGCCACCTCCACTCGGGGACAGGGATGAAGCACGTTACGAATGGTTCAATAGCAAAGATTCGGGCTCCTGGATGCGCCAGCACGGGATGGATGCGGTGCATGGCAATCATGCTCTCGTGAGCAAGGATCTCCTGCTAGTGAAACTGGAAGAGAAAGATTGGAACACCCTGTCAGCGCACAAACTTCACGAGAGAATCGCTGCCAAGGCGGCTGGGACGGATTCCTTTACCGACAGCAGTGGCACGACATTTGGTTTCAAAACCCGCGAGGGCGGTATCGGCATTGTGCAAATGGTGGAAGAACGTTGTGCCCCAAGAACCACAACGTTGCTGCCGGGGGTGAAGCTTCGTTACAAGCTGGTGCGAAATGATCCTGTTGAACCCGGCCTTGCGCCGAAAAGTGAATTCTCCGCCACGTTGCCGGACGGCTCCTTCGTGGAACTCGTTTCCATAATATACGGTTCGACGCCGCGTCGCCCTTCCGGACAGGCGAAAAACATTGATTTTTGGAATCCGGATGGGACACCGCTCACGGGTAGCATCGGCTGGTCATTCGGACCATCCAACCTGGGTTCCAGGCAAGATCCAGCGAGGGATTATCGCATGTTCGTCGTACGTTGGGGCGGGCCGGACAAGAACAATCCGCGTCTGATGGGCTGGCAGCTTGATGACAATCCACAGGACAGCGCTGATGGTCAGTTTACAGTCACGCCAAAAGGTGAAAGTGCCGAAAACTGGGTTGGGCTCGGGCAAGGCTTTCCGCGTGGAAAGAAGACCGCGGATCTCCGTTTTTCGTTAGCTTCGGGACCCTATATGACAGGCCCCAAGCCAGAGGTGTCCTGGGGTTCGTCCGGCAGCACCCCTTACGGCGGCTATTCGCTCGGCAAGATTTTTGAACACAACGGAAACGCGGCCGTCACGCTGACTCATAATCTGAAAGGCTGCGATTATCGCCTGCGAATCACCGTTGACACAGATCCCAAACCCGAATCACAACTCGGCGGGCTTTTGTGGGAGTGGAAGCAGGAGTCCCGGCGTGAGAAACGCTACCAGCCTGTGTATGGGCGGGTTGTGGGTGGCGGCGCATTTAATCAGACGTTCGAATTTCCCGGCGTCCCGGCGAAGGAGGCGATGGCCAAGCTTCCGAGCATAAACTTCGAGGTGCGACCTACCCGGCAGGTCGCCTTTGAAAGCGTCGCTCTGAATCCAGGAGAGATAACTCGCCTGCAGGTTCGGGTAGAAGATGCTGCAGGAAGGAGCACGTATCCCGCCATCGAACCAGTCATCACCGATGGGTTTGGCTCCAACGGAAATAGATCAGCGTCTGCCAGCTTAACTACGGCAGTAGAACGGGTGCTGAACGATCCCGACAACGGCAGCGGCGAAAGGAATCGCGAAACGCTTAATCTGCGGACGGGGGAACAATTATCTGCCCTCGACGAAGCTCCGAAAGACCGAGGCGGACGGCTCAGGGCTTTGCTGTCCAGCAAAGGAGATTTATTCGCGGAATACGACAACTTTGTTGCAAAGCGTTGGGCGCTTACCACAGCCGGGCTGATGCTCTCTGATTTCCCAACCCGCCAGTGGGATAAAGCCACTTCCGCAGACGTGAATGAGGCTCTTGAGGAACCGAGCGCCTTGCAGCGAGTGGAACACTCTGGCGCCACGCTCTACCTGCTTCCCGATGGACTGTTGCCGCTGACGCTTGCATTCAAAACCCAAACGGGCGAACGGGGCTTGCTCCAAGTTACCGCTCTTCACGACAATCCGCGGGCGATAACGATTCGCTACAAGCTGGTGCGAAACAATCCGGCCAAACCCAAACTCGCGCCGAAAACCGGAAGTGTGCCTGGACCAGTAACGGAACTCACGCCGGGTCTGTCCGATCTCGACTGAATATCCAGTGAACGTGAAAATCGTCCTGCCCAAAACAACTTTGCGACGATCCCCATCTACTGGACAGGCACGAGGCCAACCAAGGGCGAGTTGCGCGATGAGGAAGGCTGCCGGGATATCTGGCGACTGCCGCCTCCGGACCGTTTTCTGCCATGGGCGGCCAGGTACGGGCTGACGCTAAAGGCGCATCCCCCGCTCCGGCACGCGCATAATCCAAGCTGGCTGCCCAAGGATTCCGAAGAACTGCGCGAACTGTACCGCGAACGCTTTCGTGAGATCGCCACGCGTTACGGCGAGAAACTCCAGGTCTTCGAGGTGGTCGACGAGGCTCAGGTCGGTCTGATGAATGGCGAATGACGCCCCAAAGCGGCCTACCGCGTGTTGGATGAACTCATCAGCCAGGAATTGAAGACGCGTACGAAAACAGGGTCCAGCGCTCAGGGCAAGGGATCCTTCCGCGGCTTCCACGGTACGTATGAATTAACGGTGACGCGGAACGGAGTGACGCAGACGTTCGCCTTCGCGCTTGCGCCCAGGAGCGGTGGTCCGCAGAAACTGGTGATCAAGGACCAGGGTCCGACACGACACTAGCGTTCGAGTATCAGGAAGAACCTTACTTACTGCTTCCTTCGCCAGGCCTGCACCGTCTGCCATGCAATACGCTGCAGGAATGCCGCTTCCTCCATTGAAACGCCCGCAGGGCAATATTTCAATCCCTCCGGGCTTTCCGAAAACAGGGTCGCATAGATTACATTCGCAGCCAGGTACGTGCCATGGATGCTCTCATGCTCCTTGTCGGGGCCCAACATGGCCAGCGTCGGCCGCTCCGCCAGCGCACGCTGAAACGCAAGCCCGACCGGCGCCACAGGCACCCTCAGTTCGCGACCGAGATCGCGATGCGCCTTGGCGATCTCCGACTGGCTTACCCAGTTCAACCGTTCATAGGGCCAGGCCATCAGCAGCACCGTCCTGCCACCAGCATTTCTGATCTCCCGGTTGAATAGGCGCCCATATTCAAAGAACGGTGCGGGACTGTGCTCGCGATACTCCGGGATGTCGTCTTGAAGAATAACCACATCAAAGACTCCTCCCCGAATCTTGTCGCGAACCCATTGCAGACCATACAATTTCTTCAAGGGCGCCCCGCCTTTAGTGGCCCTCTCGGCTACAATGCTCCTTGGCGGACAGGTCGCATTTGCCAGTTGCGTCACGTGATTATCCAAGCCGCCATTGTAGTACGTAAAACTATCTCCCACGAATAAGAGCTTCCGCGGAGGTTGCGGGAGAGGGGAAGCAGCTAAACGCGAGGCACCGAGCGGTTTGCAGGCGCTGCACAGGCATGCGGATAGCAGTGACAAGCCTAAGACTAACGCGCAGGCAGGGCGGGATGAACAGGAGTTTCCGTGAGCATTCGCGCTCATGCGTTCAGCGTTCACGAGCAAAGACAAATTGCTGTTTTGTCTCATTCAAGAGCTCGAATGCTTGAAACCGGGGACCGTATTGTCAAGCTCAGCACGCAGCTCGGCAAACTGCCTTTCAGAATTCCGCGCCGTAGGATTGCTGACACAGCAGTCTCGCATGCTCGACGCGAGCAGTAAAAGGCTCTGTCCCGTCCCGGCTCTTCTGAAACACTACAGCCCGTGTTACCGAACCTTCAACCCTCAGCCACTCTTTGCGTCTCGGCGTGAAATTCCGCGTTTCGGTCCCATCATGATCCTTTGCTTGCGCCTCTGATGGAGAGCGGCCAATCTCGTGGCAAATCGTATGTGCACCGAACTTCCCGGAGCGGGCGCAAATCTGCGACGGTTTGCGCAAGGCCTTGAATGGAGTTTCTTTTTCGCCACATCATTTTTCCTGCTGGCCGCTGGAATAGCTCAGCAGTCTGCATCGGCGGCATCTCCAAAAGGGAGCGAACTCACCGTCCGCGTGGATGCATCGAGAGGCGCACCACGGTTGGTGGTGAATGGACGGCCCGTTCGCGGTCGCATGTTCTTCGGCGGGCCGGGCACGACGCCGATCACGGTCGGACCTGCAGGCAGAGTGGCAGAGTTCGAGTTCACCGCTGAAGACGATTCGCAAGGCAAGGGAACACTTCACTTCCGCTTCGGCCAGGCGCCAGGCGACGTGTTCCTTGACAACATCCGCATTGAAGATGTGGCCTCTGGAGAGGATGTGACCCCGCTCTCTGGTTTTGAGGGCGGACCGGGTTCGTTCTCCAACGCATGGACCTCCTGGCCTCCAGGAGCGGCGAACACCGTCGGGACCGTGGCCGTCGAGCCATCAGCGGGCGCAAACGGGACAGCCGGACTCCACGCAAACCTCCGCCAACCCGCCAACGGCCAGTGGCCGGACTGGCACATCTATCTCAAACCGAATCTTGCACTCGCTCGAGGCCGTCGCTACCAAGTCAGCTTCTGGGCCCGGGCCCAACCCGGACGTGACCTGTCGGTGGCCCTTTATCGTCCCGGCAATCCCTTCACTCTTTTGGGAGGTCCGCCCGGCTCGTTCGAGTCCCAGATCAAAATGGCGGCGCAGGTTGGCGTGAACTTCGTCAGCTTTCCGATTGGCATGCCATGGCCCGCACCCGGGGAGCCGGCTGACTGGAACGCCGTTGACAGGGCGTGCGAACGGGTCCTCCATGCAAACCCGGAGGCTCTCCTGCTGCCGCGATTTGGCGCCGACCCGCCGGATTGGTGGCGCCTGGCCCACCCCGACGATGTCATGACCTGGGAGGATGGTTCCCACCAGCACCACGCGGTCGTCGCCTCGCCTCTGTACCGCCGCGATGCTTCGGAGCGTGTTGCAGCCCTCGTCGAACACCTCGAGGCCAAGTTCGGGGATCATATGGCCGGTTACCACCCTTGCGGCCAGAACACCGGCGAGTGGTTTTACCAGGACACATGGGGATCGATCCTCAACGGATACGCACCCGCCGATGCGAATGCATGGCGTGCGTGGCTACAGGATCGTTACAAGACCGACTCGGCCTTGAGAGGCGCCTGGCGCGATACGACGGTCACGCTAAACGACGCCCCAGTACCCTCTCCAGCCCTGCGCCGCGGATCCCCAGCCGGCATCCTGCGTGATCCGGCGACAGAGAAACCGCTCATTGATTTCGCCGAGTTCCAGCAGCAGGCCATGGCGGGTCTGGTTTGCGACCTGGCGCACGCCGTTCGTCAGGCCTCTCACGGGCGAAAGCTCGTCGTGTTCTTCTACGGCTATCTCTTCGAGTTCGGCCCCGTCCGCCTGGGACCTTCCACGTGCGGCCATTACGCCCTGCGCCGCGTGCTCGATTGCCCCGACGTTGACGTTCTGTGCTCGCCCATTTCGTACTTCGACCGTGGCATCGGTGGCAGCGCGCCGTCCATGACCGCTGCCGAAAGCGTAGCGCTCGCCGGCAAATTGTGGCTTTGTGAGGACGACACACGCACTTACCTCGGCAGCGGCGACTTCCCGGGAAAGTACGACGGCGCAAAGGATCTTCCCGAAACCCGGACGATGCTCCTCCGCAATGTCGCCCATGAAGCCACACGCAACTTTGCCACCTGGTGGATGGACCTGGGGATGACTGGTTGGTTCAACGACGCTCGAATCTGGGATGAGATGCGCCGCATCGAGGCCGTGGACCAGGTCTTTCTCGAAAGCTGCATTGCCTTTCGGCCCGAGGTCGCGGCGATTATTGATGAGCGTTCCATGGTGGAGACCTCTGCCAGCGCCTGGAGGGTCACGAATCCAGGTATCTACCAGGTGCGCCGCCCGCTCGCGCGCCTTGGTGCTCCGTATGGACAGTACTTGCTTGATGATGTTCTCCGAGGACGCGTCCGCTCCAGGCTCTGTGTTTTCCTGAACGCCTGGCAGCTTTCGTCCGCCCAACGCAAGCAGCTTCGCGCCAGGTTGGGCGGAACGACTCGCGTTTGGTGCTACGCCCCCGGCATACACGATGGCGATGCATCCTCGCCGGACGCCATGAGGGAACTCACGGGTTTTCGACTGGTATCGGTGTCTCCGGCGAAAGCCTGGGCGACGCCCACAGGAACCGGCCAACAGCTTGGGCTGCAATCTCCCTTCGGAGTTGATGAACCGGTCACGCCCCTTTTTGCCGCCGCAGATGCAAACGCCGCCGAGACTTTGGCAACCTACCCCGACGGCTCGGCCGCTGTCGCGCTTCGGAAGTCGGCTGACGGATGGTCGCTGTTCGTCGGTGCCCCCGGCTTGACGTCGGACCTGCTCCGCATCGCTGCCCGCAAAGCCGGGGTGCATCTCTACACGGAGACGGACTGCAATGTTTACGCAAATGGCCCAGTCATCGCGCTCCATGCGGCACAGGACGGGACGGTGACGCTTCATACCGGCCACCCTGGCCGTGTTTACGACGCGTCAGATGGCGGTTTGGTCGGGGAGGGACCACACATCACGCTTTCCATGAGGAAAGGCGATACTCGCATCCTGCGCCGGTAAACCTGGAGATTTCCTCAAAACATAGAGGCAATCAGCTCCGCTGCCCGAGCAGGCCTTTGGGATGGGAAATGGCCGTCTCCCTTCAAGACAATGGTCGCGGATAAGCTGGGGACGGCAGACTGCGCTGGTGAACGCCGCAGTTTTTCAAGCCGAACCCGGACGAGGCCGTCCCTATTGAGGCGGTTGTGGCGGAGGTTGCCCCTGTACGGATTGTTGCTGTTGTGGCGGCGCCACGATGACAGGCACCGGGTAGCGCAGTTTCATCACGTCATCCACCAGCACCTCGATGTAATAAGTGCCCGGGACTTTAAATTCCACCTGCGTGAATACCGTGACGTTTGTGGCGTGGAGGGCGGCGTCCTGAAGAGCGAATTTGACCTCGCCCTTGCGAAGCACGGTCGTTTGATCCGGCGCGACGAGCCTGGCGATTTCAGTAAACTGGCCGATGCCGGCCGCCCACCGGTTAAAGAGGCTCAACTTGAATGCCACCACCGGCAGTTGCGGCACACGAATGAAGTTGATGACACCGATAAGAATGAAGTTTCCCGTGACTTCCTGGCGGACTTCCTCGCACAAGAGAGAGCACTGCAAATCGGGCAATATCCTGGTAGGTTGCATAAAAAGTTGCTCAGGCTGAGAGCGCAGCCGCGCGAACCGTGTTTTTCATCAGCATGGCGATCGTCATTGGCCCCACGCCACCCGGATTTGGCGTAATCCTGCCCGCAACCTGCCGCACTGCCGCGAAATCCACATCGCCGACCAATCGTGTCCCCTTCGGCGCGGCTGGGTCATTGATACGGTTGACCCCCACGTCGATGACTACCGTCCCGGGTCTGACCATGTCCGCCTTTAAAAACTCCGGAACGCCCATTGCCGCGATGATAATATCCGCCCTGAGACAATGCGCCTTGATGTCGCGCGTGCCCGAGTGGCAGAGAGTGATCGTGGCGTTGGCGTTCCGATCCTTTTGACAGAGGAGCGCTGCCATGGGTTTGCCGACGATGGTTCCGCGGCCCAGAATGACGACTTCAGCGCCCGAGAGGCGCACATCCGAACGCACAAGCAACTCCTGGATGCCCGCCGGGGTGCATGGCACAAAACCGGTGCGATCCCCGAGCATCAGCTTGCCAACGTTCACCGGATGGAAACCGTCCACGTCCTTGCCCGGAACGACGCTTGAATACACAACAGCAGATCGAATGTGTGGCGGCAGGGGAGCCTGGACCAGGATGCCGTGAACAGAAGCGTCGGCGTTTAGTTCGTCAATCAACCGGAGCAGGTGCGTTTCGGAAGTGGATTCGGGAAGCACATGCGTTCGCGAGACAATCCCGAGATCGGCGCATGCTTTTTCCTTTCGGCCCACATACACCTTCGATGCCGGGTCTTCCCCGACCCGGACAAAGGCCAGCCCGGGCTGAATGCCACTGCCCGCAAGCCCGCGAATTTCGATCTGGAGCTCACCCAGGAGCTGCTCCGAGATCGTGCGACCGTCAATCAGGATGCCTGCAGACATTATTCGTCCAGCACCTCGAGCTTCTCGATGGTTATGACGGGCGTGTTGCCCCACCGTTCTTCAAGCGCTTCTTCGCCGGTTACAATGATGTGAAAACCTTTGTAGCGGCGCAGATCGAGACTCGGCGATGTGGTGTAAAGATAGTTAATCAACTTGCCGTTCACCGGGCTGACAAGCGCGAAATGAGACGGCGCCTGGATGCTGCCCGTTCCGCGAACGATGCCCTCGCGCTGCACGATGCGCCTGGGCGGCGGTTCATCCATCTCCTCTTCGACGGGCACTTCATTGGTATCTACAGACGTGGCCGTAGCTGGGGCCATCGCCACAACCGGGGCTTCAGTTTGAACCGGGGCGGGCGGCGGGGGAACCTCGCCGGGCGCGGGGGCGACAACGGGCGCTTCCTTCACCGTTTCCGCAGTTGTCGGGGTCTCAGGCATGAGAGGTGTCGCCGGCGCATCCGGCACATAGGGGGCAGGCGGCGGCTCGGTGAGCACGGACGCAGTAATCGTGCTGCTCGTCGCGGCGGCAGCAATCATCGGCCCGGTTCCGGGTTCCTGTTTGAGGTATTGAGCGGCGACAAAGCCATAGGCATCGGACGGAGCGGGAATCTGCATCCAGTTGTCCCTGGTAGAAATCGTGGTGACCACTGAGCCGCGAGGCAGTCTTCCAAGCACGCTGTAATTCTCGCCGGGGCCGCTCCGAAGGTTCAGCACGGTCGCAGTGACCGTGTTGTTCGAGAGGTAATTCATGTGCACCCAAACCGTGGCATTGGTGGGCAACAGGATTTTTGCCCAGGCGGAGGGCTCATCCGCTGCGGAATCGTTTCTCACGATCTCCTCGAGAACGGTAACCTGCTGTTCCCGGGTGATGCGGGTCACAACCTCGCTGCGCAGCTTGGCCTGCCCGCGCACGTTCACATTGCTGGCCACCACAGTCGCGACGCCAGGCGCCAGGGGAGTGGTCCGCAGCGCGCTCGCGGCATTTTTCTTTGGGGTCGCCTTCGGCGCTTTTTTTGCAGCCTTCTTTTTCGGCGCCGCCGCGGGCGCGGGTGGCGGAGCCGCGTTTGTCGGCGCCACGGCAAGGGCAGGCGCCGGAGCCGGCGGCTCGATCGTGGTAGATGGGGGGGGATTCGTCAGTTGCTGAGCCAGCACACTGCCGGCAAGGGCCAATCCCGGAATAAGCCACAGAATCTTCTTCATAACTTTAAGATAGTAGAGATTTTATCTCGGCGTCTGTCAATGTCCTCCATTTTCCTGTTTTTAGCTCGCCAAGCTTGATTTTACCAACCTGGATGCGCTGCAATTTCTTAACAGACATCCCCTTAACCTCGAACAACCGGCGCACCTCGCGATATTTCCCCTCGGAAAGCTCCAGTTCCACAACGCTTTGCTTCGCGGAACCGGACAAAATCCGTCCCCGCAGGATCTGCAGCTTTTCGCCGTCGTGCCACACCCCTTTGCGAAACTCGGCCAGCATCTCCTCGTTCACAAGGCCACCCACGGTAGCCAAATACTTTTTTATAACACCGTAACGCGGGTGCGTGAGCTTCAGGCTCAGAGCGCCGTCATTCGTCAGAAAGAGGAGTCCCTCACTGGCGAAATCCAGTCTGCCAACGGAATGAACGTGCGTCCATTCCTTTGGAAGCAATTCGTAAATGGTGGGGCGCCCGTGCTCGTCGCTCTTCGAGCAAACCAACCCGCACGGCTTATTCAGAGCGAGGTAGATCTTTTTCCTGGGGTGCAGAAGCTTTCCATCCACTTTCACATGGTCGGCATCCGGGTCAACCTTCGTCCCCAGTTCCCGCGCCACCGCGCCGTTCACCGTGACCCGCCCCTCCAGGATGATTTGCTCCCCTGCCCTTCGGGAAGCAACGCCCGCATCCGCGAGAAATTTTTGGAGGCGCACTTGCATTTTCAGGGAAATAAAAAAGTGCGGCCGGGCCGCACTGAACGATCAGGGAAAGAGCTGCTCAGGCTTCGGGCTTGGTCTTGCGGAGACCGGTGATGCGATCGCCCTCTTTCCATTGACCGCGTTTCTTGAGAACCTCGATGCGCTCAAAGCGTTTCATAACGTTGCGCTTGCCGCCCAGTGTGGACGCTGCTCTTAAACTGCGATGTTGTGACATAAAATTGCTTCGTAATTGGCTGTTTCACCCGCCCAAAAAAGCGGATGTATTATCTACCATAAGCCGTAGGCTGTGCCAATCTGTTTTTCAACGCTGATCAGCAGCGAGTTTGCCCGGTCTCCAGGCACGTGGCTATTGGCCCTGCCTCAGCGCCGTCAAGCTGCCGTCAAAAGCGGTTGCATAGACCCGATCTGAATCACAGGCAACCGAAGACATGACAAACAGCCCCGGCGAGACCGAGTGCTGCCATTGGAGCTTGCCGTCAGCCGCCGAATGGGCCGATAGCTGGCCCGTGCTCCCACAGACATACACCACTCCATTGTGCTCGGTCGGAGATGTCGGAATCGCGTTTAACCCCGCAGGCACGCTCCAAACCTCTTTACCCGCCGCGTTGATTTTTGCCAGGCGCCCGTCCGAGCCGCGAAGGTATGCGAACTGGCCGTCTGCGGATGCGCTCACAGCAGCAACTTTCGACACGGCGCCAATCGGCGCGCCCGTCTCGGCATCCAAAATGGTCAGCATATAGTTGCGGTCCGCAATCATCAGCCTGCCATCCACCACCGCTGGCGTGGCGTCGCCGGGACTGTAATACCGGTGGGCGGCCTTAGCCGACTTGACGCCTTCCGTCTTCGCCTTCCAGAGAAGCTTGCCCGTGGTGGCGTCCAGGCAGCGCACGTATTGATCCCAGGCGCCGTAGTACACCTTGTTGCGCCAGAGACACGGCTTGGCCTCGATCGAGTAACTGGCATCGTTGTTCGTCCATGCGAGGCGTCCCGTTGCGGCGTTCACGGCATAGAACACGCCGTCGTTGCAACCGAACAGCACATTCTCACCCGATACGACCGGAGAGGAATAGACGGCGTTGGCTGCCTGGAAGTTCCAGAGTTGCTTTCCGGCGTCGTCACAGGCAGTCACCTTCCCCGTGCCATCCGCCACGATGACCTTGCCCCCATGCACAACGGGTGACGCCAGGATCTCAGCACTGCAGGGCAAGGTCCATTTGGCGGATCCGCTGGCCGCATCAAATGCCCGCAGCACCCCGTCATGCCCGGCCACATATACCAGACCATTTTCCACCACTGGGGTCACCTTCGAAGACGCGCCCAGGTAAGCCCGCCATGCTGCTCGGCCCTGGTCCGGCTCATAAAAGAAATGCGTGCTCCGGGACAAGGCCCTGCCACCGGAGGATAGCTCGACTCGCAGGTAATGCGCGCCGGGAAGCAACCCGATGAGGGAAGGCCGGCCCATGGCCCTAAATTCCGAACCACCCCCGGAAACCATGAGTTCGCCACTGACTCGATCATCAATCGTATAGGTGACCTTTCCGTCCGGCTTCGCGGAACCAAGACGCGCGTAGATTCGCAGGTCTGCCACGGCCACCTCGCGAACCGCCGGGGACGAGATCTCGATGACGGGCAAGGCGGGCTCATCGGGAATCTTCTTTTCGAGCAACTTAACTCCCGGCGCCGGTTCCGACACCTTCCAGTATGCCACCCGCAAGGTTCCATCCTTGACTGAAAGAACTGAGAAACCTGCATTGCCACCGAAGGTGGACCCGCCTGTCACCTGGTCCAAGCCTCCAACCGGGCGTGAGACAAACCCGTGCGAGTGCCCGGCCATCATCAGCACAGTATTGTAACGGCGCAGCACATCGAGCAGGCGGTCGCAATCATACCGGCTGGCAAATTCCGAGCCGGCCAGCGGATGATGAAAGAAGACAAAGACCGGCTTTTGTTTGGTCACCTTCTCGAGGTCCGCTTCGAGCCAGACCAACTGCTCCTCGGAGATGGACGGGCGGGGGTCCTGCGGCGTGGGCGTCATCAGTCCCACAAAATGGCAGCCGTGCGCGTCAAAGGAGTAATACGTTTTCTGCCCGGCCAGCCTGAGCGACTGCATATTCCCATGCCAGGTGTTGTCATGATTCCCAAGCTGCTGATACAACGGGAAAGGACAACCCTTCCAGTAATCCATGTATTCCTTCCACCAGCCGCTCCCGCCGCCGAATTCATTCAGATCGCCCGTCGCGAGAACAAACGAAGGCTTGGGCACATTCACTTTGTAGGGCACAAGGTCTATGGCCCGAAGCTCTTTTACGCGCGCGATCGTCGTCGCGCTCTGCGCCATCGGCGCATGAACATCCGAGACCTGGACAAAAGTGAAATCCTCGACATCGTCCGCCCGGCACGGCATGAACGCAAAAAACACCACGCAAGCTACAAGCCCTGAGCCAAACCGAAAGTCACCGACGACTGAATGTCTCATTTAGCACATATTAAGCAGAACGACATTGTGGTCAAACAAACAAGTGACCAACTGGTGTGCATTCGAGGGAATCCCGCGTCGCTGCCCGACGCGGTCGGCTCCGGTGATCCGCTCACTCCGGTAACGCCGGAGTAAGAAGCGCAATGCATACCGCCAACAGCAAAGAGGCGGCCAGCAGTCGCCTGCCCTCGATGTACCGGTGCCCATCAGGTGCGAGGTGGATGGTAAACAGCATCAGCACCCCTGCGGCAAGCATAAGCGGTTCCCATACCAGGTTGCTGAGGGAACCGCGTCCGGTGGTGAATACAATAAGCACCCATAAGACAATCGCGCCAGCCCAGGCGCCCACCATGATTCCTTTCAGCCTTTTCTTAAACAACCAGAGCAAAACCCCCAGACCCAATCCGGTAGGAATCAGGTACTCCAGGAACGGCAGTAGCAGAAAAGGCATCGTGCTCATATTACACCGAGGTCCGTGCTCACTGACACGGCTCGATCAATCGCCCGCATGAATGCTCAGCGGCTTCGCCGCGACTGCGGCGAAACGCAAGTCTTTCCATGTGGCGCGCGGAAACGTATCATCGCGCAATGTTTTCGCAAGTTCGCTCGATTCACTTTGTGGGCATCTGCGGCACGGCCATGGCCTCAGCCGCAGCCGCGTTGAAGGAAAAAGGGGTCAAAATCACGGGCTCCGACCAAAACGTTTACCCGCCGATGTCCACCTTCCTGGCGTCCCGGGACATTGAGGTGATGACGGGTTACTCGGAGCAGAACCTGGCCCATCGTCCCGATCTGGTGGTGATTGGGAACGCCATCTCCCGCGGTAATCCTGAAGCCGAATATATCCTGGACCACAAGCTTCGCTACTGCTCGCTGCCGGAATTGCTTAAAGAGTTTTTCATTCGCGGCAAAAGGTCCCTGGTGGTATCCGGCACACATGGCAAAACGACCACCACCTCGCTGCTCACATGGGTCTTCGAGCACAACGGTCTGAAGCCGAGTTTTCTGATTGGCGGGATTCCTGAAAACCTGGGAACCGGCGCGCGCTTTACCGAAAGCGAATGGTTTATCATTGAAGGGGACGAATACGACACGGCGTTTTTCGACAAGCGCAGCAAATTTGTTCATTACCTGCCCGAGGTCGCCATCGTCAACAACGTCGAATTTGATCACGCGGACATCTTTCCCAATCTCGAAGCCATCAACACGTCCTTCCGGCACTTCATCCGGCTGGTTCCACGCAATGGATTGTTGGTGGGCAACGGGGACGACGCGAACCTGGCGCCCCTGCTCGACGTCTCACACTGTCCAGTGAAGAAGTTCGGCCTGGGCGAAAACAATGCGGTGCGAGCGTTCAACATTCGCTACGGCCCAACAGCAACCGAGTTCGAAATCCCGAGTTTCAAATTTCACCTGAACCTGGTTGGCGAGCCGAATCTGCGCAACGCACTGGCCGTGGTGGCCTGCGCGAAGCATTGCGGCCTGAAAAACCAACAGATTCAATCCGCCTTCGATACGTTTAAGGGGATCAAACGCCGCATGGAGGTTCGCGGCATCTCCGGCGGGGTGACCGTGGTGGACGATTTCGGCCATCACCCCACAGCCATCCGCGAAACGATGAAAGCGCTACGGATCAAGTATCCGACCCAGAAGCTCTGGGCGGTTTTCGAACCGAGAACAAACACTACAAGGCGAAATATATTTCAGAAAGAGCTGGCGGAAGCGTTTCGCGAAGCCGACGCCGTGGTGGTGTCGCAAGTGGCGCGGCTGGAGTTGTTGTCCCCGGGCGAACGTCTGGATCCGAACCGGCTCATCGACGACATTACCTCGGGAGGGCGCGCAGCGGCCTATCTGCCGGACGCGGAAGCGATTGTTGAACACCTGCGGAGAAACGTTCAGGGCGGTGATGTCGTTTGCGTGTTCAGCAACGGTGGTTTCGGCGACATTCACAACAAACTCCTGCGGCGCCTCGCTCGCGCATAAACCATCATGAAACGAGAAAGAATCCCTTGCGCCCTGACCATCGCGGGATCGGACAGCGGCGGCGGAGCGGGAATCCAGGCCGACCTAAAAGTGTTTGCCTCATTCGGGGTGCACGGCACCTCAGCCATTACCTGTTTGACGGCGCAGAATCCGGCGGGGGTGTATGGCATCCAGGCCTGCACGCCAGAGATGGTGAGAGCCCAGATCAACGCGGTAACCTCCGGCCTGAAGCCGCACGCCGCAAAAACAGGCATGCTTTATTCCGGCGATATCATCCGCGTGGTGCGCGACTGGCGTGAGTCAGCAGCGGACCGGACCGCGTTCGTTGTGGACCCCGTGATGGTGGCCACCAGCGGAGCCCGGCTGCTCAAACCGGCCGCAGTAACGTCCCTGCTCAAGCTTCTGCCGCTGGCGAGCCTGGTCATGCCGAACCTGCAGGAAGCAGAGATTATTTCGGAGATGGAGATCAAAGATCCCGAGGATCTACGCACTGCAGCGCGGAGGATTTTTGAAACATACGGGTGCGCCGCGCTGGTTAAGGGAGGGCACCTGCAGGGCCTGCGAGATGCGGTGGACGTTTTTTACAACGGCGCGGAGGAACTGCTGCTTACGGCGCCGTTCGTCCGCGGAGTCAGCACGCACGGCACAGGCTGCACCTACTCGGCGGCGGTCACGGCCGCACTGGCCCTGGGGATGCCCCTGGCGCGGGCCGTCGGCACGGCCAAGGAATACATCAGCCGCGCCATCGCGCAGTCGCAACACACAGCCCGACACACGCTCCTTAACTGCTTCCCTCGCTGAGCGGAGGTTTACTGCAGCGCCTTCAGGCGATCCTCAGCCCGCTGGCGGGTTTTCTCGACAGCGGATCTTTCGAGCACTGCTCGAAGCGCTTTCTGGCGATCGGGTTTGGGCAATCCCGAGACGTCCCGGGTGCCGAGCTTCAGCAGGGCCGAGCAGGCATCCTCGCGAACCGCTTCATCCGCGCTCAACCCGGCGAGCACGTCCACAGCAGCGGGATCGAACACTTCGCTCAAGACCGCGATGGCCCTCTGTTTCTCATCGGAACGCTGAGCCAGGGAAAGCGCTTCCCGGATTTTGGTAACTTTGTCCTTCGGCTGCAGTTTCGGGTCGCCCTCGATGTATTGGAGGTAACCGCGCAGCGCCAGCACCTTGTGCGACCCCTTAGCGCCAGACCGCGCGAGAGCGAGTAACGGCTCCGCCACAGCGGAATCCTCAGGCCATGTGTTCGGCCAGGTGGAGAGCGCGCGCACCGCTTCATCCTGCAGACCCGGATCTTTGTCCTCAACGGCGTTTCTCACTGCCGCTAAAGCCTCGGGACCTCCACAGGCGGAGAGACATCTCAACGCAAGACTGCGCAACTCAGGATTGGAGCTCCGAGCCAGAGGCGCCACCGAGGCCACCGCTGCCGGGGATCGCGAGCTGATAGCTACCATCGCATCCTCTATGTCACCCTTGTCGCGGGCCTCACTGGTCCCCTGTAGAAGTTGAACCAGTTCCGGAAGTTGTTTTTCCGAGCCGAGGTTGCCGGCGGCCTGGACGGCGGATCTGCGCACAGCAGGATCCCGATCCTTCGTGGAGGCCATGATTGCTCCGAGCGCATCTGGAATCTGACGCTGGTTCGCAATGCGTATCAGCACTTCCCGCTCGCGTCCATTGGCTTTCTGCAGGCGCGACACAAGGTCCGCCTCGACGCCCTCGGCAGGCAACCGGGTGAGCGCGCCTATGGCGGCCTGGGACAGAGCGGCGTCCTGGCTTTGGGCCACCTCGATCAGCACCGGAACCGAGGACATCGTTCCAATTCGTTCGAGAACGCCGACGGCCACAAGACGCAGCGGCCTGGAGCCGCTCCTGGCGCAATCGACCACAGTTGGAATCGCGGCGGGGTCATGACGATCTGCCAGGGCAAGCAGCACGTGCGGTTGACGCTCCTCAGGGCTCCGGCGCACTTCGGCCGCTATGGCATCGGTTGCCTTGCGCCCCGGCAGTTCACGCGCGGTACGCAAACCAATGCTGAACCGGTCCTGGTCCAATGACCGGATTTCCTCGATCAGCATCGTTATGCCGGCATCTCCGCGCGCCAGGATCGCTCCACGAACAGCCTCCAATTGCTTGTTTGGCGGAACCTTCGCTTCCCTGACAGCATCGTAAAGCGCCCGCGCACGTCTGGGGTTCTTCTGCTCAAGAAACTTTTCTGCGCAGCGGACGGCTCCTTCCGCGACATCGGCTATGGATTGAGACGGCGCAGTCTTCAAAGCGGCCTGCAGAGCGCTCGCTGCGCCGGTGCCGCCTATCTTGCCGAGCGCCACCGCGGATGCAGATATCACCTCGGGATCAGGATCTGCCAGCTTTGCCGAGAGGCTCTTAACAGCGCGCGCATCTCCTCGCACTCCGATCGAGTTAATAACACCGACAAGCAGGTTGCCCTTTAAAGAAGGCATCGCGTCACGAAGGGCGGCATCCGCCTGCGGACCGGGTATGGCCTCGATGGCAGTTCGAGCCCAGGAAGCGAGCTGCGGATCGGATAACAAGGGCACAAGAGCCGGGAGTGCTTTGTCCGTGCCATGAATCACCAGATGCTTGCAGGAAACGGCCTTCTCGCCCTTGGGAGTCGATGGCGACTGGATTTTAGCGATCAGCTCGTCCTGCTTCCGCAAGTCCGGCCCGAAATTCTGGGAGGCCTCGGAGGCTCCCATTTGGACACGCAGGTTGCGAGCCGATGGTGCGGCATGCACGCTCCCGATTGTGAGGAGGACGGCGACGGCACAAAGAACGCCGATAAATGAACGATGTTGAGTCATTGAGATGGATTTCATCGAGGATTGAAGTTGACCGCTGTTTCGATGGAGTTGGTGGTGCATAAGGGATGCTGTCAGATGCGCCACGGCTCGCGAAGCGCTTCCGAGCGCAGGCGGTTGGCTTGTTCGTCGTTGATGAACTCGTTCTTCACGGGGTCGTAAAAGACCTTTCTGTT
>CAYNZC010000033.1:23755-34930 GCA_964401575.1 uncultured Verrucomicrobiota bacterium
CCGTTGGCGTAGCGCGCATGCAATTGCCCGGCAACCGGCTCGTATTCCACAGGGGCTGTATTGTCCGCATCGTTCGCCCACTGGCAGATATCCACGCAATGCGACCCCCATTCCAGGCAGCCACCGCCCACGAGGCCTCCGCCCTTCTCAAAATGAAAAGCGCCGAGAAGCTTCTTGTTGAAGGGCCGCCACGAGGCGGGTCCGAGGTAAAGATCCCAATCGATTTCCTCCCGATTCGGCTCGGGTTGCTCCTCGAGCCACCCGCTGGTTTCCGTGCCGAGCCCGCCGGGATGGGCATGCAGCGTTTGCACTTTGCCAAGCTTGCCGCGCTTTGCCAGGTCCACCGCAAAGGCAAAGTTCGGCAGGCTGCGCCGCTGTGTGCCGGCCTGAAACACCCGCCCGGTGCGACGAAAGGTTCTGGCCAGCTCGAGGCTTTCACGAATCGTTTTTGTGCATGGCTTCTCGGCGTAAACGTCTTTCCCGGCGTTGGCGGCCGTCATCGAGGCCAGCCCCTGCCAGTTCGGACCGGTAGCGACCAGCACCGCGTCAATGTCCGGCCGGGCCAGGAGTTCGCGCAGGTCCCGATACATCCGGCAGTCCTTGTTCCCGTACTTTGCATCGGCGCGCTCCTTTACGGCCTTTCTCCGCTCTTCCTTCACGTCGCAAATAGCCACGAACTGAACGTCGGGCTCTTCCAGGAAACAGCCGAGCACATAACTGCCCCGGCTGCCAATGCCAATGGCCCCCAAAACGATCTTCTCGCTCGGCGCCACGCCCCCGCGGCCCAGCACCATGCTTGGAACTATTTGTGGGACACAGAGAATGGCGCCGGTTTTCAGCGTCGTTTGGAGGAATTGCCGTCGGCTGCTGAACGATTTTCGCATGCTCCATTTAGGACTGCGGACGAAAGACCGTCAAGCACAGCTTCAACGCAAAACCCCGACCATCAGGAGACTGCGCGAAACGCTGCGGAATCGCAGTTTATGCATGCATCCCGACATCAGCCGCAATCTTAGCGGCGGCCTCAGGGCTGGCCCACCTGCATAGCGCCATAAATGTCTGCAGGGTGGGACTGTCCGGTTTGGTCTTGTGAATGTTCCGAAGACTCGTCAGGACGCGGTGGTAGGTGGAGGCATACTTTTCATGCACAAGCCGGGTCAGGTAGCTTTCCATGACAGGCTTGGCGATCGGATCCGTCTTGCCTCCGGGCAGGTAGGGCAATTGACAAAATACCCGGATAAACGACATCGGATCGGCATCGGTCAAAACAACCCAGCTCTGCCGAATCTCCTCGGACTCGTAATGGGCATTCAGTCGCTCGCGTATGGCGTTGGCCAAAGAGACGGCGTCACTGCGTTGCGCTACCATATCCTTAATCCTGCCCCAGGCCAGTTCACGTTCCACTTCCGGCGGCACCTGGGCCGCAGGCTTGGCTTCTTCGATGTTGACGATGCCGAGATCGGCCGCCAGCGCCTTCGCAAGCACATCCGCGTCCTGTTTTCGCAGCCGGTCGGTATGCCCGATGGCTCTGAGCACCGCCTTCTGTCGCGCCTGCGGCAGGAGTCGCAGCAAAGGGAGCAGGTCGGCAGGCTTTGGGGTTGTCTGCGATTGTGCGGGCAGCAGGTGCCGCACCAATTCGATGGCAATTGGATCGGGATTATCCAGCTTTTCCGAGCGCAAGGTCAGTATGTATTTGATAGTACGCGCCGGCCCCCCGCCCTTCCCGACATTATTGATCACCATCTGGCGATGATCCGGATGCACAATGTGCGACAGCAATTCCTCGGCCTGTTGGACGGATGCCTCATCCGGGTTTTCACCGGTTACTGCCAGTTGCTCGACAAGCACCGGCAGTCTCTGCGCAAACACGACATCCGCCGGCTCGGTGCTCTGATGCTCGTAGTAATAGAGCAGCTCAATGAAGAATGAGAGCTTCTGGAATGCCGCCCGCTGCGCGCGCGCCTGGTCGGAATTGGTCTTGGTCTCCTGCACCCGCCTGTAAAGCTCCAGCAGCTTTTCCTTCTGCTCCGGCTGAATCCCGGTTTCAGACGCAAGGCACGACTCGAAATCATCTTTGAAACCGAGCACGATCTCCTCCGTCCGCGGCCGCGGGTTCAGCTTGGGATCCGTGGTCATGTCCACACAGCATTTGAGCGCCGCCTCGCCGAATTCGCGCACAACACGCTCGCGCGGAACCTGGCCTTTGACAAAGCATCGCCACGCGCGGACCGCGGCGGGAGTGAAAAAGACATCCGGATTGGCAGGCAGCGTTTCGAGCAACGCGGGCTCAACCGGAGGCTTGAGCCGAATCAATGCCTCGACCAGCGGGCCCACCGCAGCCCGGAGATCCTTTTTGGCGTGATCGAGGGTTTTAAGAACATTTGGCTCGGGAATGGGAACGTCCGCTGTTCCCTTGGACAGCGCGGCGAGGTATTGGCTTACGTTGGTGTTGTGCTCGACAAGCTTGGAGATGATGAGACCGACATCGTTGATCGGCAGTTTGCTGACAAGATTGGTCAGGAGCAGCACCAGTTCGCTATGGGACTGCAGGCGATGCGCGATGACAGACTCGATCAGGTAGCGCAGGTTGCGATGTTCCTGGTCCAGGGCGGCCTGAGATGCTTCGATCTGTTCAAGGCGCAACTGAAGATCCTGCGCGCCCGGCTGCTGTTCCTGGGTTCGTGCGGGCAGTTCCGTTGCCTGGGGCGAATCGCTCATGACTCTAAACTGTGCCAAAGTGGCGGATTTTTCCAGCAGTCTTTATGGCACGGCGGTAAGTTTCAGCAGGGCCCTGGCGCGCTCCTCGATTTTCCTGCGCGTGATCCGAGCCGTGCGGGTGACTCCAAAACCCTCGCAGCAGAAGGAAGCTACCACACTGCCGTAGATCATGGCCTGCCGGATCTTCCGCTCCACGGACCCGCCGCGCGATGCGAGAAACCCCATCATCGCCCCGGCAAAGCTGTCTCCCGCGCCGGTCGGATCCACGAGCTTCTCGATTGGATACGCCGGGCAGATGAACAACCCGGCAGGGCTGGAAAGAATGGAACCGTGCGATCCCTGCTTCACGATCACGTAGCGGGGCCCCATCTTGTGGATACGCTTGAGCGCGCGAAAAACGTTCTCCTCCCGGGTTAGCTGGGCGGCCTCGCTTTCGTTTAGCACGAATCCATCCAACCGCTTGAGCAGCCTCAGCAAATCAGGCATGGCGATGTTCAGCCAAAGATCCATCGTGTCCGCCAGCACAAATCGCGGCCTCTGTGCCTGGTCCAGCACATGCAACTGCAGAGATGGCGCGATGTTGGCCAGCAGGACAAACTCGGCCCGGCGGTAGTTTTTCGGCAGCGTCGGAGTGAATGTCTCAAACACGCCCAACTCCGTCAGCAATGTGCGGCGGTGATTCATGTTGGACTCGTATTCGCCCGACCAGTGGAAGGTCTTTCCCGGCACGCGTTGCAGTCCCGCAAGGTCAATCCCGCGGCGCTTGTATAGGTTCAAATATCGAGCGGGAAAATCGTCCCCCACAACACCGACCATACGCACCTCGGTAAAAAAACTGGCCGCCAGGGCGGCATAACTCGCCGAACCGCCCAGCAACCGCAGATTCTCCGCAGTGGGTGTCTTGATAGAATCCAACGCCGTTGATCCAACGATTAGCACGCTCATAGCTATTGCGAGATTGAACGTAGAGAAAGAAGGATTCACGGGCAATTCTGAATAACGGCGGGGAATCTTATCCTCGTCCTCGCGCGGTGGCACTGCCGGAGGCGGAAAGATCCTACGACCGCGCGCGATGATCCCGGTTACGGAAAACCGCCACGGTTGGCGGCCAGCCGGGGAGGGGCGCCCGGGGTGCTGGTCAAGTAGATCGTTTTAGAAAGAGAGCGCGTAGGTGGAGCTGGACCGATCTTCGTCCATGGTGCACCAGAGGTTCAATGGACCGACTGACCGCCAGTACTTTATGAAGCGAGTGCTGCCGTCGTTCATGGAGTAGTTTGAGCCCCCCGTTCGCGTGCCGCTGCCGTTCCCGGCATGCCGTCCCTGCTCAAGCTCACTGTCGTCGTTACCCACGATCATCCCCGGAAAATCAACACTTCGGCCCGGCTCGATCAGGTCCATGTAGTAGTGGGTGGATCGATTTTTCTTTTCACCAAAAAGAATCGTGTCCGACGGATGCGGAATGTCGCTTTGTCGCATGGACAACATAGCTGCGCTCTTCATGTAATTATCGAAATCACCAGACGAGAGTTTTCGTTTAAAGTAGTCGTTCCAGCCGTTGATAAAGAAGCTTCTGGGCGCGCCGTCGGCTGGATAGAGGTTTGTATTCACATTGCCTGTGCCGGGATCCGGCGGACCGTCGGAGATACACTTGAGCACCTTGAAATTGCGATAACCGTCCATGAGCCGGGTCGGCCACCGGCTTTGGCTGGACCGCTCCGGGTAGCGTGAGCTGTTGTCGTCGGCATACATCACCAGGGCGAAGTTGAGCTGGCGGAGGTTATTCGAACAGGAAATGCGCCGGCCGGCCTCCTTGGCTTTGGCCAGGGATGGCAGGAGCATGCTTGCCAGGATAGCGATGATCGCAATCACAACCAGCAGTTCAATTAACGTAAACGCGCCTTGCCGTGATTTTTTTCGACTTAACATACAATCGTTATTGAATAAGGACCATTTTGGGCCGTCAATGGTTACAGGCTATGACTCGAAAAGACTGGCTGCTGATATTTGCACTTGTCGCGCTGGTTGCCATCGCGGTTTACCTTAATAGTGACTGGTTCAGGGATGATCGTATTCAAATCGTCCACCGCGCGGTTCAACAACGCATGGTCCGTAACGCCAAACCACCCAAGTTCGGCGAGGTTCGCGTTGTGCCTATTCTCTTCAGTTTCGACCGTAAACTGGCCCTCACCGAGGTAAAGGTAGTCAACGCCGCGGAGGTCCAGACAAACAAGTACGCCCATCCGCTCTGGCACATGGTGACCGATTCCAACTCCGTTCCTACGATGGGAATCGTGTACGGCGCCAAAATTCCCGGAATGCGTCCGGCGATCAAAAACGCCACAGCCGATCCCTGCGCGCCCGGGATTAAATACCGTCTTATGATTGCGGCGGGATCAAAGCGCGCCGAACACGATTTTGTCGTCCGACCCGCAAGCAGGTAGCCGCCCGGGCTGCACTTTTATTACAGATAGCTCGACTAAGACTTCCCTATAGCCGCGGGCAGCCGCAAATCCCGTCCGGCAAACCCGCCCTTTCGCCCGACTTCAGAAGCAGGAAGCGGGGACACATTGCTCTCAATACTGTGGCTCGCCGGGCTTCATTTCCGCCTTATGCCTGCGGGCAAGCTGCACAAGATCAGTGACGACTTCGGGATGTTTGTCGGCAATGTTGAATCGCTCAGACGGGTCCTGGGCAAGGTTGAACAACAACGGCGGAGCGTGGGCCTCGGCAGGTTCCGGCCCGTATCCGGGACGTGTTGTGAAATGCACTTTAAAGTCGCCTTTTCGAACGGCATACAGTTCTGCTCCCCGGTAGTAGAAGAAAGAATCCCGCGGGCTTTGCGCGCCCGAAAACAACATCCGTCTGATGTCGTAGCCGTCATAAACGCGGTCCTGAGGCACCTTCACATCCGCCAGTGCCAGCAAGGTCGGAAACAAGTCCATCGAGGAACACATCTGCCGGTTTACAGTTCCCGGCTGGATCCTGCCCGGCCACCACGCGACGGCAGGCACACGCATGCCGCCCTCCCAAGTGCTTCCCTTGCCGTCGCGGAGCAAGCCGGCAGAACCACCTGCCAGGTTGCGCGTCAGCCACGGTCCATTGTCGCTGGTGAACAAAACAAACGTGTCGTTTGCGATACCTTCTTCCTTTAGCGTCTCGATCACCCGGCCAACGCTCCAATCCAACTCCTCGACCACGTCCCCGTATAGCCCTCGGCGGCTCTTGCCCCTGAACTGCCCGGAGGCAAACAGCGGCACGTGCGGAAACGTATGGGGCATGTAGAGAAAGAATGGTTGTCCACGGCGCTCACGGATGAATTTCACAGCCTCCTCCGTGTAACGGCGGGTCAGGGTGTCCTGGCGGGCAGGAACCTCCACAACATTTGTGCCGCGCAATAGCGGCACGTTGAAATGCTCGATGCGCGCTTCCGGGCTTGCTGTGTTCACCTTGCGCCCCGAGGGCGCGCGATTCATGTCGTTCGAATATGGAAGCCCGAAGAAGGCATCAAAACCGTGGTCCATCGGCAAATAGGGCGAATGAACGCCCAAGTGCCATTTGCCGATGCATGCAGTGACATACCCTGCTCCTTTCAGCGCCTTCGCGATCGTGATTTCCTCCGGGGGCAGGCCCTTGAGCGAGTCATGGTAAAGCACCCGCAGCTTGTCGGATCCAGCCATGCCACTGCGCAACGGAAGCCGGCCGGTAAGCAGCGCCGCGCGACTCGGCGTGCATACGCAGGCGCCGACATAAAACTCGGTCAGTTTGACCCCTTCAGCGGCCATCCTGTCCAACTGGGGGGTGTGTATGACTGGGTTCCCAAAGCAGGCCAGATCCCCGTAGCCGAGATCATCCGCTAGAATGATAACAAAGTTTGGCTTGGACGCCGCCCACGCCAGGCTGACGACAAAGATGAATAAAAAAGAGGTGAGCCTCGTTGCAAAGATCGCGCGATTTCTCATTGTGCAGACAGTTCTACGAGGTTTTAGGGCGCGCTGCAACCCCGGGAACGCTTCGGCAAGGCGTTGTGTCGTTCATTGGCCCCCGTCATTCCCCAAGTCGCGCGAGTGTGCCTCCATTTTTTAATGGTCGTGCGTCGTGCATCCGTTGTTGCTGCTTTACCTGAGCGATTTCCGTTGTAGGCTGGTGAGAGCATGCGTCTCATAGGCCACCTGAAAGATGAACCAAGCGCCCGCGTCTTTGGCGACTACCTCCTTGTACAAGGAATAGATAACACGGTGGAATCCGACCACTCTGACGGCTGGGCCGTTTGGATATCAGAGGAGGACAAGATCGACGCAGCCAAAGAGCTTCTGCAGGAATTCAGCGCAAATCCCGGGCACGAAAAATTTCAGTCCGAAGCAAGAAGCGCCTCTGCCTTGCGGGAGGAAAAGCAAAGAGAGCAGCAACGGTGGGAAAAGAAAGTCAAGGGACGCCGGCAAATGTTCCGCCCGATGCTCGTGGCCGGATTTGGCCCACTGACGCTGGGGCTGATCGTAGCGTGCGTGATTCTTTACGTGCTGATGCGGCTCAGCCCTGGTGCTTGGGAGCGCTGGCTCTTTATAGCGGGCGGCGCGGATTGGACGCTGCCGGAGATCCGTCATGGGCAGATCTGGCGCCTGGTCACGCCGATTTTACTCCACTTCAGCATCTGGCACATTCTGTTCAATATGCTTTGGCTTCGGGACCTGGGAACCCTCATTGAAGTGCGCCAAGGCACGCGATTTGTGGCCCTGTTGGTTCTGGGCCTGGCCGTGGGCTCGAATCTGGCGCAGTTCTACATTGGCGGCTCGCCGGGATTTGGCGGCATGTCCGGCGTCGTTTACGGAATGCTCGGCTATGTATGGCTCCGGGGAAAGCTGGATCCTGCCTCAGGCTACCTCGTCCAGCCGGTCACCATGATGTTCATGATGGTTTGGTTTGCAGCAGCCTTCACAGGCGCGCTCGGGAACGTCGCAAACTGGGCGCACGCAGGCGGCCTAGTCCTCGGACTGGCATGGGGATATGCAAGCGCGGCCAACCGCGGGTGACATGGCGCGGCACCATAAGATCATTCTCTTCCTGATAGCGCTGCTGGCTCTCGGGACGTTTCTGTTTGGACTGATAGCCCTCACTGGTTACCGGTTGTGATAGCCGCAGAAAGGTTACCATTGTAAGGCGTCTGTCTCCCATCTCCGCGCTCGCGCGGACTTCGCACTCACTTGTACCGGGCCTTTTCCGTCCGGACGCGCTGACGCGCGCTCCATGAATCCCAATGACCATAGGGATCCGTCGGGATTTCCGCATTCTCAGGATAAACGAGATAAGCCGCGTTCCTGGAATATGCCCAGGCCTTTACAAGGCTCTCCCGGGGAAAGATCTTCCGCACATTCTTCGAAGTGCCCGGATCGTTGATCACGGGATCGCCATTCTCGGTGAACCCGACGCAAACCACAAGGTGGCCGGAGGACCGCGAGGGCCGGCCCCTCAACAGGTCATAACAAAGCGACAAACCAACAGGCATCCCGGCGCGCACCCACTCCTCCAGTTCAGCCACATCCGACATTCGTGTCACATACGCGCGCATGCCGCTGTAAGAGCCACAATAGGCCATGTTGAAGGCCCAATTGCCTGTGCCTTTCCAGTTCGTGTCGAAAACGGCTGCCGCGACATCCGGCACGTCTCTCTTCAACTCCGGTCTGCGCAGCTCGGCCGCCCAGAAGTTCATCATCATCGAGACGGTGGTCGGGCTGCATATCACGTTGCCGTTCGGATAGGGGATCTGGCTCAGCTCAGGCACGGGCAGCGTCTTGCCCCAAGCCGCGCCGTTTGGCTCCAATGCCGGAAGTTTTACGCTGGAGTCTGTCAGTGCAATGCCGACGAACTTCAAGCTCGCCTTCCGGGCGTCAGCACTTCCCAGGGTGACGCGCACCTGCAATCGGCTCGCGGGTCTGGTCAGTATCAGTGTGTCCGTTTCCACGTTGCCGTCTGCATCCCTCTGCTGCAGGACACTCTCCCTGGGAAACCGCTCCCGGTCAGGGGCCCACAGTGCCATGGTGTACCACTTGGTCGGCCCGTTCTCCCGAATGGCCCGGACCTCAAGTTTCATGTACGTCGAGTCCGGCGCTTTCGCATTCCACGAAAGCACCATTTCGTTCCACTGCATCCGCGCCACGATCTCCGGAGACGTGAGAACAGTCTCGCGCGCCCTGTCCCCCGAGCTCTTTTGCCAACCGGAAAACGATCGCAAACCGATGAATTGATGTCCTCGAGTCCGGGACCGGTCAGCCGATTGACCCCAGACGACGTTCGAGATCAACACGAAAACCACGCACGCTAATCGCAAAATGTAAAACACCCTATTCATTCCCTTATACTTTGCTGAGTGAGATGCTGAGTGACGAGGAAATTTTGTCTGACTTTTCGGTGTGGAGGGTGATTCTTTTTAACCAGGTGTAAAAAAATCGCCAGCACAACCCATCGGTCATGCCCTCCAATAAAAGCTCGCAAGCTGTTGATTTGCTGTATGCTACGCAGATCATGACGGCTTGGCACACTTTGTGTAAGCAGCGGTCCGTCTGGCACGGTGTTCCCCCTGACTGTTGCCAGGCAGCAAAACGATGAAGAATAAAATGAACAAATGGACTCTGTTATTGGCTGGTACGGGCATACTCACCTTCCCAAGTGTTTCATCCGCGGAAGAGGCTACGAGCCCGGTGATGACATCGCTGAGCTCGACCATGCTTAGCGGGTATGTTGACACCTCGGCACAGTGGAACCTCGGCTCGGGCAACGCGGGACTGCCCGCCTATTCATTTGGTCAGGGAAAAGCGGACGGGTTCAATTTGAATGCCGTTAAGCTTTCAATCGAAAATCTGCCATCGGAGGGGGATTGGATTGCCAGTTACAAAGTGGATCTTCTGTTTGGCCCGGATGCGCGATCGCTCTCGACATCGTCGAGTGGATTCGACGAATCAGATTTCGCCATTAAGCAAGCCTTCATGGCTTTACACGCCCCGTTTGGGAATGGTTTGGAACTCAAATTCGGCGTTTGGGACACAATCATCGGGTACGAGAGTTTCGATTCTCCGGCAAATCCGCACCACACCCGATCGTATGGATACACTATCGAACCCACCACGCACACAGGATTGCTGGCAACCTACAAGTTCAGCGATGCGCTGAGCGTCTCCGCAGGGGTGGCAAACACCTTTGGACCGGACATCAACAGTCGCGCTTTCCCCGAAAAGGCAGAGTCCTATAAGACCTGGATGGCTTCGGTGGCGCTTACGGCGCCCAAGAACCTCGGGTTCCTGGCTGGATCGAGTCTCTATGCCGGAATCATCAACGGCTTCAATCCGTCCACCCCCGATGGGAGTTCGGGTGGGTTTGTCGCAGGGGATCAAACCAGCTACTACATTGGCACCACAATGAACACACCGATTCGCGCCTTGAAGTTGGGCGCAGCCTACGACTACCTGGGCATTGATGATCAACCGCTTCGCGGTTCCACTTATGCTAATGCGGTAGCGGTTTATGGTTCGCTCGCGCTCTCCGAAAAGCTGACCCTGCTCGCGCGAGGCGAGTATGCCAGCAGCGGCAGCGCCATTCTCCTGGGTGCGGATGATGTGGTCGCCGTTACTGCCACGCTGCAGTACGACCTTTGGAGAAACGTGCTCAGCAGAATCGAATTCCGGTGGGATCACGCCACAGACGGCTCCGAACCTTATGGCGGCACGGACACTGCGGGCGGAAAAGACGACAGTTTAATTTTGCTGGCAAACATCGCTTACAGATTTTAGCAGCTTTTCGATGCGCACGGATGAATGCCACTTCACTCCGCCCCCCTCGCCTTTTGAGCCGGCGTCAAAAAATCCGAAGCCATTATTGACCCGATATTTTGCTATTGATAGCCTTCAGCGTCCTCTGGACCGATTATGCGACATACAATATCAGTTCTTGTTGAGAACAAGTTCGGCACCCTGACCCGCATTGCGGGCCTATTTAGCGGTCGGGGCTACAACATTGACTCGCTCAATGTGGCCCCGACGCATGACCCCACAGCATCACGGATGACTATTGTCACCCGGGGTGACGATGCGACGCTGGAACAGATTTTGAAGCAGCTTGGAAAGCTGCCGGATGTCATGAAAGTTCAGGATTTTCGCGAGGATGAGTACGTGGACCGCGAACTGGCGTTGGTGAAAGTGGCCGTCGATGCGAAATCGCGCGCCGAGGTGATGCAAATAACGGACATCTTTCGAGCAAAGATTGTCGATGTGCAGCCCAAAAGCCTCACCGTCGAAGTGACCGGCAACGAAAGCAAGCTGGAGAAATTCCTCGAACTGATGGGCACATTCGGAATCGTCGAACTGACCCGGACCGGCAAGGTGGCAATGCCACGCAAGATCGCGTGAAGCCAGGAACAGCCCAACCGCTGAGGTTCCCGACGAGGCCCGGTGGCACCGGGCCCATTTGGTG